>NZ_JBHSOW010000105.1:0-33490 GCF_042656405.1 Paenibacillus solisilvae | reverse complement strand
GCTGTCCGTAAACGTGTCTCCGATCAAAGATTCCTTTCCTTATTGTGGAGGATGATTAAGTCAGGTTGCAATAAGCATGGATGAATCAACCGAGCGTTCGCATCAGCCAGTCATAGGCGATCCGGCCGCTAATCTCATGCTTGCCAGGAAACAGATCGGTCTGGAGCTTTTCCGGTACGCCTTCAAGCTCGTATATCGCCTGAATCTTCGCAGCCGCTTGCTTGAAGCCCTCTTCCGGAAAGATCCGATCATTCTTCCCGGACTCCAGAAACAGCGGACGCGGCGCGATGAGCCCGATCAGCTCGGGAAGCTCGGCATGCGTGAGCAGGCCCGGCGTGTAATTGTCGATGCAGTGGTTAACGGCAAATATGCTGTCCTTAAACGTATTCGTAAACCCGGTCAGCACAACCGCCTTGATCTGTTCATCCAGCGCCGCAGCCGCATACGAGATCAGTCCGCCGCCGGAGAAGCCCATCGTGCCGATCCGCCCTGCATCCACCTCGGGCCGCGAAACTAAATATTCGAGCGCCCGCACCGCTTCGGCGACGCGCAGACCGGTCAGCGTCTTTCCGAGCATCATCAGCTGCGTGGATAGCCGAAAGCAGGAGCTAGGCGTATCGGGGTTCTTCAACAGATCGGCATCCAGTCTCCGTTCTCCGAAACCGACAACGTCCGGCGCGATCACGACCATGCCGCGCTTCACAAGCTGGACGGCAAAATGCTGATGGATGCCAGGCTTCCCGTGGTCGGGCGAGCCGTCCGGCAGCAGACCGACGATTTCCCGGCTGCCGTAGCCATGTCCGTGCAACGCCAAAACGCCGGGAAGACCGGAAGATCCGCCTGCGGGAATCAGCACATATGCCGCAAAAGAAAGCCCCGGCGTCGCCGAAAGCTCAACGCGTTCTCTGATGTAGCCGTCGCATTCGACCCTCTCGAGCCGAATCGGCACATGGTGCTGATTCGGCTCGAAATGGCCGATCGCCGCCTTGAGCGCATGGGTCAAATCTGATTTTCTGCTTTCCCGGCTTTGAGAGCGCCCAGCCGCACGATGCCCCTGAAGCGCCTCCTCATACAGCCGGCTTAATAAATCATCCGCTTTCCACACTGGCGTTCCTCCCGCCTATCATCACTGGTTGAGGCCGAAACGGCCTGATCCTGATTCACTGATTCGCCGCTTTACCAAATCATGAACGATTCGCCTTTCAAGCGCAAAACGGCCTCGATGAAGAAATAATCCCCATAAATAATGGGTACATCGTCTCCGCCCGGACGGCAAAAATAAGCTTCCGTTCCGCCCGCCACGATGGAATCCTCCTCCGGATTCCAGTTGCAGAAACGCCGGTCCGTTGCCTGTAAAACAGCAATGGCGGCATTCAAATACAAAGGCCGTTCCAATTCACCGGCAGCTTCCGCGATCTCAAGCATGCCGCAGGCCGCGCAAACGCCAGCCGTCGTATCCCACTTGACAGGCTCAGCCGGCGAACGGAAGTCCACAAGCGGAACGAAATCGGTGGATGCAACGTTCGCAATAAAATAATTCGCAATTTTTTTGGCGGCATCCAGGTAACGGGAATCCTTCGTATAACGGTAGCTCAGGGCAAAACCATACAGCGCCCACGCTTGTCCTCTCGACCACGAGGAGCCGGCCTCATAACCCTGCCCGCCCGGCGCTTCCATCAACTCGCCGTTTTCCGGATTCAGAATGGCGATATGATTGCAGGAACCGTCATCGCGAACCACGTTAGCCAGAACGGTGTCCGCATGATCCTTGGCGATATAGGCGAACCTTGGATCATTCGTCGTTTCACTTGCCCAGTATAGAATCGGAATGTTCATCATGCTGTCAACGATAATCCAGCCTGTACAATCGTCATTCCAGGCGCGAATGAATTTGCCGCGCGGATTATAGCGGCCAGCCAGCAGGTTGGCGGCATGAAGGCCTCTTGTCTTCGCCCGTTCGTCACCAGTAAGGCGGTAATTGGCAACCGCGCTGTGCAGCCACATGAAGCCCACATCGTGATGAAGCCCGTCGAATCCTTCGAACGCCTTGTCCAGCCGCTGTTCAACTCCCACAGCAGCAGTCTTGTAGTTCTCCTGCCGGGTCGCATGGTACATCTGCCACAGCATGCCGGGCCAGAAGCCGTTCGTCCACCAGTAGATGTCTGTTTCGCCCTTGTCTTCCTTAATAAACGCCGTCCACCGGCACATACGGAATTCGGTCTCCGATTCGGCCGCATTCAGCGGTCATCTTCGTCTGCAGCTTGCCCCAAACCTCATCAAGCCAGCTTTTGTTCTCTGCGTTCACATACTCCAGCATCGATTAAGTCCTCCCATGTCTCGATATAACGCACAACATGATTGTAGTCCCCGGAGGCAAGTAAGGGTATGAATTTTCTCAAGGCAAATGTACAGTTTTTATAGATATTACAAGCCGCTCTAGACGGATATGCCGGTTGGAGCGCGGTTAGGGAGGAGCAGCTCACATCACCTGCCATCTCCCCGATTCGGCATAACCCTCCCGCTGCAATGCTCGCTCATCGCGTCGGATCCTTAATTAAGGACAGTCGGTTAGCTTCCCGCTTTCGCATCCTCAAAGGCACGGACATACTGCCTCGCTTTCACTGCCACAAGCTCGTCGTTCCCTTGACTAACCGCATCCTTTGTCAGATCTGAGCCTATGCCGACGGCGAATGCGCCCGCCTTGACCCACTCCTTCAGGTTTTCAAGGTTGACGCCGCCTGTTGGCATCAGATTCACTTGCGGCAGCGGTCCATGCACAGTCGGAATCATCGACGGCGAATATAAGTTGCCCGGGAAAAGCTTCATAACATCCACACCGAGCTCAAGCGCGGAAGTCATCTCCTGGATCGTCATGACGCCGGGCATAATCGGCACCCGGTACCGGTTGCACAGCTGTACCGTCCCTTGATTCAGCGAAGGTGAGACGATAAATGCTGAGCCGGCTAATATGGCGGCCCGGGCCGTCTCGGCATCGAGCACCGTTCCGGCACCGATAACTGCATAGTTCTCCGCACTCGGGTTTTCCCATTGGTATTCACCGGCAAGCGTCTCGATCGCCCGCAGGGCGCCAGGTACCGTCAGTGTAATTTCGATGACGCGGATCCCGCCCTCGATTGCTTTGCGGGACAAGCGCACCGCTTCCTCGGCAGAGCGGCCGCGAATGACGGCGACGACACCGGCTTCTTGTATGAGCTGGAGCAGTTTGTATTTTCTCATCGTTTTAATCTCCTTATCATGTAGTCCTGCCTATGCGTGCAGCCAATACAGGGGGGCAGTCCATCGGTTTATTTAGGTTAATTTTATATCAAACAGGTTCAATCGGGAAGAGAAAAGAGAAATTGTTACGTTTAGCAGTCCGTTAACCGCCTCTTCCACCAACTAAACAAATTAATAAACTTAACTAAATTTTCTATAAAATACCTAATTTAATTCGAAATATCACTAAATTTCATTGAAGATCCGGCATTCCAATGCTAAATTTATCATGAAATTCATCATTTGGCTATCAATTGTTTAGCTGTTTAGTTATTCAGAGAATAAAAAAATCGCAGAGGAGATTCATTATGAATCGGACAATTGAAAAATGGGATGTATTCGAAGTGAAAGCTTCGGGCTTTTCGGACAAAAACCCTTTTGTTGATTATGAGATTCAAGGCATAACCGTAAAAGGCTTTTATGACCCTTTGAGCATACCGAAAGCATACTTTGGTGGTCGCACGGCGGCGAGCTCCTTGGGGAAAGTGCAGCAAGATTGTCGTTCTTATCCCAGGTCTTGAATGAAACGCCACGCTGGGCAGGATTAAAGAAAGCCTCGCAGCACGCATGCGCTGTTCCGGATCTTCCGCTCTATAACGACAGCAATTACCGCCTTTATTATTACGGGGATGACGAGCATGTTTACAAGGTGGAAATCATAGATACATGGAATGTGACGATAGAAGACACCGGTTATCATCAAGGAACATTTAGAATCGATATACCGGGAAATGAATATATGGCTGTACGAATACAGAAGAGGAAATAACGCTGAAAGATTCCTTATCTGCATCTGGTGAAGCGCATCCATTTTTATAATAGTTAGCGGTAAAAAGCCGACGTGAAAATTGCCTCTCAAAGCAATTTTCACGTCAGCTTTCATTCCATTTATCAAGTCTTACATTTCCGTTGACTCGAGCCGCCTCGTAGAGATCCCGAACGCAGGAAGAACCCAGCCGCGTTTCATCCCCTCGGCTCTTCATAAACTTACAGCAGCAGTATGGCCGCCCCTAGCATCGGCGTTATAACCATGCAGGTTTTCAACAGGAGAGCCGGTACTCTTTTCGTGAACTTGGCTCCCAGGAAGGAGCCGCACATCGTTCCGGCGACAACGACAGCCAGCAGGTGGACGTCGAGATAGCCGACGGAATAATAACCTGCACCGCCTGCAAGTGCAATCGGAATAATAACCATCATCGTTGTACCGGCAGCATAACGCAGCGGCATTCGGAGCACCAGCATAAGACCCAGCTGGATGAAAGGTGTGGAACCGATCCCGAACAGACCGGATAAGGCACCGGTCACGACTCCGATCAATAAAGCATACAACCAGAACCGCCAACCGCCTGCGACAGGTATGGTCACCGCCTCTTTCCCTCGGGCAGCGGATGCCATCTTGAACCACAGAGCAAGACCGGACAAGAACAGCATGCCCGATGTCATCCAGCCAAGCCGGTCGGCCGGAATAAGCGAGGACCAGCCGGAACTGATCCAAGCGCCTGCCGCTCCCGCCAAACCGACAGCCGCTCCCGCCTTAAGTATCATGTTCCCCTCCCGGTAATGGCTGATGGAACCCGATAGGGAAGAGAAGAACATCGCAGCCAGCGCTGTCCCGAGCGCCGTATGAATGGGATAGCCGAAGACGACGGTTAGAATGGCTATGATAAAGCCGGAGCCTCCCGCTCCAACGAAGCCAAGCAGCAGCCCAAGAGCGGTCATAACCAGCATGATCCCGAGTATCGTCATGAGCCTGCTCTCCAAACCTGATGAGGACAGCCCTCTCCGGCAGGAACAGGAAGATCGGTGCGGGTGCGGCATTCCAGATCCAGCGTCATTGTCGAACGCTCCCCATCATAATTCGGCCAATGCGGCAGCTCAGGAACATTAGGGTCGCCGCTGTGCATAAACGCCATCCAAGATGCACGCATCCTGCGGCCTAATAACCGGCCTTCAGCCGTCACATGATAGGGATCGTCCAGCGCAGCCACGAGTCCGTATTCATCGCTTGCTTGGTTAATAAGCCCGTTCTCGTAGCCATGTACAGCACCGCACGGCCCACCGTAGGTCAGCCGGTACATCCACACCGCTGCGCCTGAATCAGCCGCAGCATTCGCGAACTGAATGGTGCCGATCGTATAGATATGCTCGGTCAACGCCTTTTTCCATGCCTCCTGCGGTTGTATCTTAGAAGCATAGCTTTGATAGACAGACCAGACGATTGGTCCGTTTAGGCCGAACAGCCTGCCCACCGCCTCCAGGTTGGGAACGTGAAGATCCGGTTCGTTACGAATAAAGATCTCCGCCTCGTCTTCATTGGTGCCTAATAAGAGCGCGGGCAGATTCGCCCGGCTTCTCACATAGGCAAGCGGGTCCCTCGGAATGATGATGTCGTCAGCCACCGGGCCGAACATATGAAGATTGCTCGAAAGATCCGGTCCTGCCTTGATTTGAGCTTCCATGATCCGCTCTACCGGCAGGTCGAGTATACGGCTTGCCTCCTTACCCTGCAGGCCGAGATGATGCAGAAGCTTCCGGGCGGTCTCGCCGGCTGTATCCTGACTACGGATGGCCTGCGTTGCGCCGCTTTGCGCGACCGCGCCGCTGAACAAGCCATCGGCCTCCGGGATGGCATAGAGCGCAGCTGTGCATTTTGCTCCGGCAGAATTTCCGATGACCGTGACACGACGCGGATCACCGCCGAACGCTTCAATATTCATCTGTACCCAGTTTAGCGCTGCGACGATATCCAGGATGCCGCAATTGCCCGACGTCTCATAGCCGCTGCCCAGCAGATCGCCCAAGTATAGAAATCCCAAGGTGCCAAGCCGGTAATTCAAAGAGACATAGACGATACCGTTCTCTGATGCATACCGGATACCCTCGTATTCCGCCCCTGTTCCAGCCGTGAAGCCTCCCCCCGTGAATATAGACCGTAACCGGCTTCAGTCGGCCTGTCCCGCTTGTCGAAACATTCAGGCTTAAGCAATCCTCGGATTGAACTTGATGAGGAAAGAATTCCTGCGCGTTCTGCTTCTGCGGCGAGATCGGCCCGAAGCTGTCACAGAGCCGCACGCCTGCCCATGGCCTCGGCGGTTCAGGCGGCTTGAATCTGAGTCTGCCAATGGGAGGTGCGGCATAAGGAATACCCCGGAACACATGGACGCCGTTCACTTCAATGCCCTTCACTTTGCCTGATGAAATATCAATAATCACTGTAACAATCTCCCGTCTATAGGTGTTACGGTCATTATAGCTTTATTTATCGATAAGTAATAATATATATTTATACATCGATTACATAACCTTTTAGTTATGATCCAATAGAAAGCGGGAATAGTTGTGCAATTGCTTCAGTTAATCTATTTTCAAACGGCAGCCCGGATGCAGCATATGACCAAAGCAGCCCTTGCTCTTCGCATCTCACAGCCGGCATTAAGCAAAATGATCGCAGCCTTGGAGGAGGAGCTCGGTACGAAGCTGTTCGTGAGGCAGAACAAAACCATTCTGTTGAATGAAAACGGGAAGCAGTTTCTCGAGAAGGTCGATATCGCGCTCCGAGCACTTGAAGACGGCAAACGGATGCTGCAGGATTCCGTCCGGATCGACCCGCCGTTTATCTCGCTCGACGTCCGGGTTTCCTCCCATCTGCTCCCGGGGCTGCTGGCCGAATACCGAAAGCAGTGGCCGAATACTCAGTTTCATCTGCTGCAGCACGCTTCTGCTTTAGGCAGCCGGCCGGACTTTGACCTTTGTTTATCCGATGGGGCTAATTGTCCCCCCGGGATGGAAGCTGTCACGCTGCTGCGGGAGGACATCGTCGTCGCCGTTCCTGCGGAGCATCGGCTGGCCGGACGTTCGAGCGTCTGTCTGGAAGAGTTGAAGGATGAAGACTTCATCAGTCTTCCGCCGGACAAGTCTCTCCGCGAAACGACAGACGCTTTCTGCCGGCTGGCGGGCTTCTTGCCGCGCATCCAATTTGAGAGCGACGACCCCGCTACAGTCCGCGGCCTCATCCGGGCAGGCCAGGGCGTCGCCTTCCTGCCCGCCATAACTTGGGGAGGCTCGACCGGGCCTTCCGTCGTGACCATCCCTTTGGAGGAACCCTACTGCCACCGCTCAATCGCTCTTTATTGGCCGGAAGGCCGTTATCTTTCACAAGCAGCGTCCCAGTTCCGCACATTCACGATGGCGTATTTCTCCGGACTGGAGCTTTCAGCAAGAAAATGACACGCGGACGCGCCAATAATCAGCGGGTCGGCGTGTCAGAATGACAATATGATGACATCATTGCTCGTCGTCAGAATAGATAAGGTATTTCTTCATCACTTCGTGGATGAAAATCCAGTAAAAGCTCACCGTTTCGGGAATCGAGAATCAAAGTCCCCACCAGTTAGTTCAGGCACTATGTAGAAAATACCTTCTTCGATGGTCTTGATGCTGCCAGTGGATACCCTAATCATTAGAACCCACCGTACAGTATATGTCAAAAAATGCAGTATATTAATGGGCCAGCACTTCCTCAAATTCAGGTCCATCATGGACCGGTCTTGAAGGGCTTGATTTTAAGATTGCACCTTTCCAAATCTCTCTTTACAAAAAGCCACCGACGCGACGAGCAGCAGCGGAAGTACATAGACCATCGCGACCCAGAGCGGGTGGACAATCGTAACGATCTCCTCCCATTCTTTCATCGTTGCCGGTAAAGTCAGCGCCATCAATTGGGCTGTCAGACATATAGGATTTGACAGTAAACGATCGTTGGAGAGACCGAACAACTCCGTCAGGATAACTTGAATAACAAACAATGTTATCGTCGCCTTCATGAGAGACCCCGCAATCATGGCCATTCCGATAATAGCTTCGATTCGCTCTATACTATCGCTGACTTCAACCAATTGTGCGAGAACGAACAGCGAGTATTTTTTTCCACGGCGATGGGTCCGAGTTCCATAATCGTGCAAATGGTAGAAAGTACCAGAACAGTTCCATTCGCTAACATTGCCCAAACCAAAGCCTTTTTGAGTGGTTTTGATTGTTTGGCCCGTGCGAAAGGCAGCATGATCATAAACAGTACCACTTCGCCATAAGGAAAGCCAAATGTCAAATAAGAGCCTAACAGCATCGGTTTGATGCCTTCCGGAAAAACCGGACGCAAAAACTCCGGATGGTAATCCGGAATCAATAGAATCAAGACGATCGCCCAGAAAACCATGATCACCACAATTAATATTGAAAACATCCGAGCTATAGATTCGATTCCTCCGCGCAACAATAATGCGGCAAGAACATACAGCATTCCCGTGAACACGTACATCGGCGTTTCTGGCAACATCATACTGTTCATAAAGGCTGCGACGTCAATAAAAATACCGACCGCCATATGGAACGCCATAGTAAGTATCAAGCAAGCGATGATCACGGTCGGCCACTTCCCGATAATTTTGCGACTGAATGCTATAAAGGTTAATCCCGGATAAAGAGTTTGCAAATAAAAAAAAATGTACAACAACACCAAACCGATGACAAGTGATATTAAAATCGACAACCATGACGCGTTTAGTGACATCTTAACGAGAGGGCCTGGTATGACGATCATGGCCGAACCGGTTATATAAGCGAAGTATATGAACGCCATTTGAGTAATGCTGATCGTTTCCCGGTTATTCATGTCGATTTCACTTTCAAAAACTCGACGATCATCCTGGCCGGTTTAGTCAATACGGCATCGGCAAGCGTATCCAAATCTGGAAACTCAGGTTCAACGAGATAATCAATGCTGAAATAAAGCGTGAAGATCATCATCCCGAAGTAGATTATTTTTGCGCGAGGCCTGCTATTGAATAGCGTTCGGAAGTCGGTACTGAGTACAAGGATATACATCATTGACAAGACAATTATTTTTTCAAGCATATTATCCCTCCTCCTACTTGGCATATAAGGGTTTTTCCACAGTCGTCAAGGAATTTGTAATTTTGACAGAAACCCGAACCTCAAAATCTGCTTCCGAATAGCGTTTGTCCCAATCACTTTTCCATTTTTTCCATATCTTTGTATGATCACGGTAGAGCATATTGCCAATACCCAATAAATCGATTTTTTCTCTTTGAGTGAGATGAATAGTTTTCATAAGGTGTTTCTCCATATACTGCTCCACATTCCTCATAAATTTCACTTCATCTTCGCGAGTCTCCAACTTTGAGCATTTTAACTCACTTATGTTTCCACTCATTTTGACGTCAACTTTCACTTTGAGCTTACCTGAATTAAGAATTGATTTTGACTTCGTCTTGATTGTTTGTACCTCAATCGATTCAATCATATGCTTCTTATTATTGCCAACCTTTTCGCAAGGAACTTGCAAAACACCTGATTTAAATTGATTCGTGAGCATAAGAACGTCCTTGGCTTGTCCACCAGTGAGAGTGCCTGTCATCTTCCCGTTTTTTATCATCGCTATGCCCGATAATGTCACTTGGTTTGTTTGTGTTAGCGATGCGAGCGGAAGTGCGATAACTACCTCAAAACGGTCAGCGTCATGTGGTCGTGATTTATGATTGGGGCGTCTGATACTGTGAGTAGCGAGTGATTTAACGTTCCCAGACCGGAACGAGATACGACCAGGGTCGTATGCGAAGCTCCGAGATCAAGTCAATCACAAGAAAATCCTCTGACAACGTTACTCCAACGCCACCTGCGCCTTCGATGAGCAATACCTCATAACGTTTGATTATGGTTCCCCTGCGGCGATGAGTTGCTTTAATGTGAGGGTCACGCCTGCATGCTTGGCGGCTAGGGAAAGGGGTAAGCGGTGCTTCAAATCTAAAAGGCGCCACTGCCTCTGGCCGCTCATCAATACCCGTGCTTGATCAAATCCCAGATGGGTGGCAGCTCCGATCTACTGATCAAAGAGGTTACTCTCGGTAGTAGCGGAATTCTTGCGGTGCTTATCTATATGGACGATGGACGTGCAAGGCATTCCCTTCCCAGCCTTTATCGAAGCGCTTTTTATGGAAATTACCTTTGAACTGCTGCACGAAGAGCGTTCGCATGCCCAAAGCGATTGGCACCTCAATTTCCATTATCGGCGCACTGGTGCTTGGAGCCGAACTTGTATCGGCGGCGATGGTGACCGTCATATCCATGACAGCGATTTCCAGTTTTCTTTTTCCCAAGTATAGAGATTGGGATATCGACTCGGCTGCTGCGTTTCGCATTCATGGGATTGGCCGCATCTTTCGGATTATTCGGTATCATCGTTATGTTGGGATCGCCAGCCGGACAGTCGGGATATGAATAATAAGATCAAGGAAGACCGGAAAGGAAACATAAGTATGGATGTGTACGATTCCAGGGGCGTTGTAAAAGGAAAGGTAATAAATGGAGGAAAAGGAATTCGAACATAGAGTCTAGGCCATCATCGATTAGACGATTCGCAAAGTACAAAAAGACTTTAACTCCGATATTTTCGGTTTTTGCGAAGGCGATTCATCGAGCCGACTCGAGATATTGAAAAAAAATGGAAGACTAGCGAGGAGTTTGCCAAACTGCCGATTCGAGTCGAAGTCGATATAATAACCAGACTTACGGGTACGGAAACGAATTCGTTCATTACAGAGCTTGAAAAGAAGGAGTGAGAATCGTTATGTGGGCTATATTCGGCATATTTGCTGCAGGAGCGATTTTCGTTGCTATTGAAGTGGCTCCTCTTCTGCAGCATAAACAAAAGAGGATTTGTGGGCGTTTTCCATCCTGCTCATCATGGCTTTGAGCCTATGTATGATGAGGACATCGAAAGTGTCATCATGTTCGTGCCTATCGCAAACACGATCCAATTAACCACGATAATTTGATCGGTGTTTTCCTTGAGTCAGGCTTATCTGCGGGGATCTGGACTATGAGCCTTCATGCGACAAGAGTAACGAACGGCAAATTTCATGCTTGGATCGAGCGAGATGATCCTAACATACTCCAGCCGAATAGCCAATCCAAATTCGCTTCGCCTAGTGACAATTCCCACACGCTTGGTTCCATTGATTGCGGGCATAAAAGTATCGTAGTAGGCTCTTACAACGCTAATGATCGCAACAATTTGTATTACGTAAATGAATTACAGCTCACACCACAGATAAGTTGATCTATTACGCATATTTCCGCTGCCGCAGCGCCTCATACAGAAGCACTGTGCCAGCCATCGCCACATTCAACGATTCCGACTGCCCATGCATCGGAATGATTACGTTCTCATCCACCATCTCCAGGGAATACGAGGATAATCCATTCGATTCATTCCCGAGCAGCAGCCATGTAGGCCCGCTCCAGTCATAGCCGTAGCAGGTTGCCGATGCCTGCAGGCTTGTCCCGACAAGTCGAATGCCCTGCTTCTTCGCTTCCGGCAGCAGCTCGGCCAAGTCTGCTTCGATGATCGGCAGATGAAAAAGCGACCCCATCGTCGAGCGGACTGTCTTGGGGTTGTATAGATCAACGCTGCCCCGGCCAAGTACAACAGCATCAGCACCTACAGCGTCAGCGCTTCGGATAATCGTTCCAACATTACCGGGATCACGGACACCATCCAGCACAACGACAAGTGATTGCGCTTTGAACAAGGCAGCTGCTTCTTCGTAGCGTGATTTGGCTACAACGCCAAATACAGGCGGCGGCGAATCCGTTCCTGTACATTTGGCCATGATGCCGGTAGTCGCCTCGATCAGAGTACAGTCCGCATTCTGAAGCAGCTTCTTCAGCTCCGCAGGAATACCGCGCTCAGCATCAAATACGATGGTTTGCACATCTGCACCGGCAAGCAAAGCTTCCTGAACCAGATGCACGCCCTCAATCAGAAACTGTCCCGTCCGGTCCCGGTGCTTCTTCTCCAGAAGCGCAGCCATTGCTTTTACAGTATCATTTTGTAAAGATGTAAGACTTAATATCGATTTACTCACGTTTAGCTTCAGCCTTCCGCGTAGACAATTTCAAGGTTTGCCAGATCAGCATTTTTGCCCACAATAACTAAGATATCGTTTTCTTTGATCACATCTTCCGCATAAGGAGAAATATTCATCTGATCGTTGGTCTTGATCGCCAATACGTTGCATTTATATTTGGCCCTTATATCGAGCTGCTTGAGATTCTTCCCAATCGTTGGTCCCGGAGCCTTCATCTCCACAATGCTGTAATCGTCTGAGAGCTCAATATAATCAAGGATATTCGGAGATATTAAATGATGGGCTACACGCATCCCCATATCACGCTCCGGATAAACAACTTTATCCGCACCTATCTTGTTCAGCACTTTACCATGAAGTTCATTTTGAGCTTTTACGATCAGCTTCGGCACACCTAAATCCTTCAGGATCAGCGTTGTCAAAATACTGGCTTGAATGTCAGCGCCAATCGCAACGACGACGACGTCAAAATTGCGTATTCCCAGTGCCCGCAGCGCTTCTTCGTCCGTGGTGTCAGCTGAAACCGCATGTGTGACAGAACCGACAACCTCTTGAATTTTCTGCTCACTCGAATCGATGGCTAGAACCTCGAAGCCCAGATTCGACAGGGAACTAGCCACGCTTGAACCAAAGCGGCCCATCCCAATGACTGCATACTGCTTTTTCGCCACGTTTGCACACCCTTTACACATGGATAATAACGCTACTTTGACTTATTATACCACAGTTCAAAGGCGGAGCCGAAAGCAAGCTCCAGCATGAAAAGAATCGCTCCGGGTTATATTAAGTCCGAAATCGAGTGATGATGGAGGGGTCCGGTTGAACAATCTTGATTTGAGGCAAGCAATCGTCCGTCGCGTACAGGGCAAGTCAGGTGAAGAGCTCACCGATGTAATTGAAAGTTCGATCGGCAACGATGAGCGGGCACTTCCCGGTCTTGGCGTTTTGTTCGAAATGATCTGGAAAAGCAGTGAAGCAACCGAACATAATAAAATGGTGGAGACACTTTATAATCATCTCCAAGATGCTGAATCAGCTCCGCCTAGTCCAAGTTAAATGGTGTCACTTGTATAGACGATTTTCCCGTTCACTAAAGTATGCTTCACCCATGGATGCTGCTCATACCGGTCAACGATAATGAGATCCGCGGCTTTACCCTCCGTGAGGGAACCGCAATAATGGTCTATTCGAGCAGCCTTTGCCGCATTCAGAGAGGCCATTGCCGCTGCCTGCCACAAGGGTAAGATCCCTTCATCCGACAGCTTGAAAATAGCGGTTAACAGTGAGGATGGATGGTAATCCGAGCATAAAATATGAGCGGCTCCGGCGGTGATTGCATCCGCTGCACGCAAATTTCGATCGTGGGAACCGCCGCGCACGACATTCGGCGCTCCCACGCATACATACATGCCCTGCTCCGCTGCATATTGAGCCGTTTCAAGCGTAATCGGGAATTCGCTTATTGTACTGCCCAGCTGTCTGGACTGCTCCGCTCTCTTCGGTGAATCATCATCATGCGAGGAGACGGCAATCCCTCGGGCAGCCGCCAGTTCTCCAAGCTTATGCAGCTTCTCCCAATCCACCTGCGCTCTTCGCTCGTTCAATTCATCAACAATGGCTTTCACTTCGTACACGTCAACGCCCTGATTTTTCATAACATAACGCTCAAAAGAGCCTTCCTCGCGATATTGCCCTTGGCCTGGAGAATGATCCATTAGAGATAAGTAATCGATAATCCCCTCACGGACATACTGCTCGACGATCGGATAACCCGCCAAATGTGAAACCTCATACCGCAGATGAATCAGGCTGTGCACCATAGACCTTTTACAGCGGTATTGACGGATCAGCTCGACTAGCTGTGTGAGAATATGATCCCCGCGCAGACTCAATCCTACACCTAGAGACAAGGAATGATACATGGACGTAATGCCGTGCAGAGGCAGCTTGCGCTCAAATTCCATGAACGCCATATCAAGCGGGAACAGTGTGCCAGGTCTTGGCTGAACCTCTTTCTCAATGGCATCGCAATGCAGATCAATAAGCCCTGGCAGCACATATTTACCTGATGCATCTATCGTAACCGTTTCTGTTTCATCGTCATTAAGCTTACTGGAGCTGTTATTGGCAGTGGCATCAAGTTCAATCCGGCTAATTAATCCGTTCCTGATCCACAGATTTCCTACAGCCGTGCGATCCGGTAAAACTAATTGCCCGCCGCGAATCATGAGTTGCATGCTCTTATATCCTCTCTAAACACGTTTGTACAGACATACCTATTGTAAACGAATTGCAAATAAAAATCAGCTTGCTAAAGAGCAAGCTGACAAAGGATGGTTTATTTTGTTAGCTTGATCTAGAGCAAGCTGACAAAGGATGGTTTATTTTGTTAGCTAATTAGTTCGATTGTTTCTCAAGCGCCGGCATCGGCTCAGGACGCTCGCATGTGCTTTCCATCATATAATGCTTGCCATCACGGGAAGCATCGTGAATACCATGCATAGCTTCCAGAACGTGATAAGCCATCGCTCCGTTCGCACGGTGCTGGCCGCCTTCTCTAATGGCACGGGCCATATCGGCAACACCAATTCCGCGGTTATTGTCCGTGTAGCCATGTGTCAATTCGATCTCTTCCCAGTCTCCGCCGGCGCGGCGCAGCTTCACACTTCCGCCAAAGCCATTCGGATCCGGCACGAGCAAGGTTCCTGCACTGCCATGAATCTCAATATTGGGAAGCGAAGTTCCTGCCTTCGTATCGAAGCTTGTGATAAGCGTGCCCACAGCACCGCCTTCAAAATCAAGCACACTCGCAAGATGCGTTGGGGTCTCAACTGTAATTTTGTTGCCGCGTTTCTTCTCGCTGGTAATTGTGCGCTCTGGATAAGAAATAACCGCAGAGCCGGTAACACGGCGAATAGGTCCGAGCAGAGTAACGAAAGCTGTTAAGTAGTAAGGACCCATATCAAACATAGGTCCGCCGCCGATTTGGTAGTAGAACTCCGGATCCGGGTGCCAGCTCTCATGACCGCCGCAGAGCATGAAGCCTGATGCCGATATCGGCGTTCCGATTGCGCCCTCATCGATAAGCTTCCGGCAAGTTTGAATACCACCGCCAAGGAAAGTTTCCGGGGCGCTTGCTACGCGGAGACCTTTCTCCGCTGCAAGAGCAAGCACTTGTTTGCCTTCTTCACGAGTAACAACAATTGGTTTCTCCACGTATACATGCTTGCCCGCTTCAAGAGCTTGCAGACATACGGACGCATGTGCTTTAGGAATAGTCAGGTTAACGACGATTTCGATTTCCGGATCCGCCATAAGTTGATCGACCGTGTAGGCTTTCTCCAGACCAAACTCTTCCGCACGCTGCTGCGCACGGGCAAGATCAATGTCTGCTGCCGCTACTAAATCAACTTCCGGATATTTTTTAAGATTTGTAAAATACACATGGCTAATATTCCCGCAGCCAACGATACCGACTTTAACTTTACTCATTCGAATAATCCCCCAGTACGATGATTAATGGATTAGTTAGATGATCGTGACTATGAACGTGCTGCCCACAGAAATCCTCTGCGCATCAATTCTTTTGTTTGCGGCATTTCAACGATATTAGCTTGATGTCCAAGCGTGTTGTAGTACACGCGGCCCTGGCCCCATGTTTTCGTCCATACGACAGGCATTTTCACATCGCCGAAAGATGTTGTTGCATGCACTTTGATCGCTGGATCAACATGCATATAGTACTGCTCCGAGGACACCTCGAAATCGCCGATTCCTTGTGTAAGCGGATCTGCTGCATCGACCATGTTTACATCGTAACGAACGCCGTCATTGCCCGGATGAGCGACCCATTGGCCGCCTACCATGTATTGATAATCTACTTCATTGCGGAAGGAATCTCCCATTCCTCCGTGACAGCCGGCAATGCCGCAGCCTGCTTGAACGGTATTAAGCAGCGGACGCAGCTGCTCTTGCGAGATCTCTCCCATCGTCCATACGGGTACGATCAGATCAAGCTGAGCCATAAGTTCGGCATCCTTAAAAGCGTCCAGCGTATCAGACACCGTTACTTCAAAGTTCTCTTCGCGCAAAACAGCAGCAAAGATTTCTCCAACTTCCTTCGGTTGATGGCCATCCCATCCACCCCATACGATCAGTGCTTTTCTCATTGTTCCCATCCTTATCTGCGTTATATTTAAACTTATCGAAGCTCAGAAATCGCAACCCAGCGGCGTTCTTCAATGGATTTATCGACAGCTTCAAGCACCGCTTGGCATTCGACTCCATCCACGAAGTTTGGAACCGGCTGACGGTCTTCTGCAATTGCATTCATGAATTCAAGCATTTCATGCGTGAATGTATGCTCGTAGCCAATCGTATGACCAGCAGGCCACCATGCATCCATGTACGCATGAGACGGATCAGTTGCAAGTACGCGGCGGAAGCCTTGAACATCCTCAGCATCATCTGTGAAAAAAACCTGAAGCTCGTTCATACGTTCAAAATCGAATTTGATACTGCCTTTACTGCCGTTTATTTCAAAAGTATTCGTACAGCGATGCCCTGGTGCGAAACGCGTGGCTTCAATACTTCCAAGTGCGCCGTCGGCAAAACGGGCCAAGAATACGGTTGCATCATCTACTGTAACTTCTCCAAGCTGAGCAGACTTGTCACCTTTAGCGCTTAGGCCTGTAGCACTAAGGCCTGTCATCGCAGTTGCAATTGGACGCTCCTTCACGAAGGTCTCGCTCATGCCGATAACTTCTTGGAATTCACCAACCAGGAACCGTGCCATATCAATGACATGCGCGCCAAGATCGCCATGTGAACCGGAACCGGCAATCTCCTTCTGGAGACGCCATACAAGCGGGAAGCTTGGATCAACGATCCAATCCTGCAGAAAGAGACCTCTGAAGTGATTAATTTTACCGATACGCCCTTCGGAAATGAGCTTTTTCGCTAATTGAACCGCCGGTACAAAGCGATAGTTGAAGCCAACCATATGTTTGATCCCTGCTTGCTCTGCTGCTTTGAGCATTTCAACAGAATCCGCTAAGTTCAGGGCAAGCGGCTTCTCACAGAAGATATGCTTTCCGGCCGCTGCGGCTGCAAGCGCTATTTCTTTATGGGCATCACTCGGCGCATTGATGTCAACAACATCAATGTCATCGCGTTTGACAAGCTCCCGCCAATCGGTTACTGCGCTCTCCCATCCGAACTGCTCACGCGCTTTCTCTAAACCCTCTGCATCACGGCCGCAGATGGCTTTCATTTCCGGCTTTGATACTTTAGGAAAGAACATTGGCAGCGCACGATATGCGTTGCTGTGTGCTTTACCCATAAATTTGTAGCCAATCATCCCAATGCGAATGTTACTCATTGATTATTTCCGCCTCTCATAAAATTTAGTTTATTATAAATAGAATGAATAGATTGATTTATGATTCTGTAAAAGCCACGGCTGCAGATGAAGCGCGTTCAATCAGCTTAACAGGCAATTTCACTGCAAAAGAGTTGCGCGGATCCGATATCGTATCGAGCAATCTTGAGGCTGCGGCGCACCCAACCTCGTAGAACGGCACTTGAATGGATGATAATGGCGGATCGGTCAATCTCGCCCCGTCTGAATCATCACATCCGATTAAAGCGACATCTTTCCCAACCTGAATACCAAGCTCCTTCAAACCCTGCAAAAGTCCAATAGCCATCCGATCGTTCGCCGCTATTACAGCATCCGTTCGACCTTCTCTTATGAGCCAAGCAACCGCTTCCGCTTGTTTATAACCGCTCTTGCGGCTGTAATTGCCGACTAGTACCATGGAACGATCATAAGTAAGACCTGCTTCCTCAATACCCTGCCGGTAACCATCAAGACGGTCCAAACTATTCGAATACACAGCAGGCCCATTCAAGAACAAAATCCGTTTGAAGCCTCTCTCAGCAAGATGCTTTACTGCTTGGCAGCTGCCCATCTGATGATCGGCATCCACCGTGTTGAAGGATTCGCCATCAAACCGCTGATTCACAAGGCAAAAAGGATGACGGCCATCTTGAAGCTCAGCGAGCGCCGCTCGTTCATTGGGCACATCCTGCGCGCCAAGCACGATACAGGCATCCACTTTTTGAGTACGGAACAAATTCACATAGTCCCTCGGTTCATCCGGCTCCCGAAACAGCATTAGCAGGTCATAACCGCGCTGCTTGGCTGTAATGCCAATGCCGCTTAATACTTCCGAGAAGTAAAAAGTGGAGAATAGATTTACTTTGGGCAGCATAGGGAGGATAACTCCTAAATTACCGCTTCTTCGCAAGGCAAAGCGCTGAGCCAGCGCGCTGGGCACATAATTCAGCTGCTGCGCGGCTTCCATGACTCGCTTGCGGGTTTCCTCCTTCACCGGTCCGACGCCGTTCAATACTCGCGAAACCGTCGCTTCCGACACACCCGCAAGCTTGGCGACCTCTTTTCTGTGGATAGGTCCTTCCTCCGTTCAATTGATAATAAATATACAATGTACACGCGTACATTTTCTCATGAAGCTGTGCCAGTGTCAACCTAAAAACCGCTATGTTTTTAACATTTTCAAGCGCTTCAAATTACTGCGGCATAATGCTTTTAATTTATATATTCCTTGTTGAAACAACAGATTCATTCGCATATACTATATAAGGCTAATTTCGAACATTTTACTACAAAAGGGGACGTTTACGATGATTTACAACATTGCTCAAAAAAGCCAGCTTGATGCTCGCGAGCTATTACTTCTGGATCAGGAAGTAAAAAATCACGGAAAGAACATGGTCGTCGCCTACCTGCTTTGGTTTTTTATCGGCTCTTTCGGCGCACACCGTTTTTACATGAAGAAAACCGGATCCGCAGTAGCACAGCTTATTCTTACGATTACTGTTATTGGATATATTGTATCCGGTATTTGGGTACTCATTGATGCCTTCCTGCTTCATACCTGGGTGAAAGAAGAAAATCAGAGAATCGAAGATCAAATCATCAACGATCTGATTTCACAAAAGCATTTCCATAATGCAATGAATCGCTAGGAGCGCAGGCATGCTCAATAAACAGGATTTATCGTTAAATGAGCTGATGGTTTTCTCATCCGAGCTTAAGCGAAATGAGAAATCGGCGGCCATCGCTTACTTGATGCTGCTGGGCGGACATCTGGGGCTGCACCGGTTTTACTTAAAGAGAAAATGGACTGCCGTCATTCAGCTGCTGCTTTTTATCATGGCTTCAATCTTTTATCTGATGATGTATCTTTCCTCCGCAATCGGCTCAGACGGCCTCATTATTGCTTCTATTATTCTTTTCGCATTATCTGCGATTGCCCTTTTCATTTGGATTGTTGTCGATTTGTTTCTGCTACCTCGCATGATCAAGGAATTTAACGGGGCGATTGAAAGAGATATACTCAGTCAAATGGAGCATTATCGAACAATGGAGCAGCTTTCTGGAAGAAGCGTACCAAGTCTAATCAAGGAATAATACGTTATCTAATGGATCATCACAAATAAAGGACCTCACCGTCGCCAATTTGGCATTGTGAGGTCCTTTATTGTTATGGTGCAGTCTCCAGAAACTTGGACGTCGGATTCTTCTCCATCGCCGTACGCATCGCGTACTCATTCTCAAAAAGAGCAACATAGTTATCTTTTTTGTCTTTGACGAGAGTGGAGTTAATCCGGTATTTGGAAGGATCGATCTTATCGTCGACGATCCAGCGGGCAAACTGGAAGGTCATCCGGTGAAGCTGAATTTCCACCCCGTACTCCGCTCGCATCCGATACTCAAACACCTCAAATTGAAGATGTCCGACTACGCCAAGAATCGTTTCCTCGAAACCGCCGGTAGATTGAAACACCTGGATGGTGCCTTCCTCTGTCAGCTGGTTAATGCCCTTCTGATACTGCTTGTATTTCAGGGCATTCTTAACCGTAACTTTGGCGAAGATCTCGGGGGAGAAGGTAGGAAGCTCATCGAACACAACCTCAGTGCCTTGTGATAACGAATCGCCAATTCGGAAAATCCCCGGATCAAACAAACCAATAATGTCACCAGGGTATGCCGACTCTACGATATCCCTGTCCTGTGCAAGGAACTGCTGCGGCTGAGACAGCTTAATATCCTTACCCGCCCTGACATGGCGTACACTCATGCCTCGTTCGAACCTTCCAGAGCAAATCCGAAGGAAAGCAATACGGTCCCGGTGTGCCGGGTTCATATTCGCTTGGATTTTGAATACATAACCCGAGAACTTCTCGTTGGTTGGTTCGACCAAACCTTCGGTGGTGTTTCGCGGAGTCGGTGACGGCGCAAGCTGAAGGAAGTTCTCCAGGAATGTTTGTACCCCGAAGTTGTTCACGGCACTTCCGAAGAAGAGCGGCGTCAATTCCCCTGCTTGAACCTTTTCATAATCAAATGGGTCCCCTGCTACATCGAGCAGCTCTAGGTCTTGAACGAGCTGATCATGCAGATAGTCTCCCGCCATATCGCGAATAACCGTATCCTTGTAGTCCGTAACCTTCTGGACTGAGATCGTCGAATGATCGTTACCTTTGAACAGCTCGACTTGGTTTTTCATACGATCGTAGACGCCGCATAGCTCGCGTCCCATACCAATCGGCCAGTTCATCGGCACAGCACGGATACCAAGCACCCGCTCCAGCTCTTCCATCAGCTCAAACGGACTTTGTCCTTCACGATCGAGCTTATTAATAAACGTGAAAATCGGAATCCCGCGTTTACGGCAGACTTGGAACAGCTTTATCGTTTGTGCCTCGACGCCCTTAGCAACGTCGATAAGCATAACAGCACTGTCCGCTGCCGTCAGCGTCCGATACGTATCTTCACTGAAATCTTGGTGACCAGGAGTGTCAAGAATATTGATGCGATGCCCCTGATAATCAAACTGCATAACTGATGACGTAACCGAGATTCCACGCTGCTTCTCGATTTCCATCCAGTCACTTGTTGCATGGCGGCTTGCTTTACGCGCTTTAACCGACCCTGCTTCGCGAATGGCACCGCCGAACAGCAGCAGCTTCTCCGTCAAGGTTGTTTTTCCCGCATCCGGGTGAGAAATAATGGCGAACGTGCGCCGCTTCTCTACTTCTCGTTTTAATTCATCCGATATTGTTTTACTCATCTTGTTTTCCCTTCATTTTCACATGCAGCGGTTCAGGATGCGTAGACCCGCTCCCCTTCCTGGTACACGCTGCCAAAGCTGATGATGATCTTCTTAGAACATCATCTTAGCATATGCAGCGGAGCATTCAAGTGCAGCAAGGGTAACGCATCCCAACCAATTGATGGCAAATCATATTAAACGCAGGATTACGGGCCAATACAATAGCCTCGTTATTTCCCGCCTCCTGAAAGCCAGATCACATTATCTTCTTCCTGGCCGTTTACCGTCCACCAGTGGAAACCATCTTGGGCAAGAAGCTCGTCTGTGCGTTCTGGCCCCCATGATCCAGCCGGATAGAACTGCAGGCTGGTGCTGTCCTCGCGCCATGCTTCTGCAAACCGATCCACATACGACCACGCTTCTGCCACTTCATCCCAACGGGTGAAATAGGTCGACTCTCCGCGTACCGCGTCATAAATCAGGCGCTCATAAGCTTCCGGAGTATTAATTCCGATGAGACAGCTTTGGCAGAATTCCATAGAGACCGGCTGCACAACATTATCTACACCAGGTTTTTTTGCATTGATTTTGAAATAAATGCCTTCCATCGGGTTAACGCGGATAACGAGCAAATTCGGCGCAAGATCATGCCGGCGTGCGAAGAGGACATTATCCGGCACATTTTTGAACTCGATGACGATCTCCGTCGTTTTAACCGGAAGGCGTTTGCCGGTACGGATATAGAACGGTACGCCGGCCCAGCGGAAGTTGTCCAGGAAAACTCGGGCAGCGACATACGTCTCGGTCAGAGATTCCGAATTAACCGAATCCTCTTCACGATAGCCGTTTAGCGATTTGTTTTTGGACGATCCCTCTGAGTATTGGCCGCGCACGACATGCTTGTTAACTTCATCATGATTCTCATAAGGACGCAGAGAGCGAAGCACCTTTACCTTCTCATCGCGAATATCTTCCGGATGAAGGCGGCTTGGCGGCTCCATGGCGATCATTGTGAGCATTTGCATCATATGGTTTTGAACCATGTCGCGAAGGGCTCCGGACTTATCATAATACCCGCCGCGTTCTTCGACACCAACGGTTTCCGAAAGTGTAATTTGCACGTTCGCAATATGTTTGTTATTCCAGAGCGGTTCGAAGAAAGCATTCGCAAACCGGATGACTTCGATATTTTGAACCATTTCTTTACCCAAGTAATGATCGATCCGGTAGATCTCCTCTTCTTTGAATACTTGGCTAAGCTGACCATTAAGTTTGCGTGCCGATTCCAAATCATATCCGAAAGGCTTCTCAATAACGAGGCGCTTCCATCCTTTGGATTCCAGAAGTCCGCCATCACGCATATTAAATGAAACAGGTCCGAATAGATCAGGTGCAAGCGCCAAGTAAAACAGGCGGTTACCTGGAATATCAAACTTCGCATCAAGCTCTTCGGTCAGATTGTTCAATTGACGGAAACCATCAACATTGTTGATATCCAGCGACATATAGACAAAGTGCTCAGCAAATTTGTTCCAATTCGCAGTATCTTCAACTTTATAACGGCAGAACTCATCGATGGATCCACGTAGATCAGAGCGGAATTGTTCGTTGGTCCGTGGTCTGCGGGCTAATCCGACAACGGCGAAATCTTCAGCCAGTTTCCCTTCTTTATATAAACTAAATAACGCGGGAAAAAGCTTTCTCCGCGCCAGGTCGCCGGTAGCACCGAATAAATAATAAACCGCACCCGCTGCGGCAATAGTGTCTTGTTTGCTCACGTCGGTATTTACCTCTTTTTCTGTTATGTATTTTTATGCCGCTTGCTAATAATCAAAGTTCATGTTATGTAGTTTAACATATTGGAACGGTAGAAGCTATTGATCCCCATATAAAATAATCTGATCACAGCTGATATTTCTGCTAATCCTCTACTGTGTAATCCCCAGTAATTAATGGCACGCCGATGATTAATTCAGCGGCTGCTCCCGGTGCTGGGCCGGTTTCGGCTATTTGCAGATTCACCCTTTTTGTCCCGCTTTTCACCTCAGTAGTAAGCTTTGGGCTCCAATACGTTATACTGCTTGTATGCCCATCCTCGTAGTTTTCTTGCTGCTTAGCCGCCGCGTCATGTGCAATCCGTTCAGCTGCGTCAGCCTCAACAGGAATACCCCGAACGGAAAAACTGCCGGTTATGCTTTCATCTGCAGCCTTGATTACCTGCTCGATTTCGACTATCGACGCTTTAATTGAATCAAACGGTAAGCCTGCTCCCGGTTCAAGAAGCATAACCAAATCGACGTCCGCATCCCCCAAAGTGTCATCAGGCAGTGTTCCGGCTTGTAAAGGCTGATGAATCCAAACCGTAAGCTTATTATATCCATCTGCTTCATTCGTTTCCCCATCAAATGTGCCTGTTGAGGCTTTTTTTAAAAGAATGCCCCAGTTCGCCGCTAATTTCGCAGCTTCGCTTCCCTTTAATCTGCCATCCCATCGAAATGACCAGCGTGCATCAATTGCGCCTCCTGCCAGTACTTGCGTGCTCCACGACCATATAACAGAGAAATCCTTTTGCAAGGGACTGCTCGCCGAAACGCTGTTTGTACGTACATGCCATAAGGTCCAGCCTACAGTAATAAGCAGGATGAGGCAGGCTGCAGCTATGCCATTCCAATTAGACCTCTTCTTCGAAATTGACATTCCTTTGGAAGTAGATGGATTCATGGGGTCAGGACTCACTCCTTATAAAGAAGCTTCAGATCCAGCAATTGCTGGGTGAATAACCATACGCATCCGCCCCTAGGTGAATACACTGACAGGAGAAAAGCCTGGGAGGTATCAACAACGATGGAACCGATATACCCGCTCCATGAAGACCGTATTAATCAGTTTTGCGGTGTTCCAGTATGCATCGTGACTCATGAAGGAAACCGGCATGTAGGCATTCTCACGAGCTGTCGTAACGGCAGAGTCACGCTTAATGGCGATGGCCAATCTGAGCAGCCAACAACCGTATCAACCGCTACTCAGGGCAAGGTCACAAATGGTAAAGGGAAATATAAGAAAAAAGGCCAAAAGGGAGATAAGCCAGTCGAAGCAAAGGAGCATGTGAAAGCACAGACGCAATCTGCTTACCCCTATGACCCATACTATGGGTATGGACCCTATCACCCTTTTGCTGAAGCCTTTGCTATCGATTTATCCCTTATCGCATTTTTGTTTCTTCTGCTTTAATCAGGAGACGCCCGGTGCCTTGCACAGCATCTTATGCGAGGAACGGGCTTTTGCTCTTCCTAAGCTTGTCCAGCCTGTTTTGCAGCTGCAGATGAACGGAATTTTCGTAAACTCATATCTGTAATTGCTTGCTTCCAAGTCAGAGAAGAAGAAGAACTTCGACGATGGATCCTTTTGCCAATCCATCCGGTCCGGCAGGAATTCGGATCAAACCGTCTGCTTCGGGTATAGAGGCGAGCATGCTTGATTTGTTAAAAGCTAATGGATCAGCATGCAGACATCCGTCATTCGTAAACAGCCGCGTACGTACAAAACGAACATGAGGACTGCCTTTGTCAAAATCACTCTCCAGCTTAGCTGTTACTGCTCTTGGCTGCGAGGCTTCTATCGAAGCACCTTGAAGACGAAGAAGAGCAGGTTTTACGAACAGTTCAAACCCTACGAAACATGCTCCGGGGTTGCCTGACAATGCGATCAGAAGTTTGCCGTCCACTAATGCGGCCGAGGTGGGGCTTCCTGGCTTCATAGCCACTTTATCGAACAGCAGCTTTGCCGTTTTATAATCCAGGAATCGCTCTGTTATCCCCCCGCTGCCTTCTCTTATGCTTCGCATAACTGCAGCCATCACATCAAAATCTCCTACGGAGACACCTCCGGTAGTCACGATAAGATCGGCTTGTTCATAAGCTTGAACCAATACGCTCAAAATTGCACCCGGATCATCGCTCATACATCCCATCTGAAGCGGTACACCCCCGCTTTGCTCAATCAGGGCGGCAACCATGGCGCTGTTGCTGTCGCGTATGCTTCCCGGTACAAGTGGAGCTGTCACCGGAAGCAGCTCGTCCCCTGTGGCTATAACCGCCACCCTGGGCCGCTTGAATACCGGCACGTTGGCATAGCCGAACGTACCCAGCAGAGCGGCGTGGCCGGGACGAATCCGTGTCCCTGGCTCCGCAATTACGCTGCCCAGGCGAAATTCCTCGCCTGGCTTCGCGATATTCTGGCCCAGACTTGCCGCGGCCTTGACGCGTACCGCCGGCAGCCCGTCCAAGTCAGCATCCGCGGTCTGCTCCAGCATGACGACCGCGTCCGCCCCTGCGGGCACAGCCCCACCCGTCATAATGCGGGTGGCGCAGCCCGGCTCCACGGTCGCTGCGGCAAGTTCTCCCGCAGCGACCGACTCAAGGACGCGCAGCGTCACCGGGCTGTCCGGTGACGCCAGCACCGTATCCGCGCTGCGGACGGCATACCCGTCCATTCCGGACCGCGCAAAAGGCGGCCAGTCGGTCGTAGCGCTCAGCGACTCCGCCAGTCTGCGGCCGCCTGCCTGCCACAGCGGCACGCGCTCTTTCTCTCCCGGCAGCGCCGATTCTACCACGAGCTGAATCGCTTGCTCCACCTTGATTGCGCGACGATTAAAGCGTGAAGCTCCTTGAAGCTGCTGCACAATCCGTCTCTCCTCCTACTTTCCTACGTTACAGTACGGCTTGATTTATCATGTTCATTTATTCAGGAATAATCATTGCCTTAAGCCATTATTCGATTCAGTCGTCCAATCATCGTTCTCTTCTATTTATTAGAATCTTCTATATTGTACCAAAAGTAATTTCACTGCTCCAGCGAATGTAGGCTCTTTTTCGGCAGGGAAGTATGATACATTTAAACCGACAGCCCTATTATACAATTCAACCTTAGCAGAAAGGAGCATCCTGCTTCTTGAATAATCCAATGCCCGCAACTAATCCAGTCATCCTGCAGATTGTCGGCTACAAGAACAGCGGTAAAACAACGCTTATTACCGAGCTCATCCGGCACTTGAAGCAAGCAAACATCACCATTGGCACAGTGAAACATGATGCTCATCAATTTCAAATGGATTACCCCGGAACCGACACATGGAAACATCAAGAGGCCGGAGCAGATGTAACCGCCATCAGCTCCTCCACCCGCAGCGCCATTCTTCGGAGCTCTCCGCAGCCTCTCTCTGCGCTGATTGAGCAAATGAAAGAGGTCACCATCGTCTTAGTGGAAGGCTTCAAGCAGGAGCCCTATCCTAAGCTTGTTCTGCTTCGTACATCCGAGGACTTCGAACTGCTGCATACGGTGAGCAACCCCATTGCAGCGATTTTATGGCCGCAGGCAATAGAAAGTCTGCCTCCGTCTGAGCGTATGTCCGCCAATATCCAGAACAATGATAATAATCAGATTCAACTAATTGAGCTCAGTAATTTCGACGCGATTTTCAACTTCGTTAAATCCTTTATTAGCTAAGCCTCCTAGCTTAGATTATCTTCATCAAGCACAAGAATCACAATTAGCTCAGATAAGCAGCAAAGCCGCCCTTGTACAAGCAATGGCGGCTTTCATTCATCCTGACTATTCTCCGGCTCGTTACTCAGCCAAGCCATGCTTATGCGCATAAATCGCTGCTTGTGTCCGATCGTCAACTCCCAGCTTGGCAAATATATTCGTCACATGGAACTTGACCGTCTTAATGCCGATAAAGAGCTCCTCCGCTACCTCTTGATTGGACTGCCCCTTGGCGACACATTTCAAAACATCCATTTCGCGCTCTGTCAGCAGCTCATGCAGAGGTTTTGCTGTCTCTGCTTTTGGCTGTCTGAAGCGGTTCATCATTTTCGCCGCCACCTGAGACTCCAGTACGGATTGACCTCTGGCTGCAGCTCGTATCGCATCGGCAATTTCATTAGCGCGGGAGGTTTTTAACAAATAGCTGAATGCGCCCGCTTCAATAACGGGATACATTTTATTGTCATCCAGATAACTTGTAAGCACGATGACTTTGCAGTCCGGATACAGCTCAAGCAGCTTGCGGGTTGTTTCAATGCCGTCCATCCCATCCATAACCAAATCCATCAATACGACATCTGGCCGATAGGCTTGTGCAAGACGGATGCCTTCCATTCCGTTGCTTGCTTCACCGACAACCTCGATGCCTTCCTCCGTATTCAGCACAGCTGCCAAGCCGATACGAACCATCTCATGGTCATCCACGAGAAGGACTTTAATGTACGCCTCGCTTGATTCCATTTGTTCAATCGCTCCCATCACGCACGTTTCCCCTTCCCACTTATAATGAAGCAGGTACCCATAAATCTATTATAACGCCTTGACCTGATGATGTGGTCAGCTGCATGGAGCCGCCCAGCACATTCACGCGCTCCTCCATCGTGAGCAATCCGTAAGACGTCTGTTTCTTCTCTTCGAGATTAAATCCGACCCCGTTATCTTGAAAGGTTAGTCGGACATGATTATCTGCATGCTGCAAATGAATAATTAACTGATCAGCTTTGGAATGCCTTAAAGTATTAGAGAGAGCTTCTTGCGCAATACGAAACAAATGATCCTCTGCAACCGGATTAAGTTTAACCGTTGGATCAACCTGCAGCATAATATTCATCGGAACCTTCTGCTTCAATTCCTCAATTAAACTGTGCAGGGCCTGACCTAGATTTTTCCCATCCAGATGAACGGGACGAAGATGAAGCAATAATGCGCGCATCTCCGATTGAGCCACAGACGCCATCTCTTCAATAAGCTGAACCTGACGCTTGGCCCGATCCCAATCCTTCTCCAATGTACGGCTTACAGCAGTCGCTGTCATCGATATAGCAAACAGCTGCTGGCTGACCGCATCATGGAGCTCTCTTGCAAGCCGTTGACGCTCCTCGATTACAGCAGAGAAACGCACCTTCTCCGTCCATGCTTCCTCCTCTTCCGTGAAGCTTTCCGGAGCTGCTACCACTTCACCGTCTTCGTAGGGCAGCGTTACGCGCTGCCGCTTGCGCCTTTGCTGATCGGTTAATCGCTTAATGGCAGCGCGAAGCTTCAATCCCTGCAGATAGCTGTACGCCGCGGCTGCTACAAGGGCAACAGCGATGACAGACAATGCAATTGCCGCCGACTTACTCTGCAAGGCAAATAGCTTCACATAACCGGTTCCCTGCATAACCAGGACAATTAGTCCAAGAATAACAAGCACCCATAATACGGTTTCAGCCGCATTACCCCGTTTCTCCGGAACACCTGGTGGCGGTCCGCCGCGCTCCATACGATAGGCAGAAGCAGGCATCGGCTCCACTGGCTCCGATTGATTCGACCGATTAACAGCCTCTTCATTCGAAGCTGGAGACGATTTGTCAAGCATTACAGTTGACCCCTCTCTATGTATCCATAAAAACAAGCCAGCGGTCGACGCTTATCTAATAAGTGTCGACCGTCTTGGCTTATTCATGCGCAGCATCGCAATGTTCTTGTTTGTATTTATTTCTACTGCTTGAATCTCTATTCCTGCTCTTTCGTTAAAGAAGGAGGATTCAATTTACTTTTCAAGGCTTGAAGCTGCTCTTCAACCTTCTGCTGCTTGGCAGGATCAGCAGAACCTACTGCTGGCGAATTATTATAGCCGCTTGAAAAAGGGACGCGTGCAACCTCTGCTTCTGCTTCGAGCTGCATAATTTTCTCTTCCATCCGATTAAAACCGCGTGATGCATTGCCGCTTTCAATGGAATTCACTGACGTTACTTGAGCCATTTGTTTCTTCGCTTTGGCCATTTGAGCACGTGCAGCAAGCTCATTTCGCTTATTGCGAAGCTGGTAGAATTCATCCTTCATGCTGTGAAGCTGCTGCTTAAGCTCTTCAGCTTGAGCCTTCGCTCCAGCGTAGAGTTCGGTATATTCAGCTGTTTTTTGATCGAAGAAGATTTTCTCTTCGAGATACTTACGGGCAACTTCCTCTTGGCCTCCACGAATCGCCGCTTCAGCCTTCGATTCACGATCCACACCGCCACGTACGGATTCATCCAGACGCTGTTTCATGCGGCGCTCGCTTGCCATTTGTTTCGCTACCGTTAATTCGGCCTGATGAATCTCAGCCTCCATATCACGCAAATATTGATTCAACATGACTACCGGATCTTCCATTTTGTCCAGAAGCTCATGCACCGATGCCTTCGTCATATCTTTCATCCGTTTAAAAATACTCATAGTTAAAACTCTCCCTTCTCATGCTTGGCTAATTTTGCGCGAAGTTCTTCGATTTCTTTACGCAATGCTTTTTTCTCCAAATCATCCATCATTGCATCTATATTTGAGGCAGATGCTGCGGGCTGCTGCCAATTCGCCCCGCTCTGTCCCGGAGGATTCGTATAGGGTCCTCCATAACCAGAGCCTGGGTTCGAATGGGAGCCGTGTTGATGTCCGCCGCCGTTCCATCCGCCATATCCGCCAGAACCGAAACCATTTGGATTATATCCGCCAGCTCCAGGACCAAACCCTCCGAAAGGATTCGCTTCTTTAGGAACAACCAGTCCTGCTAGAATATAAACCAAGATCAATGCGCCGCTTGAAAAAACGGTGATGACAATGAGAAGAATCCGCAGCAGCGTCGCATCGACATTCAGCATCTCGGCAAGTCCGCCGCATAAGCCAAATAGCTTCTTGTCGCGGCGCGACCGATACAGTTTCTTCATGACGATTTCCATCCTTCCTGCTGTAGTTTGCGTTTCAACTGCTCAAGCTCGTTCTCAATAACAGATTGTACCGCTTCCCCTGCACTAGTTAAAAACGATTGTCCGGCTTTACGAAGATCACGTAAGCTGCGTGCTTCTAGCTCCATATCACTGATCCGATCTTCAAGCCTGCGGAACATTCCCTCCGGCTGTTGACCCGAAGGCGCGCCAGCCAGGCCGCCTCCAGCGTATCTTGCATTCATTCGCTGCTGCAGCCGTAATGATTCCATCCGTGCTGCGTAATATTCACGTTTATCATAGACTGTTTGATATTCACTACGCAGCTCTCGAAGCTGCTCTTCCAGGTCCTGTGCATTTTGCTGCGTTTGCTCATACAGCTCTCTATATTGGACAGCCCGTTCTTCACTTGCGGCTTTTTCGTGAAGCGCCATACGTGCTACATGTTCTTCACCGGCTTTCAATGCGGTCAATGCCTGCTGCTCTCGTTTATCCTTGAGCTGCTCAGCCTGCAGCCACTGCATCTTCAGATTGTTACCATGTGCTGCATACTGCTGATATAAACGCTCGGCCTGAATGATTTCCTCCCTAGTTGACCATAGAAACTGATCAATCAGCTTAACGGGATCCTCGGCTTTCTCCAGCCGTTCGTTTAGTGTAGCGACTGTTATGTCGCGTACTCGCTTGATGATGCTCATCGATAAACCTCCTTTATATGAATCTTTATGAAGTTGATTCGGTTATGGGTGTGTTATACCCTTCTTTTACCTTTAAACATGGATACGCCCCAACAGATGATTCCGATTGCCAGCAGAAGAGCGAAGATTCCAGCTAGTTTGCCAAGGAGCATTACTGCACCAACCACAACCAGGATACCACCGATAACCTTTCGGTTGTTGTTCAGCCCGATAGCACCAAGGCCGATTAAGATAAAAGGCATTAACAAACCAACAATCCAACCCAAGTGAATACCGAGAAATTTCATAACCATCAGACCGCCTACGACAACTAATAAAGCGCCAATTGCTGATTTCCCATTCATTATTTGTGTCACCGCCTTTCGAATTTTGTTCGATTTATAAGTTACATTTCGTTGCTGCTGCGATTGAAGTTATTCATCGCTTGCTTATGTACTTATTGTAGGTGTTTTCTAGCGATTCCAAAACGGACTAGCGACGGTTTTTCATCCTAGACCTCAGTCGGGGATACGACCCACCCGCAGACCGAACGCGGCAAAATTTCCAGATAGACAGGATTCAACCCTCCCTAATACAGTGTTCTTGTACAGCAGGTGTTAGGGTTGGAATCGTAGTTTCTTAACGGCGAGTTCCATCATTCGAAGAATAACATTTTCTTTGATTACATCTGCGGGTACTTTTCGGGCGCAGTTGCTACGTCCTGGGACTCAAGTAGATGGAGGAATTTATTCAATTCCATTTTATAAATCGTGAGAGTGTGTTTGCTAACATTGCGGATCTTACACTCGCGAAGAAATAGGTGCATGGCGGATTCAAAATTATCCACTACGCAGGGTGGTTTATGTTACGGAGATAGCTGAGCGGGATTCAACCGGTTATTTCGACGTACCATTTATAGCGCCCCTTTACACGATTTTAGTCGTGCGAGGAAACAGCGTTAATTGACAGTAGTCTCGTCATACTAACCTAAGTATAATACGCCTATAAACATCAAAAAACGTTGACTATACTTGCGTACAGTCAACGTCATATCAGCATAAATTATGGTGCCGGCGAGAGGACTCGAACCTCCACGGTTTCCCTCACGATTTTGAGTCGCGCGCGTCTGCCATTCCGCCACGCCGGCATAATTAATGGCGTGCCCTAAAAGATTCGAACTCCTGACCTTTTGATTCGTAGTCAAATGCTCTATCCAGCTGAGCTAAGGGCACAAACATCATTGAAATAAAATTGTGGAGGCGCCACCCAGATTCGAACTGGGGGTAAAGCTTTTGCAGAGCTCTGCCTTACCACTTGGCTATGGCGCCATTTAAAAAGATGGAGCGGAAGACGGGAATCGAACCCGCGACCCTCGCCTTGGCAAGGCGATGCTCTACCGCTGAGCCACTTCCGCACATAATGGCTGGGGATCTAGGATTCGAACCTAGGGATGACGGAGTCAAAGTCCGTTGCCTTACCGCTTGGCTAATCCCCATTATGTAGTTGATTGTTGTAATTATGGGGCGACCGATGGGACTTGAACCCACGAATGCCGGATCCACAAACCGGTGCGTTAACCCCTTCGCCACGATCGCCACAAAAAGTTATTCATTTGGCAGGGGCAGCAGGAATTGAACCCACACCAACGGTTTTGGAGACCGTTGTTCTACCCTTAAACTATGCCCCTAAAAACTGGTGGAGGATGATGGATTCGAACCACCGAACTCAGAGAGAGCAGATTTACAGTCTGCCGTGTTTAGCCACTTCACTAATCCTCCATGATGGTGCCGGCGAGAGGATTCGAACCCCCGACCTACTGATTACAAGTCAGTTGCTCTACCAACTGAGCTACACCGGCATATTCACTTATTGCTAAAATGGTGGCTCGGGACGGAATCGAACCGCCGACACGAGGATTTTCAGTCCTCTGCTCTACCGACTGAGCTACCGAGCCGTTTGAGCTTTAAGTTGAATGGCGGAGCTGACGGGATTCGAACCCGCGGTCTCCTGCGTGACAGGCAGGCATGTTGGGCCACTACACCACAGCTCCACAGTAATTATTCGGAAATAGTCCGAAAGTTGATTGGTTGCGGGGGCAGGATTTGAACCTGCGGCCTTCGGGTTATGAGCCCGACGAGCTACCGGGCTGCTCCACCCCGCGTCATTAAGAAGGTATTCATTTGTATAGATGGTGGAGGCTGACGGGATCGAACCGCCGACCCTCTGCTTGTAAGGCAGATGCTCTCCCAGCTGAGCTAAGCCTCCATGTTATTGAGCGACAATTAATACTATAACTCATATTCTGTGCTTATTGCAAGTCCTTTTTTATAGCATTTCTTGGTAATAATGGTGACCCGTAGGGGACTCGAACCCCTGTTACCTCCGTGAAAGGGAGGTGTCTTAACCACTTGACCAACGGGCCTTAATCTGGCGGAGAGAGAGGGATTCGAACCCTCGAGGCGCGGTTAACACCTACACGATTTCCAATCGTGCTCCTTCGACCACTCGGACACCTCTCCATATGGCTCCCCGAACAGGACTCGAACCTGTGACAACTCGATTAACAGTCGAGTGCTCTACCAACTGAGCTATCAGGGAATAAGAAAATTTCAGGCTGTTACACCCTGAAAACTGGATATGAACCTTTGCGATTGGTTACCATTAGCTGAGTTGTCACGGTTTCACGTAGATCCCGGAGCCCTTGCGCTCATCTGCGATGAGACGCGTAG
>NZ_JBHSOW010000104.1:0-40900 GCF_042656405.1 Paenibacillus solisilvae | reverse complement strand
TCGACCTTTTTATTTTTAAGTATACAGGTCTTCCATTAAGGCGTGTCTACTAAATAGTCTAACTGCAGTGTTAGCCCTAAATTGATTTTTTAAGTGGATAAATCCAGTTTAGCTATTAAAACAGGCGATATCTGAGAAAATAACTGGATGATATCCAGTATAGCGAGATTTCATTTGGAATTGGGATCAATACTAGAGCTGTCCTGGGTTTGTGAGCTGGTTAAGCTTCCTATGGAGTTCATAACTTTAATTATAAACCCTGACATTAATGGAAGGGTCAAGCAGGAATATCCAGACTCCCTTCAAATAAAAATCCAGAGTCGAGCGGATGGTTGGAACAAAGCGCACTTTTCCCATGAACGTCATTTAGACAGGTCGAACAACCACAAACTCCACTGGACAGGTCGAACAACCACAAACTCCACTGGACAGGCTGAACAACCACAAACTCCACTGGACAGGTCGAACAAATACAAACTCCACTGGACAGGCTGAACAACCACAAACTCCACTGGACAGGTCGAACAAATACAAACTCCACTGGACAGGCTGAACAACCACGAACTTCACTGGACAGGTCGGACAACGACGAACTCCACTGGACAGGTCGGACAACGACGAACTCCACTGGACAGGTCGAGCAACCACAAATTCCACTGAACAGGTCGAACAAATACAAACTCCACTGGACAGGTCGAACAAATACAAACTCCACTGGACAGGCTGAACAACCACAAACTCCACTGAACAGGCTGAACAAATACAAACTCCACTGGACAGGCTGAACAACCACAAACTCCACTGAACAGGCTGAACAACCACAAACTCCACCGGTTAGATCTACACAACCGCAAACTTCCACCGTACAGATCTACACAACCGCAATCTTCCACCATACAAGTCTATACAACCACTAACCAACCATAAACAAAAATAGAGAACCAGGCGAATCCGCCTGATTCTCTATTAATAAGGGCTTGAACTTAGCAGCTTGGCCAAGCCTAGCGGCTATTCCGCAGCACCTGCAAATTCTATTTCTTCTTAAATTCTTTAATCAAATCATGCTGGATTACAAGATCGGATTCAACGAGCTCCTTGCGGGCCGGATCTACTCCAGCTTCGCATGCCTTGACGTCGGTCAGCTTGCCGCTCGCTACATCATAACATTTGCTATGCTCCGGCTTGCCGTCATCCGGCGGAATATAGAATATTTTACCGTCTGTGTACGAGCCGTCACGAAGCACGACTTTCTTACCGGCGAGTGGCTTCTCTGTGACAAGCGGTGTACCTACAAAATATTTATCAGCTGTAGAAATTCCAAGCAGATGAAGGACGGTTGGCGTAACATCCAGCTGTCCTCCGACTTGATCGTACACGCCGGCGTGGTCTCCGTTGGGCAGATGGACGACAAACGGCACCTGCTTCAAGATATTAAGCCGGTCGAGCTCGGACAGCGGCTTCCCGAGGAAAGTTTCGAACGGCTCCCACTCGCGAATGGAATTATCATGATCCCCATAGAACAGGAAAATCGATTTATCCCACAAACCTTCTTCCTTCAGCTGCGCCACGAGCTTGCCGACAGATGCGTCAACATAATGGACAGCTTCTAAATAATCTCCGAATATCGTTCCTTTGAAGCTGCCTACGTTCAAAGTTTGATAGCTCTCAGGAAGCGTATAAGGATGATGACTGGATAAGGTAATCATGAACGAATAGAACGGCTGTTTCTGTTTCTTCATCAAATCTACAGATTGGCGGAAGAAGGAAGTATCCCCAAGCGACCAGCCGAGAGGCTCATCGATGGTAAAGCTTTTCTTACTGTAGAAAGTATCGTATTTCAACGTCTGATACATCGCATTCCGGTTCCAGAAGCCGCCATCATAGGCGTGGAACACAGAGGTTGTATAACCGTTATCCTTCAAAGTAGAAGGCATACTGTCATATTCATGCTGGGCGTAACGAATGAAAACCGATCCGGTCATAAGCGGCTGCAAAGAGGCATTTGCTGCCAAGTCGGCATCCGAAGTCCGGCCTTGTGAGGTTTGGTGGTAGAAGTTCTTGAAGTACATCGACTCACCAAGCAGCTTATTCATATTCGGCGTAACTTCTTGACCATTGATTTTCTGGCCGATGACGAAGTTCTGGAACGCCTCGAGCTGAACCATAATGACATTTTTGCCTTTATATTTACCGAACAATGGATCCGATTCGAGCTGTTTGCGTTCATTGCCCCGTTCTTCGAACCATTGTTTGGCTTCATTCTTCGCCGCCGCAGGGATGGTATTGTCGTGCAGCCAATGTTCATTGGCATACCGGTAGATATCATAACCGTGAAATCCGATAACGCCAGTTACATTATAAAGGGACATATTCCACCAGTTTCCGACAAACAGGCCGACTGCCCAAGTTTTCTTCGCAATATTGATCGGCACGAAGACAAGCGTAACTCCGGTTGCGAAGATAATAAGGCTGAGCGACATCCGGACAACTGCCCGGCGAAGCCTCTTCGGTTGAGCAAATGATAATTGGACCTGATACTCTCGTTTGCGCAGTATCAAATAGATGACAAGCGGGATAATGAACGGCCAATCAATGAAGAACCAAATATCCCTTGCACTAAGCAGTGAGCCGATGCTGTCGCCAAGCGCGCCAACCTGTCCGGCCTGCATCAATACCGGAATCGAGATCATATCTTGAAAATAACGAAAGTACACTAAATCCGAATAGACGATAGCAGTGAGCACCACATTAAGAATAGTCAGGGCAAGAATCCGTCCCCGTATAGGCAGCCACAAGGTCCAGAAGCAGACAAGCGCCAGTGTTCCCAAGGCAACGAATACATCATCAACGCTCATAGCCATATTCGGAACTTTAACGAAACGGTCAAATAGAACAAGCTTGTACATCATTAGCACAAAAAACAGCAAAAGGTCGAAACCTTTAATACGGCTGACGGCATCTATCTTCGCTCGAAGGCCGCGATTACCGATGGTTTGTAGCGGTTGAGCCATATGAGAGTAATCCTTTCTATGCCAATATATCAATATTGGTATAATACTTTTACATCATTCCATTATAGTACACTCCGATCGCAATTCAAGGCTCAGAAAATTATTCCTTGCTGTGAAATGGAGGAAGGGGGCCAAAAAACTGGTAAAAGGTACATTCGATTCTGCCGTTGAAGAGCTTCCGTTTCTTGTCCGCGTTGCGTCCGATGGTCTGCTCAAACGTTTTTGGCTGCGTCAGGGCAAACATCGACCAGGTTGGCAAATAAAGCTTGCTAAGACCCAGCTGCTTCACAGCTTTCTCAGCTTCCGCTTCATCCCCGAGCCGTAAGCCATAAGGCGGATTCGTAATGATGCAGCCATAATCGCCCTCAGGCTTCATTCTGGAAACAGGCAGCACGCTGAGCTTGATTTCACGTTCAAAACCCGCTTTTTTGACAGCAGCAGCAGCAATTTCTATGGCGGAGGGATCGATATCCGAACCGTTAATCATAAGAGGAATATCATCTTTGACGGAATCATAAGCTTCTTCGCGAGCCTGCTCCCACAGCTCCTCGGGAATGAGCGGCCAGCCTTCACTGTTAAAGGTTCGGCGCAGGCCAGGCGCAATGTTCCAGCCAATCATCGCCGCTTCGATCGGAATGGTGCCTGATCCACAGAAGGGATCATATAATGGGCGCTCAGGCTGCCATCTGCTCAGAAGCACCATTGCCGCTGCCATGGTTTCCTTGAGCGGAGCCTCCGTTACGAGTTTACGGTAGCCGCGTTTATGCAGCCCCGGTCCCGTAGTATCCAGCGTAATCATCGCAATATCATTAAGCATCCACACTTCAATAACGAATCTGGCGCCGTCCTCCGGGAACCATTCGGTTCCATAGACGGTTTTCATTTTCTCCACTACGGCTTTTTTCACGATCTTCTGACAGGTGGGAACGCTGGTCAGCTGTGACTTGTGAGAGCGGCCTTCTACTGGAAACTCGCCGTCTGCCGGGATCCAATCCGGCCAGTTAATGGCTTTGGTGCCCTCGAATAATTCTTCAAAGGTTGTTGCCGGGAACTCGGCCATTTTAATCAGTACGCGGTCAGACGTGCGCAGCCATAGATTGGCACGGCAAATATCCGCCGGTCCACCGGTAAAAATAACCCGTCCATTCTCGACCACTAAATCGGTATACCCTAAATCCTTTAACTCACGTGCCACAACCGCTTCGAGCCCCATAGGCGCAGTTGCGATAAGCTGTAATTGTTCCAACATCATCACTCCAATTCGGATTTCTCCGGTTGTTTCCGGTCCCTAAAAATCATACAATCAAGTATAGGCCATACACGGGTTTAAATACAACTTTACGTACGGAAAATGAGGAAGGAGGCAGGTATTATGTCAACGGAGCAGTATGTGGAGCGTCTTCTTGGCGAGGATGCTGATTTGGAGCGCGTTGTCCGGGTCATTGCGGAGCAGGGTATGCCGGATATTTCGATTGCAGCCGGCTACGGGCGTCTGCTTACGATGCTGGTTCGAACTTCAGGAGCCAAGCAGGTGCTGGAGATCGGCGCGCTGGGCGGTTACAGCGGGATTTGTCTTGCAAGAGGACTGAGTGATGACGGCCAATTAACTTCACTCGAGCTCGTTCAGCAGTATGCGGTTACAGCTAAGGGCAATTTAGAAGCAGCGGGATTCGGCGGACAAGTGAGCTACATGGTCGGGGATGCCCAAGCGAGCTTGGCTCAGCTTAAGGAGCAGGGGAAGAAATACGATTTTTTCTTTATTGATGCAGACAAAGAAAATTATCCGAAGTATCTGGAGTGGGCGATCGCGCTTGCGAATCCTGGAGCTATTATTACCGGTGACAATGCGCTTCTTCACGGACGAACCATCGATCCGGAGAAAAATGGCCCTTCCGTTCTAGCCATGCGGGAATTTAATGAACGGATGGTTAAGGATGAGCGGTTAATCGGCACACTGCTGCCGGCTTATGACGGATTAGCGGTTGCAATCGTCAAATAACATTCTTGAATCCGCAAGCAACAAACAATCAAGGGTGCCTCATTATGAGGCACCCTTGATTGTTTGTTTGACTACGAGCGTTTTTCGTACCCATAACGCATTAAGAATGAATAGACCCGAGGAAATGAGGAAGACGCCCCCAATTCCAGTCCAGCCGGATACGAGCCCCCCGACGATGGGACCGATCATATTGCCAAGCGCCAGCATGCTGCTGTTGAAGCTGAAGGCTCGTCCTTCCATGCCATCGGGTGTAAATCGCCGAACCAGCGCATTGACAGACGGGATAAGGCCGCCAAGGAATATCCCCTGCAGCAGTCGAAAGAGCAGCAGCTGCCAAACGGTGCCGGCCATCGCTTGAGGGATAAACATCAGCGCGGCTCCGATCAGCGAGATGCCAAGCACCCGCTCCTGACCGATTCGATCGCTGAGCCGGCCAAGCATCGGCGCGGCGACCATATTGGAGAGTCCTGCAGCCGATCCGACGAAGCCTGCCCAAAAGGCCAAGTTAACGGATGTTCCATGCAGCTGCTGCACATAGAGCGGCATAAGCGGCATAGGTCCGATCATAGCGAATTGCAGTAAGAACGTGACTGCAAACAGGGAGTAGAGCTGTGGTACGCGGCCAAGCTGCCGAAACCCTGCGATGATGGAGACGTTGGGACCCTTTGCAGCCTGGGCGCGGTCGAAGCGTTCTCTTACAATGAAGAACGCCAGTAAGGATGCGGCGAACAAGAGTGCGCCAGTCAAGTAGAAGATAGGCCTGTAGCCGATCGCATCCGCGAGCAAGCCGCCGATGAAGGGTCCAAGAATGGTTCCTGCGATTCCGCCGGATTGCAGTGTTCCCATGGCGAAGCCCATCCGCTCCTTCGGCGTGGATGCGGAAATTAAGGAAACGGCGGCGGGATTGAAGCCGGAGATGGTTCCGTTCACCATGCGCAGCAGCAGCAAGTGCCAAGGCGACGTTGCGAAGCCCATAAGAATCATGACGATCGCCATGCCGAATCCGGAACGCAGGAGCATCATTTTGCGTCCATATTGATCCGATAATTTGCCCCACAAGGGTTGAAACAGAAAAGCAGTCACGAAATTTCCTGCGAAAATAATACCTGCCCAGGTTGCGATTTCATGCTGATTGGTCAGACCGATCCGATCCGACTGCAAATACAGCGACATAAAAGGAATGATCATCGTCATGCCGCCCATGACCAAAAATTGTCCAATCCAAAGGACGGCGAGGTTCTTCTTCCACTGTTCCATGGCATGCTCCTGTTCTACGTGATTCGTATTGAGGTGAACACAATAGGGTCAGTATAGCATAAACCAAGGAAGCGAGGTTAGAGACGAGGAATGCCCTCAACCCGTCACGGAGGACGGATGAGGGCGTTATATAACCGGTCCTGCTATTCACTTTGGGGCTGCAGCTGTTTGCGGTAGACAAATTTCGAGATGCCGATGCTGATCTCATAGAGCAGGAATAACGGCACCAGCCATTGATAGATAACATGAACAAATAAGAAGGCTGCGATCAGCGCGACTCCGAATCCGTGCCGTTCACCAGGCCGCGCGCAGCCCCTTTAAATTCGCTTAGCGTTCTTCCGAAAGCGCGTCCAAGCTCAGGAAGCTTGGCAGGACCGAATATGATTAAAGCGATAATCAGAATTAGCACAAGTCCGCCTACTCCGATGTTTGCAAATGGCATGTTACCAGCTCCTCATCTCAATTGGATTAGCCTAGCTTGAACCCGCTGATCGCCACGACGCCGCATCTTGCGATTTTGTCGCCCGGACGGTGGGGCCATAAGCTGGTGGGCTTACTTAAATCGGTCGTATTCTCGCCTGGATGCTGAACCGAGAGGAACAGCGTCTGCTCATCAGGGGTGAAGAAGGGGCCGGTCATCTCGCTTTCAACCGGTCCAGAGGCGAACTGCAGCGCTTGGCCTTTACTTGGTCCGCTTGTAGGGATGACGAACAGGCCGTTGTTCATAAAGCTGGTGTACACCCCTTTGTTCAAGCTCGTAGAGGAGATATCGGTTACGACCCACAGATCGCCGTTCGAGTCAAACGACAGGTTGTCCGGTGAACTGAAGCCGGATTGACGGCCGCCTGCGGCAAAGATTTCGAAATTAAACTCGAGTGCGGTCAAATCGTTGTCTTTCTCAAAAATGCGTGTGATATGGCCGTGAATATTGCCATGGGAATCATTATTGGTATGACAGATGAAGATGGTATTGTCGAAAGGGGAGATTTCAATATCTTCCGGACGGTCCGTCGGCATGCCGCCCGCGAGCAGCCCCGCTTCCTGGCAGTATGTAACTACATCACCCTGCGTTGTATACTTCTTCAGAAGTTCGTCTTTGGATGCCGTCACGCCGGCCGGATTTATGAATTTCTCATTGCCCAGCACCTTTTTGACTTCCTCGATGGTTACAGGAAGCCATTTGCCGCTCTTCAGGTTCGCGACATACAGGGTGCCGTTCTCCAGCAAAGCGGCGTTGGAGCGGCCTTTTCGCGCATCGTATTTGTCCTGGCTGACAAATTTATAGATGCAGGCATCCTTCTTGTCGTCCCCCATATACACGACGACACGGCCGTCTGCTGCAAGACCCATCGCAGTATTCTCATGGTTGAAGCGGCCCAGCGCCGTATGTTTCTTCAAATACGTCCCGTCAAAAGGATCGATCTCGATAACCCAGCCATAATGAGTGACAGGGAGCTTCGCCAGATTGGCAGTTTCTTCGTAGTTCTCCTCACAGGAGAGGACCGTATTCCAGAGGGTCACCCCGCCGGAGCAGTTAGCGAAAGTTCCTTGAACCGTCGCAGCGCCGCTGACAGCCGCACCGCCTTTGGCAGGGCCGGTGAGCTGGAATTTGGATAAATGATTGATTCGGCGCGCGTATTTGGACTGGCGATCCATTTTCCAAACACCGTTGCCGTCGCGGTAAATTTCAATAACGGACATGCCTTGGTAATAGAGCGTCTTTTGGATCTGCTCTTGTGTGAATTTGCCGGAGTCAGTCGTGCCGAGTGCAAAAATATTGGTATATTCATGATTGTTTGCGAGAAGTCCGTGGGAGCTGGAACCTCCAATAGGGAAGAAAGCGTTGTAATCGCTGCCCTGGCCGAATCTCTCACCGGCTTCATTGATGATATCATCGAAAGCGGCAACGACATCGTACTTAAAGTTTTTTGGCAGAAGAAGCTTGTCCTCATTGGATGGTTGAATGGGGTCGAAATATCCGCTTACTTTATTCGTTTTGAAGCCAAATAAGTGGTTAGCCGCTGATGACATTGCTGAAGCTTTGCCTTCTAGTACGCCGAGTCCGGCCGATGCAGCTGCAAGCGCTGCTGTCCCCGTGCCCAAATAGGAGAGAAACGTACGACGGTCTATATTCTTTTCCAAACCATACACTCCCTTTAAGTTTCGATTTCATATTCACAGACAAGCATAGACGACCAATATCATTGCAAGATTAGAGCGGTATGGATAAAATGTAAAATGGGATTGTCATAGGTTTGTCAAGGAAAGTCGAAGCTTGGCGGTTGTTACACTCCTGTAAAAAGGGCATAATGGAAACGTAGGATAATGAGAGAAATGGGGAACTTCAATGAGCTACAACGACCGGTTCATCCGGGCTTGCCGGAAGGAGCAAGTCGATCGCTTGCCTGCATGGTACATGAGACAAGCGGGACGTTATGATCCCGATTACCGTAAAATTAAAGAAAACTATTCACTCCTTGAAATATGCCGCCAACCTGAGCTCGCTGCTGAAGTGTCGCTTATGCCCGTGAAGAAGCTTGGCGTTGATGCGGCCATTCTGTATTCCGATATTATGAATCCTGTTGCATCCATCGGTATCGATTTTGATATCGTGGCTAATGTCGGGCCTGTAATCGCCAATCCGATTCGTTCGGCGGCCGATGTTGCCAATCTTAAGCCGATTGATGTTGAAGGTGATCTGTCCCATGTCCTGGAGACGATTCGAATACTGGACCGCGAGCTGGATGTGCCGCTGATTACATTCGCCGGAGCACCGTTTACCATTGCGAGCTATTTAATAGAAGGCCGTCCGTCCAAGTCTTACATACGTACGAAGACGCTGATGTACAGTGAGCCGGCCATCTGGTTCCAGCTGATGGACAAGCTTGGCGATATGGTGATCGCTTATTTGCGCGCCCACGTGAAAGCAGGCGGCAAGGCGTTTCAGGTATTCGACAGCTGGGTCGGCGCGTTATCGCCGCAGGACTTTAAAACCTACGTGCTGCCTACGATTGAACGGATTTTCTCTGAACTGTCCGATCTGAAAGAGCCGAAGATATACTTCCCGGGCGTTGCATCGGGAGAGCTGCTTCCTACACTAAGCTCCGTTAAGGCTGACGTTATCGGGCTGGATTGGAGAGTGCCGATAAAGGAAGGACGCCGGCGTCTTGGCGGTTCCTACGCCGTTCAAGGCAACCTGGATCCATACGTATTGACCGCACCGATGGATGTCATTAAATCCTATGCCAAGGCGATCATTGACGAGGGCATTCAGGAACCCGGGTTTGTCTTTAACCTGGGGCACGGCCTGTTCCCGGAAGCATCGCTGGATAAGCTGCGTGAGCTGACTGAATATGTGCATGCCTATTCAGAAGAAGCCATTGCAGGACTCAGGCAGAAGGAGGCGCGTCATGTCTAATCAGGCAATCGGCGTGCTCGTCATGTCCTACGGAACACCGGAGAGCATGGACGGCATTGAAGAATATTACACCCATATCCGCAGAGGGAATGCTCCAACTCCGGAGCTGCTTGCGGAGCTGAGCGGCAGATACGAAGCCGTTGTCGGCGGCGTGTTCCCTCTTCGCGAGAATACGAATCGCCAAGTCGCAGGCTTGCAGGCAGAGCTTGATCGGATGCATCCTGGACGCTATGTATGCTATCAAGGCTTAAAGCATGCCCGCCCTTACATTGAAGACGGCGTGGCCGGCATGGCTGAGGACGGAATCCGCCGGGCGATCGGGATCGTGCTTGCCCCGCATTATTCGACGATGAGTGTCGGCAGTTACGTCAAACGCGCGAAGGAGCGTGCAGACGAGCTGGGCATCGAAATGACGTTCGTTGAGAGCTACCATTTGCATCCGAAGCTGATCGAAGCATTGGTGGATCGGGTGAAAGCAGCTTTGGAGCCTTTCAATGCCGATGAGCCTGTTAAAGTGCTGTTCAGCGCGCACAGCCTGCCGGTCAAAATTCGTGAAATGAATGATCCGTATGAGCAGCAGCTGATGGAAACCTCTGCTGCTGTTGCCGAGGGAGCGGGTGTGAAGGACTGGCAGTTTACCTGGCAGAGCGCGGGACGAACCCGCGAGCCTTGGCTCGGTCCGGATATACTCGAGACTTTGAAAGAAGTTAGCTCTGAAGGCTATAAACAGGTGCTGGCTGCTCCTGTCGGATTCGTCTCCGACCATCTTGAGGTTCTCTATGATCTTGATATAGAAGCCCAAGCAGCGGCCCGGTCGATGGATATGAAGCTGGCCCGAATTCAAATGCTGAACACCGATCCTTTATATATGGCAACTCTCGCCGATTCAGTCCTTGCACGGGATGCTTGGAACAGCTAAGAATAGCGTCAAGAGAGCATAAGACTTAAGGAGATGAACATGATGCGGAGAGAAGGACAACCTGATCGATTTGTCGTCATTGGCGGAGGGATCAGCGGACTGAGCTCCGCTTTTTATTTGCTGCGGGAGGCGAAAACTCGCAGACGCGAGGCGATCGTCACTCTCGTAGACCCGTCAGAGCGAATTGGCGGCAAAATAAATACACTGCGCAAGAATGGATTTGTTATTGAAAAGGGGCCTGATTCGTTCCTGTCCCGTAAGACGCCGATTATCGATCTGGCACGTGACCTTGGGATTACGCATGAGCTTGTCGGGACGAATCCCGCAGCCAAGAAAACCTATATTCTTCATAACGGCAAGCTGCATCCGATGCCTCCCGGGCTTGTACTGGGAATACCGACGGAGATCTTGCCTTTCGTCAAGTCGAATCTTCTGTCTTGGGGCGGGAAGCTTCAAGCCGGATTGGATTTCTTCAAGCCTGCGAGCAAGGATACAGGGGATGAATCGCTTGGCGATTTCCTCTCGCGCCGTCTCGGCCCTGAAGTGATGGAGCGTGTCGCCGAGCCGCTGCTTGCAGGGATCTACGCGGGTGAGCTGCGCAAGCTCAGTCTGCAGGCGACCTTCCCGCAATTCCGGGAAGCGGAGCGGAAGCATGGCAGCCTTATTCGCGGCATGAGAGCCAATAAACGTAAAGCGGCTGCTGCTCCTGCGAGCACAGCGAACCTTCCTGCGGCTGTGAAGGACAGCGTATTCATGACCTTCAGAGGCGGGTTAGCCACCATGCTCGATGCACTTAATGAGGCACTTGCAGGCGTGGAGCGCAAGCTCGGAGTGAAGGCAGTCGCCTTTCGCCAAAATGATCCTGATACCGATGGCCAGGATGTTCCCCCGTACGAAGTGCTGCTCAGCACCGGCGAGGTTCTGGAGGCGGATGGCATCGTCATTACTGCTCCGGCCTTCGATGCAGCGGAACTGCTTGAGCCGCATATGAACGTAGATGCACTGAAGGCGATCCGTTATGTTTCGGTAGCGAATGTCGTTATGGCCTTCGACAAAGAAGATTTTGGCGTGGAGTTCGATGGATCCGGTTTCGTTGTGCCTCGCTCGGAGGGAACGACGATCACCGCCTGCACCTGGACTTCGGCCAAATGGCTGCATTCCAGCCCTCGTAATAAAGTGCTGCTGCGCTGCTACGTTGGCAGATCTGGCGACGAAGAGGTCGTTGACCTGCCGGATGATCAGCTTACTGCTGCGGTCAGGCGTGATATTCGTGAAGTGATGGGCATTACGGCTGAACCTCTGTTTACCGAGATCACCCGGCTTCATAAGTCGATGCCGCAGTATCCCGTCGGGCATTTGCAGGAGACTGCCAAACTGCGGACGAAGCTTCGTTCCGAGATGCCCGGGGTTTGGATTACAGGTGCTGCCTTTGATGGCGTCGGCCTGCCCGACTGTATTCGTCAAGGTAAGGAAGCGGCGGTAGGTGTATATAAATCATTGATCGGCGAATTCAAATAATCCATTTCTTGCAGCAGATTGATGTAGCTTTTTTGGACTAATCGATGTAAACTCTAGGTATCATTTCAAGGGTGCGTAACTGGCGGAACATGGGTTAACCATGAGGGAGCGCACACTCATAAACGGCCGTACGCCTGGGCAAAGGTAAGGGGATTCTCCCCTTGCCTTTTTATGTTTCTAATCCCATAGAAGAGGATGAGGCAAAGTGAATGCGAAGAAACAACCCGTCATACTGAATGGTCTGCCTGTTGCCGAGAGCTTGAAGGAACCATTGTTTAGCTCGATTGAAAAGCTGGCCAGCCGTGGAATTGTTCCCTGTCTGGCAACGATTTTAGTTGGGGATGATCCCTCCTCGGCAACCTATGTGAAGATGAAAGGAAATGCATGCCGTAGGCTCGGCATCGATTCGAAGCGGATAACTCTTGATACAAGCACATCCACAGCTGCGTTAATCGCGGTCATTGAGCAGTTGAACAACGATCCTTCCATTCATGGGATTCTGCTCCAGCATCCCGTGCCGCCTCACATTGATGAGCGGGCCGCGTTTGAAGCGATCAGCATCGATAAGGATGTCGATGGCGTGACGATGATGGGTTTTGCCCAGAATGCATTTGGCGCCGCGCCCTATCCTTCCTGCACGCCGGCGGCAATTCTGGCAATTCTGGATTATTATCAGCTGAAGGTAGAGGGAAAGCATGCTGTCGTTATTGGCAGAAGCCCCATATTAGGCAAGCCGGTTTCGTTGATGCTGCTCAACAGGAATGCCACAGTTACCATCTGTCACTCCAAAACAGAGAATCTCTCCGATATCGTCCGCTCCGGTGATATCGTCGTTGCCGCGGTCGGCCGCGCAAAGTTTGTTAAGGCCGGCTGGATTAAACCCGGCGCAGTCATTCTGGATGCCGGCTATAATGCAGGAAATGTCGGCGATGTAGACTATGCGGAGTGCGAGCCGATAGCCGGTGCGATTACTCCTGTTCCCTCTGGAGTAGGACCGGTAACGATTGCAGCGCTGCTCAAGCATACGGTAGAGGCGGCAGAGAGATTATCCATGGCCCGGTGAGAAACCCCTGGAAAACTAACCTGATTCGCGTTCAGCAGAGTCCCTAAAAAAGATGCTTTAAAGTAGAAATGATCTGCTAAAGGGCAAGGCGGAGCCTCTTTGGCTTCAACGGGTTAGTAGTAAGTGGGCTAACCGTATAAGCGACTTTATTCCACCTGGTTCTTGGACGTTATATTGAAACACAAAAGAGGCATGCTTCTGCAGCATGCCTCTTTGCTTGCGTGATTGTCTTAAATCGAATCTAGCTTTTTATTGCACCCATCATGATGCCTTTCACGAAGAACCGCTGTATAAACGGGTAAACCAGAATGATCGGAATCGTAGACACCATCGTGACCGCCATTCGGATGCTTTCGCCGGATACCGGTATTCGTTTGGAGGATTTGGCCATCTGCTCCGCTTCGGACACCATCCCTCCTGTCTGGTATTGGTTTAATATCTTCACAAGCACGGCTTGAAGGGTCTTCAGCTCCGGCTTGTACGTATAGATATACGAATCATACCAGGAGTTCCAATGTCCGATCCCGATGAACAAAGCAATCGTTGCAAGCACCGGAATACAGAGCGGAAGGATAATGCGGGCGAACATTTGCAGGTCATTGGCACCGTCGATCTTGGCCGATTCTTCCATCTCCGGCGGGAGCTGCTCGATATAAGTGCGCACCAGGATCATCAGAAAGACGCCGATGAGCCCGGGAAAAATAAATACCCAGAATGAATCGATCAAATGAAGGGATTTGATGATCATATAAGTCGGAATTAACCCGCCCCCGAAGTACATGGTGAAAATAAAAAATAACGTCAGGAACCGCCAGGCGATCAGATGGCGTTTGCTAAGCGAATACGCCATCATACATATGCTCAATACGGACAGCGGCGTTCCGACGATTGTCCGCAGGGCGGTTACCTTCACGGAGCTGATCAGCTCCGAATTCCGCAGAATCGACTGGTAGCTCTCCAGCGTAAACTTTCTGGGCCATAAATATAAGCCCCCGCGAACGGAGTCGGTGGCATCGTTCAAGGATACGATGAGAATGTTCCAGAACGGATAGAAGGTGACGAGAAAGACGAGACACAAAAACGCATACATCAACAAATCGAAGAGTTTATCCGAAATCGTGCTTTTCCCAAGCATGCTGCACCTGCTTCCCTAAAATAATGATTGGTTATTGAACTTCTTGGCTGCGAAATTAACGATGATGACGATAATGAAGGCGACGACGGAATTGAATAATCCGACGGCTGAAGCGTAAGAGAACATGGAGTTCTGCAGTCCGTAGCGGAACGAATACGTCGATAGAACATCGGAATAATCCTGGTTAAGCCCGTTGCCTAGCAGGAAATGCTGGTCGAACCCGGCGTTCAGCACGCCTCCCAGCGAGAAAATGAGTAAGATAACGATCGTCGGTTTTAAGTGCGGCAGCGTTACATAGATAATTTGCTTGAATCGGCCGGCGCCGTCTACTTTGGCCGCTTCGTACAGATCCAGATTGATCGATGAGATCGCAGCCAGATAAATGATCGAGCTGTAGCCCATTTCCTTCCACGTGTTGCCGATTGCCACAATCCACCAAAAGTATTTGCCTTCCTGCAAAAACAAAATGCTGTTGTCGGTCAGATGCAGCCATTTGAGCACATTATTAACGATTCCATCCGAAGAGAGAACGGTTACAACGATGTTGGCGGCAATGACCCAAGAAATAAAATGCGGCAGGTAAGATACGGTCTGCACCGTTTTCTTGAACATGGCGCTTTTGATTTCATTGACTGCGATCGCAATGATAATCGGAATCGGAAAGGATACGAGCAGGGTCAGCATTGTGGAGGCAAGCGTATTTCTCATAATGATGTAAAAGTCGCCGTTGCTGAAAAAATAATCGAACCATTTCATCCCGATGAACTCTCCATGAAACATGCTGCTCCAGAAGTTCCCAAGCGAGGGTTGATAATTGATAAAGGCCATGTAGAGTCCGGCCATCGGCAGATAGGCGAATAGAACCGCCCATACAATCGCAGGAAGAAGCATGAGCAGGAGATATCTTTGCTCAATCAGTCGGTGCTTGAATTTTCTGGAGGCCCCAGCTTCCTTTTTGCGAATCATCGTAACGGCCGTTTCCATCGGCTGCACCTCTTTCTTTCGTAATGTGAAAATTATACGGGCTTGTAATTTGGGCTATCAATACAACAATGTGCAGAAATGTACGGGAAAACATCTTACATGAGGAGGAGCCATTTTTTTCCCTTCTTCGCTGCACATGCCGGTAGTATAATAAGAGCTGATCTGGAAAAGTGGGAGGGATTCGGCTTGCTGACTATACTGCTTGTTGAGGACGAAATGATTGAGCTGAACCTGATGAGAAACCATATCGATTGGGCGGGCATGGGGATCGAGGTTGTCGGCACCGCCAAAAACGGGAAGAAGGCTTGGGAGCAAATTCAAGTTCTGCAGCCGGATATTGTGCTGTCGGACGTCCGCATGCCGTTTATGGACGGACTGCAGCTCGCCTCATTAATTCAAGAACGATACGACTGGATCAAGGTCGTTTTCTTAAGCGGGCATGATGAATTTACGTATGTCAAATCAGCGCTTCAATCAGGGGCAGTAGGCTACCTGCTCAAACCGATTGACCGGAATGAACTGTCCTCCGTTATGGCTAAAGTGAAGGAAGAGGTGGAGAAGGCCAAGCTGCTTAGGCGCTCCAAGCAGGTCCTGATTGAGAGTCATACCTTGAATCTATTGACGGTAAAAGAAAGTGTGAGCAGGGAACAAGTCTGGCTGGAGCTCGTTAGCATGGCTCCCAAGTATGCTGCCATGAAATTTGTAACCGCTTTAATTAGTGTCGACAGCCACCCTGCAATCCGTACAATCCAATCGCAGCAGCGCCTGGATGACATCTCCCGTACGGCTGATGTCATCCAGGCGCTGCTCCACGATTTCGCGGCAGAGGGAACCCTTTTGAGGTTGAATGAGCAGGAGTGGCTCGTTGTGCTCCAATATGAAGAGGGGGCCGATTATGAGGCCTTATGGCTGGCATTGTCTGATGCCATCAAAGCTGCATTTGCCGCGACTGTGACGATCGGCGTAAGCGACGCCAGGCATTCGCTGCAGCATGGGCGTGTGATGTTCGAAGCAGCCAAGAATGCCGTAAACGAGCGCTTCTTCATTGGACCCGGGCATATCGTCCACTCGGCCAAGCTTCACGACCGGCTTGACCTCGGCTTTAAGGCTGAGTATGAGGGGCTGCTGAAGAGGATTGATTTATCGGACAGGCAGCAGGCAACCCTGGATATTCATCATTTTTTTGACCTGCTGACCAGGCTTCGAGTCACGAAAGAGCTCGTCTATGAGGTAACTGTGGAGCTGCTGAAGGCGATAACGTCCGAGTTAGCCAAATACGAGGACCGCTCGATTGCTGCCATTGGCGAATTAAGCGATTGGACCCAAAAGGTTGAAGGAGCCGAATATATAGGCGATATCAAAGATTTCATACTTGATTTGACCGATAAGATTATCGCTTATCAAGAAGGAAGGCAGCAGGACCGCCATTTGCTGCTGGTGCAGAAAGTAATCGATATCATCGAAAGCGAATATTATGAATCGCTTACGATAGAATATTTGGCGGGCCAGGTCTATTTATCGCCCAATTATTTGCGAGTGTTATTCAAAGAGAAGAAGGGCTGCACCATTCACGAGTATTTGACCAGGATCAGACTGAACAAGTCGGTGGAGCTGCTGCACGACAAAACCTTGAAAATACATGATATCGCACGAAAAGTCGGCTACGAAAATACATCATACTTTTGCTCGTTCTTTTATAAAACGCAAGGAGTTACGCCCAATGAATATCGCAAAAAGTTTTTATAACCTTCTGCAGAAAATGTATTTGAATCTGATTAATAAACGGTTCAGAAGCAAGCTTTTTCTCGTTTTTCTCCTCGTTACGATTTTACCTGTCTCCTTTCTGGTCTCGTATTCCTACCATACGATCAAGGATCAGCTTATCCGGCAGGCCGTCGATAATGTAGGCGGTACGTTGGATCAGATCAACAACAACATCGAGAATAAGCTTGATCTCTATTCGCAAATTTCAACGTTAATCTATTTGGACACGTCGCTTCGCAATTATTTGCTGAATCACTATAAGAAGAATGATGTATCCGTTCTGGACGCCTTCGATTATATTAACAAATCGCTGTACAAGATCTTGGCAATGAATCCCAATTTGAAATCGATTACAATCTATTCCAACAATGAATCGCTTTACTCGGACGGCTTTTTCATCAAGCATACGGGAGAGCTTCCTAAATCGCTGATTGCCCAATCCTTTCACGCAGAGGGGCAAGTTACGAACTTTTATTTGAATAACTCGGCTACGAACGATAAGGTCATTCTCCTCGCCCGTTCATTGAATTATTTGAGCTTAAATTACCCGTACGGCATTCTGACGATGGAAATATCGGAGTGGGAAATCTATTCGCTCATCGAAAAGGAGAACAAAAACAAAACGATATACGTTTCCGACGAGAGAGGCAATATCATTACGTCCAGCGTCAAAAAGCCGCTTTACCGGAATATCTCCGAAATCCTGCCAGGCGGCAAGAACGGAGCAGCATTAAGTGAAGGCGCTGCCATTTATGGCGACATCGATGGAGAGCCGTCGATCATTGTTCAGAAATCACTGCATAACGGGTGGAAAACGCTCGTTGTGCTTCCCTACGACGAATTAATCGGACAAGCATCAGGCGCATCTAAGAAAATGCTGTATATCTCATTGGTCTGTATTGCCGTTGCGGTCGCTCTGATCTACGGTACGAGCCAACTGATGACCAAACGGTTCGAATCACTGCTGCAGCAGATCCGCAAAGTGGAGCGGGGGTATTTTGACGTGAATTTCCCGCCGATGGGGACTGACGAAGTCGGGCAGCTTTCATTTGCCTTGAAGAAGATGGCGGTTACGATCCAGGAATTGATTAATGATGTCTACAAGAAGGAAATCTCCCAGAAGGAAGCGGAGATGGACAGTTTGCAGGCGCAAATCTCTCCGCATTTTTTATACAACACATTAGCCTCCATCTCCGCGCTTGCCGTTGCCAACAACAATGAGCAAAGCCATCTGATGGCGGATGATTTGGCGAGGTTTTACCGGATTTCACTGAGCAAAGGGAAGAAAAGCATAACAATCGAGCAGGAAATCAGACTGACCGAACACTATCTTTCGATTCAGAAAGTCAGATTCGAGGGGCTGTTCACCGTTCATTACGTGCTCGACGAATCGCTGTTTCATTTTTCGACGCTTAAATTAATCCTGCAGCCGTTCATCGAGAACTGCATCAATCACGCGATGTGGGAGGAGGAAAGCGGCATTAATATCGTGATTAAGCTTGCCCAGGACGGGGGCAATCTATTGCTCTTTGTTATTGACGATGGGATGGGTATCCCCCGCGATGTCATGGAAAGGATGCAGGGCAAGCCAGATCAGACGCTGGGATATGGCATTTACAATGTGCACAAACGTGTCCAGCTGGCCTACGGTGACCGCTATGGCGTTGAGGTTCACAGCAGACTCGGGATCGGAACGACGGTATGCATCCGGATACCGAAAACGGTATAAATCACGTTATGAAAGTCGTTTTCCGTTATATTTGCATGCAAAGTGATATAGATAGCGGCAGGGCAGGGTGACTACAATAAACCTAGGCGGCAGCGATTCATTCGACACGAAGGCATGTTGAGCCATATGTTTCTTTGAAATCGCTGTCATTCATAAGCGGATGCTTCCGGAGCGGATATTGACTCGCGGGGAATAAACGGGAAGCAGCGCAAAAACTTTGAGGGGGAAACGAAAGCGATGTGGAAAAAAGGGCAATTTCGATTTACAGTCGCCATGGTTTTAATGGTATCCATGCTTGCTGGATGCGGCGGCAACAGCAAGCCTGCAGCAAATGAAGGAACAACTGCTGCTTCAGGGGCGGAAGCCGGTGAGGAATCCCAAGACAGTAAACCGGTTAGCTTCACCTTCTTTGATGCGAATGTCGGTGATTCTTTCGATAATCCGGTAGCGAAGGAAATAACGAAGAAAACCAATGTTTCTCTGGAAATTCAGCAGCCTACGGGCAATCCATCCGAGAAATTGAACCTGATGCTCGCAAGCAACGATTTGCCTGATGTGATGGATATCGGCAGAGGCGACATTCTTGAGAAATATATTGCTGCGGGAGCCCTCATTCCCTTGAACGACTTAATCGACCAATATGGGCCGCATATTAAGGAAATGTACGGGGATATGCTCAAGAAAACGAGAAGCGCAGACGGGAAGAACTACTATCTGGCCAATTGGTATGGGCTTGAACAGTACCCGGTATTCGGCTTTCTCATGCGAATGGACGTGATGAAGGAGCTTGGCGTTGGCGATAAAGTGAACAACGGCCAGCCGTTCACCTCGGATGAGTTTGTAGATCTGCTCAAGAAATATAAAGAGAAATACCCGACAATCAATGGTAAGCCGACGGTTCCGATGACCTTCAACGGCGAGAATATGGGCGCGATTACGGGATCGTTCAAAGGAATGTACGGTATTATGCCTTATTATGAAACGGACGGCGGACTGAAAACCGACGTGAAGGATCCGAAATATTTGGACATGATCAAATTTATGAATTCGCTGTATACACAAGGCTTGATCGATCCGGAGTGGGCAACGAACAAGACGCAGCAGTATGAACAGAAGCTGGCAAGCAGCAGCTACTTTGCAACGGCCGATGCGTTTTGGAATTTGGGCAAGCCTAATGCAATTCTGAAAGAAGCAGCCAAGGATCCGGCGCTCAAGGATGAGAGCCAGTTTTATCCGTACAAAGTTGTCGCTCCCGGAGTGGACCCGGCGAAAGCGACTTACGGTTTGAAGAGCTCCCTTGGGTGGGACGGTATCGGCATCTCCAAAAGCAACAAAGATCCGGTTCGCGCTATTAAGTTTCTGGACTTTCTGGCCAGCGAAGAAGGCCAGTATCTCATGATGTGGGGCATAGAAGGCAAGGACTGGGATATGAAGGACGGGAAGCATGTGCCAAGACCTGAAACCTTAGCAGGCTTCAAGAAGGACTGGGCCGGCTATGCCAAGGAAACCGGAATCCGCAAATGGACCTGGACGATCAAGAACGGTCCCGGATCCGATGGTACGCCTTATGACTTAATCGGCCGTTACGAGACGGATCCTGTCTCAGCGCTGGCCATCAAGAATCTTGCAGACACTTCGATCGACACAGCGGCTTATGACAATTTGGGTCCAAGCGGCGGTACGCCGGAAGCCATTATTCAGCAGAAGGTGAGCGAAACGATCTCGAAGTATTTCCCGAGAATGGTGATGGCTCCTTCTCAGGAGGAGGCTGTTGCAACCTACGATAAGATGATGAAGGAATTGGAGACGGCAGGCATATCGCAGCTCGAAAAGATTTATACGGACAATTACAACAAGCGATTAGAGCTGTGGAAGTAACGTTGAAGTTCGGGGAGCCGGTTCGGGCGCTTGCATGCGCCCGTTGGCTTCTGCCATGCGAGGCGGTTTTGACACTATTCTCATTCGATTATTTGCCAGGGAGGTAACCCATGCGTACAACGTTCCGGATTCGATTCATTGCTGTCTTAATGATACTTATTATGGGAGGGACTTTAATACCTGAGGTGAATTTCGCCACATCGAAACTGACGGTCGGCCAGAAGAACAAGATTGTGGAAGCTTCAAATGGACAGTATACGCTTACTTATGATTTGTCCACGGGTCTTGGCAGCTTCGCTTGGGGGAAACGGATGATTATCCGTGACTTCAGCTCGGACTTTAAGTTCGCCGGCGACGCTGCTCGGTACCGCTCGTCCGATCCGGCGACGCGGACAGCAGAGTGGAGTAAGCTGGATCGTGACGTCTACGGCCGGGACGGGGTGAAGCTATCGATACTTAGCGCCCTGGATTCCGGTTCAACGCTTACCTTAAATTTGTACCTTTACCCGGATCAGTCTTACTTCTTATCCGATATGAGCGTGAGCAGCCCTGAAGCCCGGGCCGTCGATATTCTCGAGCCCGTATCAACTTCTTTTCTTGATATCGGCGCGGGTACGGATAAACGAATCCTGACCACCCCGTATACGAATAACTTTGATTTTGGCGTAGCGCCGGTGAGCGATTTTGGCAGCAGTCAAAACGGCGCCGACCGGTTCGAAGGGGAACAGCTGAAATGGGAACCGTTCAACGGAATCAGCTACTGGGTTTCCGCAGTATTTGACAACGTCGGCAAGCAGGGCTTTGTAGCGGGAGCCGCCACCGTGAAAAACTGGAAGAGCAGTCAGAAGCTCGGTCAGGCGGAGCAGGCGAATGGACCGCTAACCTCTTTCAGCGTCTATAACTGGGGAGGCTCACAGAGCGGGCAGATGATTCATTCAGACCGGTTTTTCTTCGGATTCTACGAGGATTATCAAGCCGGGCTTGAGGAATATGGGAACGTCTATAACGCCGGCGAGCCTCATATGGAGTGGAAAGGCGAAGTGCCGATGGGCTACAACACCTACTACTCTCATTACAACTATGCGAGCGCTGAAGCGATGTATCCGATGGTCGACTATATGGCCAAGCATCTCAAGCCGCTTGGGTACACCTACTTCAACCTGGATGGCGGCTTCCAGCCGGATTCCAGCCTGCCTTTCGATGATGGAATGAAAGCCTTTGCCGATTATGTGCACAGCAAAGGATTGAAGGTCGGAGGTTATCAGACCCCCTTCACCATTTATGATGCATGGCTTGATCTGCCGATTCCGGGGACGGCTTATACGTACCGGGATATCTGCCTCAAAGACGAGAACGGGAAGCTGATCCGGACGTATTTGGGTACATATGCAATGGACGTATCACATCCTGCTGCCCAAACGGCAATCCGCAGCGCAATCCAGAAGTACGTGGATTGGGGCTACGATTATCTTAAGCTCGACTTCATTGATATGGGCATGTACGAAGGGCAGCATTATGATCCGGCGGTCAACGGCGTCCAAGCTTACCGGATCGGAATGGGCATTATCCGGGAGACGGTTCTTGCTGCCAATCGCCCCATTACATCAATGAGTCGATTGCCCCGCTTCTGCCCGCGGCATTCGCGCATGGGCGAAGAGCAGCTTGCGATACTTCAATCGGAGTGAACGGTTACTCCGGAATTGAACGACAGGCATTCAATGACATTGCGTCTTGGTGGACCAACGGAACGCTTTATTCCTACAATGATCCCGACATGATCATGCCGGAGAACTTCGCTCAAGGCTTCTGGTATAAATACAGCCAAAACGAAGGAAAACTGCTGGCGACGACAGCAGCATTAGGAGGCGGGCATTGGCTGATCGGCGATAATATACCGTTCCTGTCTGAAGATCGGATGAATATCCTCGAGAACAAGCAGCTGCTTAACATCGTCGCAAACGGGGGAGCTGCCAAGCCTGTCAGCATGACGAATTTCTATCATAAGGGCGAGCATGCTCCGGATGTTATTTATACAGCCGATAAGCATGGCGATGTGTATGTGGGCCTCTCCAATTGGAACAGCAAAGATGAGGCATCGATGAGCGTCAATCTATCAGACCTCGGTTTGAATAGCAGCGCGAATTACACCTTGTCGGAGATTTATACGGGCAGTCAACTTGGGAAGGCGTCGGGTCAATTCACGTACAACCTGCCCCCTAACGGCACGGCGATTATCAAAGTGGCTAAAGGCGGATCGGGCAAGCAAGGTGAAACGGCGGTGAATCTCGCTCTTGGGAAGCCTGTGAATGTATCGTCGACCTGGAGCGATTCCGGGTATGAAGCAGCGAATTTGACAGATGGCCGATGGTCTACGAGGTGGAGCGCCGCGGGCGGGCATCTCAACAATGAGTGGGCGGAAATCGATTTTGGAAAGGTTACAGCGGTCAACCAGGTTGTCATTAAGGAGTATAAAGGCGCTAACTTCCAAATCGCCAATTACGCCCTGCAGTATTGGGATGGCACAAGCTACGTCGACATCACCAAAGGCTTCACGGTAGGCGATAACAAGACGATTCATTTCAAGTCGGTATCGACCTCGAAAATCAGATTCTATATGAAAACGAATTACATCATTCCGTCGGTAAGCGAGATCGAAGCCTATTATATAAAAGGAAATACCGGTTCGAATATCGTTCAGGACAACAGCAATTCGGAGTATGCCAGCTATTCGGATCTACGAGCCGGTGTGCAGCGGATGCAGGTGTTTAAGCTGAACAATGGTGATCTGCCAAAGCTGGACATCTACATCTATGAAAGCTACGTAAATACCGTCCCGGCAGATGCCTATTATTTTGATATCGTAACCTTGGATGAAAACGACAATCCGCAGGAGAAAATTTTCTCCGCCTCTCTGCCGGCGTACAATATTCCGGGGAGCGTCAGTCCGTATTCGATCTATCCGAGATTGAAAAACCTGGATAAGAGCAAGAAATACGGGTTGATCCTCAAATCCCCGAAATCAGCTGACACGGCATCGACGGATAACAACTATGGATTTGCATACAGCGACAATGACACGTATGCGGATGGGTATGAAAGGTTATCCCTAGATGGCGGCAAGACGTGGGCGACTGAGAATAACGGGAAGCGGGATTTAATTTTTACCGTTTATTCAAACGAGTAATACCCATAGCGGTACGAGGCGGCGGGTGATCCCGCCGCCTTTTGCCGATTAAGTGCAGCTTCAATTGAGGGTTGGGTGGTTCGATGATCGGTCTTCAGTTTTATTCCATTTGAAATAGGAAAAATATTCAAGCTATAATAGAACAGCATATAAATAGAAACGATATTATCTCCAAGTAGAGTGGAACTTAAGAGAATGGGATAAAGGAGAGAACAACCATGCAGCTAAAATGGCTTGAATGGGCAAAGCAAATACAATCCATTAGTCAAGCAGGGCTTGCGTACTCGAAGGATATCTATGATTTAGACCGCTTTGAACAATTACGAAACTTGAGCATCGAAATTATGAACACGTACACCGACGTGGAGATCGACAAGATCAAAACGTTATTCGCCAGCGAAACCGGCTATGCAACGCCGAAAGTAGATGTACGCGGCGTTGTTTTTCATGAAGGCAAGATCTTAATGGTTAAAGAACGATTGGATAACGCCTGGGCACTGCCGGGAGGATGGGCGGATATTGGTCTGTCACCAAAAGAAGTGGTTGTTAAGGAAATTCAGGAGGAATCGGGTTACATCGTGAAGCCGATAAGACTGCTGGGTATATTAGATAAAAAGTTTCATCACCATCCTCCTTCACCCTTTCATGTCTATAAGATATTTATACATTGCGAAATAACGGGCGGTGAAGCGACGGGCGGGATGGAGACGCTGGAAGCCGGGTTTTTCGATGAGGATCATCTCCCCGAATTATCCGTAGAGCGGAATACGGAGCAGCAGATTAAGAGCCTTTTCCTGCAAATGAAGTCAGGCAGTCAGGACGTGTTTGTTGATTAAAGCGGAAATTGGAGGAGAACGCATATGAATACCAGCATCGAATATATAGAAGGCTTGATATCGCAAGCTATCAGAAGTTAATTTTGAAATCATAGCTGCCTATAGAGGCATGAATAAAGGAGCAACCGATGCAGACGAGTGAAAAGCCGCCTATTCTTGTCCGGCGTGCAGCGCTTGAGGACAGTTATAAGGTTCTGGAGCTTTGGAAGGGCTCAGCAAACTGGCTCCACTCCAAAGGGATTCGGCAATGGGACCCTGCGTATTTTACCCTTGAGCGCGTCTATGAATGTTTTCATGACGGTTCAGAATTATATGTAGGGGAGATGAAGGAAGAGATCGTAGGGACTTTACTGGTAGGGTGGTCGGACCCCTTCATATGGGAGGAGCTGGATAACGAAGATTCCGGCTACATCCATCGCTTTGCTGTAAGCCGCGATTATTTGGGATTAGGCATTGGAACCGCTTTGTTGGAATGGGCGGAGAATTATATATGGAATGCAGGGAAGAACCTGGTCCGATTGGACTGCATGGCTGATAATGAGCGGTTAAATCAGTATTATCAAGACCATGGCTTCACGTTTCAAGGAGTCAAGGTATGGGAGAACGGGTGGAAAAGCAGCTTGTATGAGAAAATTTAGCCTCAGTGGCTGCAGCTAATACGAAGGAGAGCCCTATGAAATCTATTTATCTCATCCGGCATTGTAAAGCAGAAGGTCAGGATTCATCGGCGAATTTGACGCCAGCAGGCAGAATTCAAGCAGAAACGCTGGCGGATTTCTTGGCTGATGCTTCTATTGATTATGTACGATCCAGCCCTTGGGTGAGAGCAGTGGATACGATCCGGCCATTCTGTTCCGCAAGAGGCCTCGCCCTGCATACGGATGAGCGATTGACTGAATATGTATTAAGTTCGGAAGCTTATCCGGATTGGCAGGACAAGCTGAAGCTAGCCTATGAAGACCCCGACCTGAAATTTACAGGCGGAGAATCGACAAAAGAGTCGATGGTCAGAGCAATTGCAGTTGTTGAGGAGCTGTTGGCAAGACAAGAGTCTCATGCTGCCATTGTCACGCATGGTGCGCTTATGTCGCTGATCATAAGGCATTATGACAAAGAATTCGGTATTGAGGGCTGGAAGAATCTCTCCAATCCCGACGTGTATAAACTTATTGTCCACGGCAACAACCAGTCCGAGATCGAACGAATTTGGACAGAGAGGAACGAAGAACCATGAGCCCTCCTAAGCATATCGTTTCAGCTGCAGTCGTCATCCTTAATGAACGCAGCGAAATTCTGTTAATCAAAGGACCGCGGAGAGGCTGGGAGATGCCCGGCGGACAGGTAGAGGAAGGTGAATCGATCAAAGCTGCAATTGAAGAGACGCTTCAGATGGTCACTTGGAAAAACTTCAAGCAGCGGATTGAGCTCTGTTTGGATGAGGCGCAGCAGCCCTTCTATGTGGAGTTTTAAATAATAGAGCTGTCTTGAGGATGAAGGAGATTCCATTCAAAGGTCGAACTCAAGGTAGTGTACCCCAAAATGTAAGCGGTATATATCTGTTCATAATAAAGTGACCTGACTAGGAGGATGAAGAACATGAAGAATAGAGTACTCGGAACAACTGGAGTAAGTGTCGGAGAAATAGGGATGGGCTGTATGCCGATCTCGGTTCATGGCCGTCCATCTGAAGAAACAGGGATTGAAGCCATTAATGCTGCACTCGAAGCGGGGATAACGTTGTTTGATACGGCAGATTCCTACTGTCTGGAAACAGCAGAAATGGGTCATAATGAGCAAGTTCTTGCCAAAGCGCTGAAGAATCATCCTGAAGCCTATGTGGCTACTAAAGGCGGATTGCTTCGCCCAGAAGGCCAGTGGGAGACGGATGGCCGCCCGCAGCGATTGAGGGAAGCATGCGAAGCGAGTCTGAAGGCGCTCGATAGGGATGATATATTCCTGTATCAGTTCCACCACCCTGATCTTAAAGTGAATTTTGCAGACTCCATCGGCGCTCTTGCCGATCTGCAGCGCGCGGGTAAAATCGTACATATCGGCCTATCTAATGTAACTGTAGAAGAGCTCGACGAAGCGCTCTCCATTGTTCCAATCGTCAGTGTACAGAACCGGATGAACGTCTTCGACCGTTCTTCAGCGGCAGTGCTGAGACGATGCGAGGAGCTTGGTATTGCATTCCTGCCGTACAGCCCGCTGAACGGGATGGGTCAAGCGGGTAAACTCGGCGACAACAAGGTTCTAGCGGCAATCGCAGCAGAGAACAGCCTGTCTCCGCAGCAGGTCGCGTTAGCCTGGCTGCTTCAGCATTCTCCGGTTATACTGCCGATTCCGGGAGCCAGCCGTGCCAAGAATATCGTCAACAGCGCAGGCGCATCAGCAGTGACTCTATCAGCAGCGGATATCGAACAACTGAATGCGATTGCATAATGACCTATTTAGAATTGGGAACCATCTTCCCACTGTAGAGGATGGTTCTATATTCATCATTCTGAATCCGAACGGAGGCTTGTGATGCGAAGCGAAGAGGTCATGATGGATTTAATTCTTGATTTCGCGAGGGCAGATGAGCGAGTACGGGCCGTTATTATGAATGGCTCGCGTGTGAATCCGGATGCGCCCCGCGATCGGTTTCAAGATTATGATATTGTTTATCTGGTAACCTCTGTGGACGATTATGTCCGTGACCGCAGCTGGATCAGTTACTTTGGCGAGTTAATGATCATTCAGACCCCTGATGAGATGGAGGTTCCCGCGCCCGGGGAGAACAGCGACGGGAAGTTCGCCTTCCTGATGCAGTTTATAGATGGTAATCGGATCGATCTTACGATGTTTCCCGTTCAGAAAATGGCGAATATGCAGCAGGACAGCTTAAGCAAGCTGCTGCTGGATAAAGACGAGATCATTCCGCCTTTGCCGCCTGCAAGCAGCAAGGATTACTTGACCCAGCCGCCTACCTCTCAACAATTCGAGCACTGCTGCAATGAGTTTTGGTGGGTGAGCACTTATATCGTGAAAGGGCTTTGGCGAAGAGAGCTATCTTATGCAAAGTTTATGTTTGACGGTCCAGTCAGAGATATGCTTATGAAAATGTTGAACTGGCACATTGCCATCCGTTCGGACTTCAAGGCTGATCCAGGCAAGCTGGGCAAATATTTTGAAAAACATCTCGAACCGAAGCACTGGGCTGCTTTTGCTGCAACCTATTGCGATGCCGACTATGAGAACATCTGGCGGTCATTATATGTCATGACCAGCTTATTTCGCGAGATTGCGCAGGTTGTGGCAGCATTTTTCGATTATACGTATCCTCATGAGGATGACAGGCGGGTTACCGAATATTTCAATCAGATACGGAACCTGCCCCAGGATGCTTAGTTTCTAATTTCACGCTGCTTTCAGTAGCAGCTTCCCAGTTGCTTCACCGTCTATAAGATGCACCAATCTATGGACGGAGCTGGGCGGGGATGAAAACGAACGCGGGTAGGAATCATGTTTAATTTCGAAGGAGAAGACTGTCAGTCATAGCTGTGGTGCTGACAGTCTTCTCCTCGTTTGGCGGAGGCTTGATCTGATGAGCTTCAACAAGGCGAGAGATGACGCGCAAACAGCAGGACGCCTCGTTATTGCCGGGTGCCCTTCGGAGTAATCCACGGCAGTAGATGGTTCCCCACTGCTGTTGATGATGGAACAAAACAAAACAGCCTGTCACACGACAGACTGTTCTTCACCGATTTCACGGCCTTGTTTCTCCCAATAGCTCCGGAAACGTCCGTTCATACGGAGCAGCTCTTCGGCTGTGCCGAACTCAACCGCTTCACCGTGTTCCAGAAAAACAATATAATCCGCGTCTCTGATCGTAGAGAGCCGGTGCGCAATAATGATTTTCGTACAGCCGCTCGCCCATTCTCCAAGATCCCGTTGAAAAGAGGCCTCGGTCTCAACATCGAGTGCTGAGGTCGGCTCATCGAGAATGAGGAGTGAAGCATCACGCAGAATCGCCCGTGCGATGGATAACCGCTGTTTTTGACCATGAGAAAGCTTAATTCCACGCTCGCCAATCTCAGAATCCATTCCATTTGGCAATAACTCAATGAATGCATAGGCTTGTGCAAGCTTAGCTGCGCGGATGATTTCGTCCCGGCTCGCTCCCGGCTTGCCCACTTCAATATTGGCAGCGACTGTGCCGTCGAACAGGTAAATATCTTGGGATACAAGTGCCATCCGCTCACGAATGGAGTGAATGGCATAGGTTTGAAGCGGCCTGTCATTTACCTGTATCCGGCCTTGCTGAGGATCATAGAAACGGTAAAGCAGCTTCACGATGGTGCTTTTACCGGCTCCGCTTGGCCCGACAAGTGCAAGCGACTTTCCGGCGGGAATGGTAAAGGATAGATTGCGGAGCGTCTCTGCTCCTTCCGTGTAGTGAAAGCCAATGTTCTCATAACGAATAGCTGGTGCGCCGGCTTCAAGTACCGTTCCTGCCCTAGTATCCTCCTCCGCCATATCCATCACTTCGAACAAGCGTCTGGCTCCGGAAACCGATCGCTGCAAATTATTGATCGTATCCACAAGTACGGTGAAAGGTTCAGCAACCTTATCAAGCAGGGTGATAAACGCAACCAAGCCCCCGACGCCAATATCGCCCGATGTCATTAAGGCTGCCCCTATACCGATACCGGTCAGATATCCCGCATGCCCTGGCAGATCCTTTGTGATGCTGCGAATCGTACTGATATTGGTTAACAGCACATTATAGGCAACTCCGCGCTTCTGGATCTCAGCCATACGTGCGTTCACACTGTCTTCCATCTGGTTCGCTTTTACTTCCCGGATGCCGTGCAGGGTTTCTCCTATTGTGAAGAATACGTCACGGGTTACGAGGTTTTGCAGCTCTGCCGCCTGCTGGAATTTTGACTTCAGGACCAAATTACTTACCATCTGCAGCGGTCCGATGGCAATTGCGATCGCGCCGAGCAGCGGGTGTACAGATAGAAGATAAATGCCCACGAACACAAAGGAAATAGGCAGAGCAATCAGCCGCTGTACATCATAGACGATGAAATTCTTCGCGATCTCCAGCTCATTATTCATGACATTAACCGAATTGGAGCTGTGGTTATTTTCGTGGAACGATAAGGGTAGACGCTGCAGATGATTCAGGATGCTGCGCCGCATCTCATAGACAACAGACTCATTAAGCGCGGAACGGAGCCAGTTATTAAGAAAGGTAAGAACGAGCTGTGATAAGGCAATGCACACAAACATAAGGATGATTTGGCTTAGCGTGTTTCGAGGTACATGAGGGGCTAGATCAAACAGCCGGCGGCTCGTATCGGCGAAAAACAGCGCAGCAGCCGTTAGCAGCAGCTGAGATCCGACCGCGCCGATATAATACCATTTGTAAGTCTTCACAATCGATAACAGATTGCGGAAGGTTTTGTCCTTAAGCAGCGAGAGGACGGATCTCCTATGATTATCAGTAATTCGTTTGGCTGGTGGCCGTAAGCTCATGACAACCTCCTAATATAAAAAAATGAATGAAGTAAGCGCTGTCAGAACAGCTGCTGCAAAAAAATCCGCATGTAAGATGCCAATACTAGGGAGATTATATCAAGGCATTTCTAGAAACGCTATACCATTTTTTGGGAAGCAGAGAAAGAAGTGATTTGGATAAAGACAGCGCTCATTTATGATAATTTTGTACATTTTCTAAACGGGGCGGCAGGTTATAATGGGAACTAATACCAAGACTACATTGATAGTGAGGGAGTGTTTCTACGTGATGGCCACTATATCTGGGTGAATCAGGACCAGGTTTACGGTAATGGACAGCAAACATGAAAGTTGGATTGATCAGCAAATTGATGGATGAACAGAACCAAATGGTAGGGGCAGTCAATATCCGGCACCGCTTAAACCGACAAGAACGCTCGGAATCAGCAGCGTTTTGGTCGTTTGTGATAAAGCGAATGTAGGCTCTGAACGGACCATTATGAATAATGGCGGAGTGTTGAGTCAGAGTTTACAGAAGAAAACGGCAATGTGGTAAGGCGGTTCTGGATTGAGGAAAGGATAGCTGGTATGTGATGAAGAAGAACTTGGCGGGGGAGCAAATAGCAATGAAAGTATTATGGGATAGAATGGAGCAGTGGCTCCAGAAGCAGGCGCCTGATGTGCTCGCTGATCTGCTGCCAGGGGCAAGCGAACTGGAGATTGCTGAGCTTGAAGCAGCCATTGGCTTCACACTGCCGGCTGATTTAAGAGAATCGCTGCACATTCACAATGGTCAATCAGGTGACGCTCAATGGCTCATTGCTGGATGGGAGCTTCTATCTGCGGAGCGGATTTTAGAAGAATGGCGGATTTGGAAAGACCTCTATGACAAGAGTATATTTGCAGATTTCGATGCCGACGTTCAAACGGGTATTGTCAGCACGTGGTGGCAGCCGGCTTGGATTCCATTAACGTATGACGGTGCTGGCAATCATCATTGCCTCGATCTATTTCCGGCTGATAGCGGAACAAGCGGGCAAATCATCAGTATGTGGCATGACGGGGCGGAGCGGAGAATACTAGCTGGCAGTTACCGGCAGTGGTTCGAATACCTGGTCCAGACTTATGAGGCGAACGATGCGGAATTTGTATTTGAGAGCGGGGATTTCGATTTTGAACAATGATTGACATAAATAACGCCCGGACAACAGGCGGTTAATTCTATAAAAAAGGGTTACAACGTGCAGTATTAATTGCACGCTGTAACCCTTTTGCTTTGAAATCAACCTCAATCAATCGGAGGTTCGATTATATTCTCGCGCTCCGCCTGCTTGCGATGGGCAATACGGCTGCTCGCAGCAGCTGCAATAGCGCCGACAATGTCATCCAGGAAGGTATGGCAAGCAGCATCTTCTTTATCATTAAGCTTCTTTAAGATACCGGGCTTTAATTTATCAACATAACCGAAGTTTGTGAAGCCAATGCTTCCGTAGACGTTCACGATCGACAGGGCCAGAATTTCATCGCACCCATATAAGCCTTCATCGTTATCGATCATTTCCTGCAATGGCGGGAGGAGCTTGCCTTCCTCAGCAAGCATATCAAGCTGAATGCCTGTCAACACCGCATTTTGCACTTCACGCTTGGACAACACTGCCTCTACATACCGCTCACATTCATCTGGAGTCAGTTCCGGATAATAACTCTGCTGAAGGAACATGACGAGTTCACCAATTTGCGGTATCGTTACACCGCGTTTGAGGAGCCATTCCCTTGTGGCTGTTGCAACTGTTTGGCTGTTTAGGCTGTACAATTTGGATTTAGGCAAAGCGATCACCTCTTGTCTCAATTTGTGGGACAAAACTGGTCTAATTATTTGGGAGGGCTCGTATACATAGTACTACAAAAGAGGTACTTGTACCAAACGCCTAACAAGCTGTTCAACCATCAACTAACCCATGGGGAGGAAAAATCGACATGACTCACTATCGCCTGTTTCGCCGGGCTGCGCTCGCCGGAGCGCTGGCGCTGCCCCTTCTGACGACCGGTTGTGGATTATTCTCGCAAGAAGCGAGCGAATCCATTGACCCACCGCAAAACAGCACGCAGAATGTAAGCGGTGCTGCGGATAACAATGGGGTAGACACTGCTGCCGCTCAGCAGACAGACCAATCGCAAATGACTCTTTACCTCAAGGATCAAAATGGGCTGCTGGCTCCAGTTACCGTGCTTGCATCACTGGGCGAATCGGAGAAAGCCGGCCAGAAAGCAATTGAAATGATGGTGGAGGACGGTCAATTCGCTAGTGAGCTGCCGGAAGGCTTCCAAGCCATTCTTCCAAAAGGGACAACGGTTAAGCAGTTCAACCTGGTTCCGGATCAGAACCTGGCTATCGTTGATTTCTCCAAATCATTCAGTGATTATACCGCTGCGGAAGAACGCCAAATTGTTGAAGCCGTTACTTGGACGCTGACGGGCATGCAGGGAATTAAAAATGTGGAAATCTGGATGGAAGGCCAGAAGCTCGCCGAAATGCCGGTGGATGGCTTGCCGATTGACGGACCGCTTACCCGCGCTGTGGGTATCAATCTGCAGGCTGCAGATGGAGTGAACTATAGTCAATCGATTCCGGTTACACTATACTTCGCAGCAGTAACACCAGATGACGAATCGTACTATGTCCCGGTAACACGTCTGGTTAACCGTTCGGATAATAAGGCAAAATCAGCGATCGAGCAGTTGATCAGCGGCCCGCTTGATACAGATCCTCTCACAGCCGTAATCACTCCGGATGTCATCGTGAAGAGCGTTACAACGACGAAGGATGTTGTAACTGTCGAGCTGCAGGACGACGCTTATCAAGAAGGGCAGAAGGAGCCGGCACAAATGCTGCAGGCCGTTATACTTGCCCTGACTGAGAATACCAATGCGACGAAGGTTCAGATCAAGCTGAACGGCAAAACCGATGTAATCGACACCAACAATCAGTCATACAGCAAACCGGTAAGCCGTCCGGAACATGTGAACGCGTTCAAATCATAGGCATTAGGCATTTGTAGAGAATAAGAAGCTGAGCCGGAAAGTCATGCAAATGACCGGAAGGAGCAGCTTCTTTTTGCGTGGGCAGGGTTATCGAATGCCCGGAGAGGACCGCGGATGCTTTTCACTTCTGACTTTGGTAAAATAGGATAGATGCACTGCCCGAACTGAACAATAGGAGCATGCAACTTGAATATGGAGGATTACATAACATGAGAACAGACGGACGACAGTGGAACGAGCTACGGCCGGTTACCATAACGATGAGCCCGAACAAATATGCCGAAGGATCGGTATTAGTCGAATTTGGCGATACGAAGGTGTTATGCACCGCTTCGGTTGAAGAGCGAGTGCCGCCTTTCATGAAGGGTCAAGGCAAAGGCTGGATCAATGCGGAATATTCGATGCTGCCCCGGGCAACACAGGTTCGGAATCAGCGTGAATCCGCCAGAGGTAAGCTGACTGGACGCACCATGGAGATTCAGCGTTTAATCGGCCGCGCGCTGCGTTCGATTGTCGATCTGCAGGCCCTCGGCGAACGGACGATTACACTCGATTGCGACGTTATTCAAGCAGATGGAGGAACGCGTACAACTTCCATTACAGGCGCATTTGTTGCCCTGTCGCTTGCAGTGAACAAGCTATCTAAAACGGTTGATTTTTCCAAATACCCGATTACAGACTATCTGGCATCAGTGAGCGTTGGCGTAATTCAAGAGAAAACGCTGCTCGATCTTAATTATGATGAAGATTCCAAAGCAAAGGTCGATATGAACGTTGTGATGACAGGCTCGGGTAAATTCGTCGAGGTGCAGGGAACCGGTGAGGAAGCACCTTTCACAAGGCAGGAGCTTGATTCCCTTCTCGGAGTTGCCGAAGACGGAATCCATGGACTTATAGCTAAGCAGCGTGAAGCTTTGGGTGATAAAGGAAGACGGATTGGCGTAGTTACGGTATGAAGCAGGGGGATACCGTTGTCGTAGCGACCAAGAATGCAGGCAAGGTAAAAGAATTCGCTCATGCATTCGGTAAGCTGGGTATGCATGTTGTCAGTATGTTTGATTATCCCAAGCTGCCTGATGTGGTGGAGGATGGGACAACCTTCTCGCATAATGCCCGCAAGAAAGCCAAAGAAGTCGCAGTCGCACTCGGTCTGCCTGTTCTTGCCGATGATTCAGGACTTGAGGTTGGATTACTCGGCGGGGAACCCGGTGTCTACTCAGCCAGGTACGCTGGCCCCGGAGCGACGGATGCGCTTAATAACGCGAAGCTGCTCTCCGAGCTATCCATATTGACTGCCAATGAAGGCTCAGCACTCGGACAATTAGAGGATGGAACGAAGCTGCTCAGCCCGGCCAGATTTGTATGTGCGTTAGCCCTGTTCATTCCTTCGACGGGCGAATTCGTGGAGTCAGAAGGCTATGTAGAAGGTCAAATTGCAGATCAGCCCCATGGCGGCGGCGGATTCGGCTATGATCCGTTATTCTGGCTGCCGTCTCATGGGCGCGCTATGGCCGAGCTGACGGTGGAAGAGAAGCAGAAGATCAGTCATCGGGGTGCGGCACTTGCGAAGCTGCTGCAGAAGCTGGAAGAAGTTTAACTGGAATAGGAATGGACCGCTTAGCTTCAATAAGAGGCTTTGCGGTCCTTTTTTATACGAGTACGATATCATTCTCAATTATCTCCTCCGAAAGGAGTAAGGGTACGGTTGTTCTCCATCCACTGCACGGCATAATCGACCAGCTCCCGCTGCGGCATCAAACGAACTTCAGCATCTCCGATTTCCCCTATACGAACTAATCCTGTCTCTGCCTCGAATGCTTCTCCGATCGTTATGAAATCCTCGGTATCAAAGACAATATCATCAAAGGTAATCCATGCTCTCTGACTGTTTGCGGTCCCGACTGTGCCGATTTTCGTTCTCTGTTTGGCAGGATAGTCGGCTCTGTATTCTGCAAGATGAAGGGAGGTGTTGTTATCATGATTAACGCCGAGCAGCATAATCCATGCTTTGCAGTCGTAGAGCCTCGCAAGGGGAGAGTGTTCACCTAAGCCATTGGCAAGTGAATGGTTCTGTGTTATTCGCTGTGCTTCAGGCCCTCTGGCGGCAAAAGAAAGCTGCGGATGATTGCTTCGCAGTGTACCGGCCTGCTTGCGGAATGTTTCCGCAAGAGTACCCATTGCCCAAGTTGGCGTTAAATCCCGGTCAAAAGCAGGCATTTCCGCACGAATCAGCTCCCACCATTCCTTGGGAACCGGCGGATTTTGCCAGAGTGCAGGATCGGATAGATCACCGGTATGTGTAGGCATGACGAGTGTGCCTGCTTCGCCCAGCAATTCTTCCAAAGCCAGAATTATGGCAGCAGGCCCGCCTATAATCCAGCGATTAAGGGATTTGATTGAGGAATGAACGATCAGAGTCATTCCATTACGGACTCCTGCAGCAGTAAAATCGCGTTTAAGCGAGGAGATGGAAGCTGGTGCAGCCGATTCATTTATTGTCATAGCCTTGTTCCTCTCTGCCGATTGATTAGGAAGGTATGTGAGGGCTTGCCGGAGAGCTATTAACCTGGTTGTGAATGGTATTCGCTATTGTAACGGATGGACCGGCCGTTTTCTCAAAGTGAACAGTGAAAGAAGAGACCGAGAGTAAACAAGCCGCTAATAGGACAATGTAACGTATACGCATATCATCACCTCATCCTCCATACGCATAAAAACCTGTATGTGTTGCAGTTCACTGTCGGGGGACCGAATCATTAACGGTGCAGACATAAAAAAACAGCCCTTAACGAATGTTAAGGGCTGTCTCTCGAAAACGGAAAACTACAGTTTTACAACGTTTTCTGCTTGTGGTCCACGGTTGCCTTGAACAACGTTGAATTCAACGTGTTGTCCTTCGTCAAGGGATTTGAAGCCTTCGCCTTGGATTGCGGAGAAATGTACGAATACGTCATTTCCACCTTCAACCTCGATAAAACCAAATCCTTTTTCTGCGTTAAACCATTTAACTGTTCCTTGTGCCATTTTGAATGACCTCCAAAAGTTTATTTAATATGTTTTTTTTGAAATTTAATAACAAAAAATCACACATTGAAAAGGGTATCATTAACAAATGCTAACCTTTTCAATAAGTGAATTTAAGGTTTAATTTGCTTATAGACGTATCCTACCACACTGAAATGAACAAAGCAAATGGGTTTTTATTTAATGCGAAATTTGTCTGAAAATAAGACGCGTCCATATGCTCGAATATACCTACTGAGAAAGCCCCGTAAGGACGACAGGAACAGCCAGTATACGGGGCTTTTGCTTGCAAGTTGAATTACCGGATCGATACGCGATACTCGCGCAGCCACATATCGACTTGCAATAAATAGGCAAAAAGTTGGGGTCCGGACATCAGCTGTCCAAACCATGGGAGGTTAGAACTTGCCGTTTCCGACTCCGCGATCTCCCGGATTTTCTTCACATTGATTAAGGGAAGCAGCGGAGAATTACCATCACTCAGAATATCGAGCAGTCTTGAGCGGACGGCTGATAGATAGTTCGGGTTATGTGTTTTGGGATAAGGGCTTTTCTTGCGGTACAGCACATCATGCGGAAGAACGCCTTCGAGCGACTGCCGAAGAATACCTTTCTCACGGTCACCGGTCATCTTGATCTGCCAAGGTATATTAAATACATATTCCACGAGCCGGTGATCGCAGTAAGGAACACGTACCTCGAGCCCGACTGCCATGCTCATTCTGTCTTTGCGGTCGAGCAAGGTCGGCATGAACCGGGCAATATTCAGATAAGACATCTGTCTCATACGAGAAGCTGCAGCATCTTCGCCATTTAACCTTGGGACTTCCGCAATCGCATCCGAATAACGGTCACCCAAGTATTCAAGCGGTTTGATCCAAGCAGCCACATCTTGAGACAGCAGATCAGCACGCATGCCTGCAGCCAGCGACCAGGGGAATGTATTTGCATTCAAGGCATCCTCGCGGTGAAACCATGGATATCCCCCGAATATTTCATCGGCTGCCTCTCCTGAGATTGCTACGGTTGCTTCTTTCTTGATCTCTTTACAGAAAAGCAGCAGTGATGCGTCCACATCCGCCATTCCCGGCAAATCCCTGGCAAGCATGGCATCACGAAGCGCCTCAACAAGCTCCGGCGTATCGAAAGCGATCGGATGATGCTCCGTCTGGAGGTAGCTGGTCATCCGTTCAATCCAAGGGGCGTCGGCATTGGGCTGGAAGGCATGTGACTTGAAATGTTTATCGTTATCTACATAATCGACTGAGAAGGTATGGACATTTCCTTGTCCTGTTTGTTTGTAGTAGCTAACAGCCAGTGCTGTAAGCGCGCTTGAATCAAGCCCGCCTGACAATAAGGTGCATAGCGGGACATCAGAAACAAGCTGGCGTTCAACCGTATCGCTGAGCAGCTCGCCTACCTTGCGTGCCGTTGCAGCAGCATCCTCGGTATGCGGCCTGCTCTCAAGCTTCCAATATGCCGCAATCGAAACGCCTGACCGGTTGGCAATTGCACATTGGCCAGGCAGCAGCTCAGAGAGATCCCGATAGACGCCATGCCCTGGCGTACGTGCAGGACCGACGATGAAGATCTCGGCTAATCCTTCCGGACCTATCTCCGGTTTGACGGCTGGATGGGCCAGCAGTGCCTTCGGCTCGGAACCGAATATAAACCGGCCAAGCTGCTTGGCAAAGAACAGCGGCTTCACTCCAAGGCGATCGCGCGCTAGAAATAGCTGCTGCTCCTTTGAATCCCAGAGAGCAAAAGCAAAGATACCGTTAAACTTCTCGACGCAGGAAGGGCCCCATTCCATATAAGCCACTAACAATACCTCGGTATCGCAAGTTGTTGTGAATCGTCTGCCGCGGCCTTCAAGCTCCCGTTTCAGCTCAGGCGCGTTGTATAGTTCTCCATTATATACGAGGACATACGTATCATCTTCAGTGGTACGAACCATCGGCTGCGCACCGTTGATCGGGTCGATAACGGAAAGTCTCCGGTGTCCGAGGGCGCAGTGCGGAGATATCCAGGTGCCCGAGGCATCTGGTCCGCGGTTTGCCAGCGTTCCGGTCATCTTTTCCAGCGTCGCAGATTGTTTGGTCAGGTCATCCGTCCAGTCGATCCAGCCGGTGAATCCACACATGGTTCTCATTCCTCTCTTTGCAGGGCATAAACAGCGATACTAAGATGGTTATGCGGTTGTGAAGCATATAATGTCTGTCCGCCTGGGGATGCTAAAGGATGGCGGAAACAAGCAAATACGAACTACACATTTCCTTGAGAAATGTTAGGAAAGGGAGTTTCTAGCGTGACAAATAATCAAGATGAAGCATTTTACGCGCGTAAACCTTATTATGTGTCCGTACAGGCGGGCTCGATTTTGGAAGATCCGACGGCTGCTGCTTATGAGCTGGTAATAGAAGTTAATGAAGAAGAACGGAATCAGCTTGGGGAGCTGTTCGATGAGCTCTCTTCTATGGATGAGGCGGAGATGATCCATTTTGCTCAAAGTCCTTTCGGATCAGCATCTGACGAACAGATCAACAGGGGCGTGGACGGGCTACTCGTGGATATTTACAAATTGCTTTATAAATGGGGAACGCCCGAAACGAAGAGCCATATCGCTACAATGGGGCTTTTCTCGGAGGGGAGCCTGCAATGACGGTTACAGGGGCTCATGTACGCCGTGCGATCGACCGGGATGGAATTCGCTGCTGCGAGGTTGAGGTAAGAACAGATCAGCTTGAAGCGCCGGAGCTGCTTGCGTTCTTCGGGACCTCTCAAGATAACGACTATGATCTTGTTGCCATCGTGAAGAATGATGCCTCATCAGAAATTGATTGGTACGACAACAGTATGCACAGCGCCTACTCGGACATCAGCATGGAGCTGTTTGAAACTACTACCATGAAGACGAATTGGGGAGAGCGGGAACTCTTCAAGGAGCAGGTGCTCTCCTACCCTGGAGTCAGAGCCGAATTACATCGACTTCTGGATGTTTAACGAAAAGATAAATAAACCGAATGTTCCAATCCGCAATTCGTGGAGCAGCAAACACGCCTATATTCCGCACAGAGACGACTGCCATTCATTTGATTGAAAATTCCGCCTTCTTTCTTCGATCATGCTACAATAGGTGCGAAAGTGATATTCGCAAAGCGGTAACCACCGCTTATCGGATGCATGCGAAGTGAGGAGGCGGCTTCATGGGTACAACCTTATTGCGGAATGCCACAATTGTAACAATGAATGATCAAGATCAAATCGTAGTCGGCGACGTGCTGCTGCGGGATGACCGGATCGTGTCCGTCGGTGAAACCATCACCGAGCATGATGCCGACACAACTGTCATTGAAGCAAAGGGAAAGCTGCTGCTGCCTGGCTTCGTACAAACCCATATTCATTTATGTCAAACCTTATTCCGCGGGCGTGCAGATGATATGGCGCTTATGGACTGGCTCCGCAAACGTGTTTGGCCGCTGGAAGCAGCGCATGATGAGGAATCGGTTTATTACTCGGCCATGCTTGGAATCGGAGAACTGCTCAGGAGCGGTACGACCACGATTCTTGATATGGAGACGGTAAGCCATACGGATTCGGCCTTTCAAGCGATGGCGAGCAGCGGCATTCGGGCGATATCCGGTAAAGTCATGATGGATGCGGGCGGAGATGTGCCTCTAGGACTCCAAGAGCAGACAGACAAGTCCGTAGCCGAGAGCACGAGACTGCTGGAGAAATGGCACGGCCATGATGGCGGCAGACTGGGGTATGCTTATTGTCCGAGGTTTGTCGTTTCCTGTTCAGAGCAGCTGCTGATTGAGGTAAGGGACTTAGCTGCACATTATAATGTGCTTGTACATACGCATGCGGCGGAGAATCTCGAAGAGATTGAACTGGTCAGAAGCCAGCGCGGCATGCGCAATATCGTTTATCTGCATCATATTGGACTCACCTCACCGCGGCTGGTACTTGCTCATTGCATCTGGCTTGACGACGAAGAGCGGGAAATTATAAGACGTACCGGAACGAAAATGACTCATTGTCCAGGCTCGAACCTGAAGCTCGCTTCCGGTATCGCTATGGTGCCTGAGCTGCTGGAGCAGGGTGTGGAAATCGGCATCGGTGCTGACGGCGCTCCGTGCAACAACACACTGGATATGTTTCAAGAAATGCGGCTGACCGCCTTGCTGCATAAGGTGCGCTGCGGTCCGGAATCGATGGATGCGCGCACTGTGCTGCGGATGGCTACGATTGGCGGTGCACGGACGCTTGGGCTCGATCACCTGATCGGCTCCATTGAAGCCGGGAAGAAAGCGGATTTGGCACTTCTGGATCTGAATGACTTCCACACCTTCCCCTCCTACGAAGCCGATCCGTATTCCAGAGTCGTTTATGCCGCATCCAGGGGCAATGTTGATTCGGTTTGGGTGGATGGGAAGCGAGTCGTTGAACGCGGTAAAGTGCGTACCGTTGATAAGCGCCTAGTCCTGCGTGAAGCGGACCGCTCGATTGCAAGGCTGCTCAAACGCATATAATCGATAAAAAAACCGGTGAACTCGCTATGTGGTCATACCCCTGTCAAGTAGACATTAGAAAAAAGCTATGCTGCCAGCGCGCACCGGTATTCAATC
>NZ_JBHSOW010000103.1:0-50628 GCF_042656405.1 Paenibacillus solisilvae | reverse complement strand
TGCTGGTCATTTTTTAAGAAAGTAGACTGTCCTTTGGTGTGAATTTACATGCTTTTGGGACAGCCCCTTCTGCTTCATGCGATGATTGTGAAGCGAGCGGACGCAGCTGGCAGTGTGAGTTAGAAAACAGATAGAGCCAGCCGGAAAGCCTCAGGCAGTTGATCCTATGATTAACTGCCTTTTTTCTATATCGGAAGAAAAAGTACAGACATCCAGATACTCACACATTAGAGCCCGTAAAAATCTGTTCAGTTGATAGCGGCCTGCCATCGTAGTTCTCTTTCAGACGTTTTATATCTGCTTTTGGAGGAGAACCGAACATCCGTACATATTCACGACTAAATTGGGAGGCACTCTCATAGCCTACGCGGAAAGCAACATCAGCGGCATCCGCAGACTCGGATAAGAGTATGCGCCGCGCTTCTTGCAATCGAATTTGTTTTTGAAATTGAATCGGGCTCATGGCGGTTACCTCTTTAAAGACGCGATGGAACGTAGAAATACCCATGTTTGCCATTTCCGAAAGCTCATCAATTCGTAGAGGTTTATCAAAATTTTTAATAATTTGATCGATCCCTTCCCGAATCCGAAACGTGCTACTTCCTTCCAATGCGATTTGGGCCAACGCAACTCCATACTGCCCGTGCAAAAGCCGATAAAGCACTTCCTTAATATAAATTGGAGCGAGATAGGGAATATCTCCTGGGTTATCGAGTAAACGCGCTAAGCGGAGTGTAGCGTCTAATAAAGATAGCCCGATCTGTCCCACAAACAGTGCTCGTTTTGGGTTTTCCTTTGCAGATGTTTGAAAATCCGAATCACTTAATACTTCTAAAATCTGATTCTGTGTAAATTCAAGTTTTAAACTTAAATACGGCACATCATTTGAAGCTCTAATGACTTGGCCAATCACAGGCAAATTCATGGATGAAATGAGATAATCCGCGGGGCCATACTCAAATCGCTCTTGTGCAAGCCAAACCTCTTTTAAACCTTGAGCGATGAAACAGTACGAAGGTTTGTATACTCTGTAGCCCGGCTCAGTCAAATTGGAATAGCGAATAAAAAATAAGGATGGTACAGCTGTTTCTATCACGCCGTCATGATCCGTATGACGCTCAATCAAATTAGCAAGCTCAAGTTGTTGTTTCTTTAATTCTTCAGCCATAATCTCCTCCTGCATGTTTAACACTAGTCAAATTATAGACCATTATGCATCCATCGTCAGTAATCGCGAGAGAATTAGGCAATCATTCGAGATGATTGAGATAACGGTTTTCTTATCACTTCCTGCATAATAAGACTTAGCTCACTAACGGTCCACTAAAGACATAGATTGGCCCAGAGCCGTTAGGGACATACGGCTGCGTTCAGCATCGGAATATCAATTAGGTATGGAACGGAATAGGAAGGGAGCATCCTGCATGCAAACACGTATTTTAGGCAATCGTGGACTTGAGGTTTCGGCTATCGGGCTCGACTGCATGGGAATGAGTCAAAGTTTTGGAGCGATACTAGAGAAGAATGATGCGATTTCTTTGATACATGCTGCAGTGGACCGCGGAATTAATTTTTTCGATACGGCTGAAGTATATGGGCGTTCTCATCACAATGAGGAGCTGGTAGGTGAAGCACTGGCCCCATACAAGGGAAAGGTTCTCATCGCGACTAAGTTTGGCATCAAAGTTATAGATGGTAAACAGGTTCTTGATAGTAAGCCTAAAGTTATCCGACAATCAGTTGAAGGTTCGCTTAAACGACTGCAAGTGGAAACCATTGATCTATACTATCAGCATCGTGTGGACCCTAATGTTCCAATCGAAGAAGTGACCGGGGTCATACAGGACCTAATCAAGGAAGGGAAGATCAGACACTGGGGTCTTTCTGAGGCAGGAGTGGAGACAATACGCCGCGCACATGCCATTCAGCCGCTAACTGCTATCGAAAGTGAATACTCCATGATGTGGAGAAACCCTGAAATTGATTTGCTGCCTACCCTTGAAGAACTAGGAATCGGTTTTGTTCCATTTGCCCCATTGGGCAAGGGGTTCCTTACCGGGACAATTAATAAGAATACGACATTCGGCAGCGATGACTTCCGTAGTAAGCAGCCTCGTTTCCAAACGGGAAATCTTGAAGCTAATCAAGTTTTATTGGAAATAATAGTAAAGGTCGCTGCAGAGAAGAATGCAACACCTGCTCAAATCGCACTCGCTTGGATACTTGCTCAAAGGCCTTGAATTGTACCTATCCCTGGTACCCGACAATTGGATCGTCTGGAAGAAAACCTTGGTGCCGTAGATATCGAGTTGAATGCCAAGGAACTGACTGATTTGAATGCAGCTCTTTCTAAAATAAATATTTTGGGCGATCGTTACCCGGCAGGTTCCGATTACTCAAAGCGAACCGGAAAATAAATTTAACTATTATATACAGCAAAATGACATTAGGGAGGATTTCAAATGGAAAACGTTATTTTAAACAATGGTGTTGAAATGCCTATACTTGGCTTTGGTGTTTATCAAATGAATGATTCAAAAGAATGCGAACAAGCCGTTTACGATGCCCTTATGGCAGGTTATCGTCTGATTGATACCGCTGCCTCTTATCTTAATGAAGAAGCGGTTGGCAGGGCCATCAAACGAAGTGGTGTACCAAGAGAAGAATTATTTATTACAACAAAACTATGGGTTCAGGATACTGGTTACGAGCGCACGAAGAAGGCATTTGAAAAATCACTAGAAAGATTGCAATTGGATTATTTGGATTTGTATTTGATACATCAGCCATATGGTGATGTATATGGCTCTTGGCGTGCAATGGAGGAATTGTATCGTGAAAGTAAAGTTCGGGCAATTGGGGTAAGTAACTTTCAGAGGGATCGTCTGATTGATTTAATTATTCATAATGAGGTCGTTCCTGCGGTAAATCAGGTTGAAACTCACCCGTTCTGCCAGCAAGTAGGAAGTGCCCAATTTATGAAAGAGAACAACGTTCAGATTGAATCCTGGGGTCCTTTTGCTGAAGGGAAAAATAACATGTTTGAAAATGAGGTTTTAGTATCCATAGCCAGGAAATACAATAAAACCGTTGCTCAGGTGATTCTACGTTGGCTGACGCAAAGAGGAGTCGTTGTCATTCCAAAGTCTGTTCGTAAAGAGAGAATCATTGAGAATTTCAATAGCTTCGACTTTGAATTAAGCCAAGAGGATAGGGAGAGGATTGCTGCATTGGATACGGGAAGCAGCTTATTCTTTTCACATAATGATCCTGAAATCGTGAAGTGGATTGGTACTCGTAAGTTGGATATTTAATGCTCATTAATTTAGAAAGTTAATTAACTAACCCCATTAATAACAGATGGGGTTTTTACTTTTGCCCATTATAGATGTAGATTGGACGGCCATAGTGGGGTATAATTAAAACGTAATACTTATCAAACTAATTATATATTTAAGGAGTTGCTCTTCATTGAAAGGAATAACCAATCCGATTGTACCCGGCTGGTATGCAGATCCTGAGGCCAGAACCTATGAAGGAAAGTACTGGATCTACGCTACCCGTTCCTTTACGGAATATACCCAACAGATGAATCTGGATGCTTTCAGCTCCGATGATCTGATTAACTGGGATAAGCACGAAGCCATTATTGAAATGTCCGATTTTCCATATATTTGGAGAGCGGTGTGGGCACCAACCATTATTGAGAGCAAAGGCAAATATTATCTCGTGTTTGCATCTAATGATATTCAGAATAATGATGAGATCGGCGGGCTGGAAATTGCAGTCTCTGACACTCCGGAGGGTCCGTTCAGAGGCTATCTGGGCAAATCTCTGATTGATCGGTTCATTCATAATGCCCAGCCGATTGATGCGCATCTGTTCAAAGATGACGATGGCAGCATTTATCTCTATTACGGCGGCTGGCGTCATTGCAATGTAGCCAAGATGAATGAAGATATGACAGGCTTTGTGTCTTTTGAGAACGGTGAAACGTTCCTTTCGATTACTCCAGAAGGTTATGTGGAAGGCCCTTGCATGATCAAGAAGGACGGGCTCTATTATCTGATGTGGTCGCTTGGGGATTGGGTCAATGGTTCCTATCGCGTCGCTTATGGCGTGAGCGACAATCCGCTAGGCCCTTTCGATAACAAGGGAACAGTCCTGGAGCGGCAGGAGCCGATCGCGGAAGGTCCCGGGCATCACGGATTCCTGCATATTCCGGAAGAGGATGAATGGCTGATTGTCTACCACCGCAGAATTATCGGGGACACGGAAGCGGGTAACCGGATGTTATGCATCGATAAAATGGAAATTGGCGACGGAGAAATCAAGCCGATTGTAATGACGAATTCCTGGTAATATAGGGAAGACCGCATCTCAATAGGAGGTCTCCTTTTTTGTTGGTTTTAAGTAGAATGTAGTGGGAACTTCACAGTTTGATTCCCGATACATTGGTATGAACTGCCTTGCGGCAGCCTTCCTAAAGTTGTATGTTAGATTGAAAATCCAGGGACGGAGGGAAATCAATGAGTCATCCAGAACGGCCTGAACAATCCGCACAACGGGCAGGCGCATCCGCATCATCTCTATTCATGAACAATCTGCAGACTGCCACGCTGGGAATGGGATGCTTCTGGAGCCCGGAAGCGCTGTTTGGTCATCTGCCGGGTGTAAATGGAACCCGCGTTGGATATGCCGGCGGCACTTCCGCGAAGCCTACTTATCGGCAGATGGGAGATCATACGGAGACGGTGCAGATTGAATTTGATCCTGCGATTATCCCGTTTGAAGATATCCTGCATGTTTTCTGGAACAACCATAACCCGCTGAATATTAACGATTATAAAGGAAGACAGTATAGATCCTTGCTGCTGGCTCACGATCAGAAGCAGCAGGATTCCATACAGCATGTCTTAGAGCTGCGGAAGGAGCAGGGGAAGGGAGTGCCGGAGACCGAGATTGCGCCGTACAAGGACTTTCACCCAGCAGAAGATCACCATCAAAAATATTATTTAAAAAGATTCCCGGATGCGATGGAGAAGCTGAGCACGCTGTACCCTGCCCAGGACGATCTGATTGACTCTACCTTGGCTGCACGGTTGAATGGTTTGGCCAAAGGGTTCACCAATTTAGAACGAATCAACAATGAGATTCATCAATGGCCGCTAAGCTTAAACGAGCAGGATTCCATGATTAATCTGATTAAACATATACGCTGGTAAAACGCAAAAAAAAGCAACCCCGTAAGGTCGCTCTTTTGTTTACTGCCGATTATATCAGGGCTGAAAGGCAGCCGGCTTACTGTTTAATGTCATAAATTTTGTACAGCTCGTCAAGCATCAGGTTAGCGGCCTTAATACCGCCCGCCGTGTTCCAGATCGCATCATCAACTTTGTAGGCTTTACCGTTCTTGACGGCGCTAAGGTTTGTCCACAGCGGATCTTTCGTCCACTCTTGTTCCGTCTCGCTGGCTTTGCCATCACCGGTTTCATAGGTGAAGTAGAAAATGCGGTCGGCGTCCGCTTCAGGCAGACGTTCTTTCGTAATTTCGTCGACAAAGGTATCTTTGGCGTTATTCGTCATTTCATTACGTGCCAAACCGATTTGCTTGAAGATAATACCGGAGAAGGTATTGGTGTGGTAGACACGCGTTTTGCCGGCCATGAAACGAACGACGGATACGGTCTCTTTCAGCTTGTCGCCGGCTTTTGCTTTGAAATCTTCGATCCGTTTATCAAAAGCAGCCATCAGCGCATCGCCTTCAGCCTTCTTGTTCAATGCTTCGGCATACAGCTTGAAGTTAATTTTCCATTCGCCCCGCAGATCCTCCGCCATGACAGTCGGAGCAATAGCTTTCAGCTGCTCGTAGACTTTTTCCTGACGCATTTTGTTACCGATGATCAAATCGGGCTGAAGGCCGGCGATCAGCTCAAGGTTGGGCTGACTTTCCTCGCCGACCTCAGTAACGCCTTCCATATCGGCTTTGATATGATCATACCATGGGCTGCCTGTCCAGGATTTAACAGCTCCGACCGGCTTTACGCCCAGAGCCAGGACTGCTTCCGTACCTTCATTCGTGAGTACGACAACCTTCAAAGGTGTTCCCGTGATTTGCGCCTCTCCCATAGCATGCTTCACCGTACGGACCTGATTGTCTGCATTTGCTGCCGTTTCTGAATTTTTCGCTGAATCGGTATTCGCCGTGTTTGCCTGTTTGTTATCGTTAGAAGCAGAATTACTTCCGCATCCTGATAGCGCCACGACCATTATGAGTGCCAGTATTCCCCACCAAGCAGCACGGCTGCGGGTTGTTTGTGTCCATCTTGCGATCATGATTGTCTTCCCCCTACATTATGTGTGTCTCACTATGAGAACCGTTATCATTTGCAATTACAAACTATAAACGCAAAGCCGCCCGCTGTCAACAAAAAATATGAGAATGATTATCAGAATCATTGACAATCCGACTCAATTCCTCTACAATTCAACAAGAGTAAACGGGTTCAATTAGACTGTTTCAGAATGGAAGAACAGATATAAGATGAGAGTATTTTACTTAATCCTATCCATTATTGCGCTTGCTGCAGCCATTATGTGCAGTATTGCTTTCGGTGTAACGGATATTCCTCTTAGGGTCGTCTGGGAATCGTTCACCCACTACAACAATAGCAATGAGCATCTGGTCATTCGTACAACCCGGGTTCCCCGCGCTTTGATCGCAGCTGCTGTCGGAGCTTGCTTGGCCGTAGCCGGGGCTCTTATGCAGGTTATAACGCGCAATCCGATTGCATCCCCCAGTACGCTCGGAGTGAACTCCGGCGCTGCTTTTTTCATTATCATGTCGGCCGCTTGGCTGGGAGTCTCGGGGCTTCATGCTTTTACTTGGGTCGCCCTGATCGGCGCGGCTGTCAGCGGGGGAATTGTATTCTTCCTGGGCAGTATCGGCAGAGACGGCATGACTCCGGTGAAGATCACGCTTGCCGGAGCGTCGATGGCAGCTTTTTTTGCTTCGCTTACCCAGGGCATCATGCTTACGGACGGTAAAATGTTCGACCAAGTCCTCGTATGGCTGGTCGGCTCTGTTGCGGGCCGGGATATGGATCAGCTCGAATCCGTTTGGCCCTATATGGGAGCGGGCATGGTGATTGCGCTGCTGCTTTCGCGGCATTTGAATGTACTGGCCATGGGAGACGACGTTGCGCAGGGACTTGGCCTACGAACAGCTCATATTAAAAGCTTCGCAGCGGTTTCAATCATTCTTCTGGCGGGCGGTTCAGTCGCTGTGGCAGGTCCGATTGCCTTCGTCGGCATCATTATTCCGCATATTGTCCGTCATCTGGTTGGCACCGATTATAGATGGATTGTGCCCGGCAGCGCGGTATTAGGCGCTTTATTGCTGGTGGCTGCAGATCTGGGCTCCCGTTATATCGCGATGCCGAAGGAAGTTCCTGTCGGGGTTATGACTGCTATTATCGGTGTTCCGTTCTTTGTATATATTGCTAGGAAAGGCAGACAAACGTAATGGGTAAATATAGGCCGCTTCGATCGGCCGACTCGAAATTTTCCTTGTTAATAGAGAAAAGAACCATCTGGATCACGCTCCTCCTGATGGTGCTTTGTATAATTGTTGTCATTATCAGTACAGGGGCCGGAGGTACATATATTTCCCCCTTGAATGTCATGAAGGTGATTTTTGGCGGTGGAACGCCTATGGAACAGGTCATCGTTGAGAAGCTGCGGCTTCCGAGGATTATTATCGCCACGTTGATCGGTGCTTCACTAGCTGTTGCCGGGGCTGTGCTTCAGGGCATCATCCGCAACCCTTTAGCTTCGCCGGACGTGGCGGGAATTACGGAAGGGGCGTCGCTGGGCGCGGTGCTGTTCATTTTCTTATTCGGCGGAACGGTATCGATTCACTGGATGCCTCTATTCTCGATCGGCGGAGCGCTGGTTGTTACGGCGCTCCTCTATGTACTCTCATGGAAGAGAGGCGTTGAACCGCTGCGGCTTGTTCTCGTCGGCATCGGCATTTCGGCAGCCATGAAATCCGTCTCTTATATGTTAATTATCTCCGGCCCTCTGCAGCTGGCGGACCGGGCTTTAACGTTCATGACCGGGAGCATCTACGGCACCTCCTGGGACAAAGATGTGTTCACTCTGCTGCCTTGGGTGGCGGTGCTTCTGCCGCTTACGTGGCTGCAGGCCCGAAATGTTAACATTCAGGCGCTTGGCGATGATGTAGCAAGCAGTGCCGGGGCGAATGTGCAGAAGCAGCGTCTCATTCTAATCGCGCTCAGTGTCGGGCTTGCCGGTGCTGCAGTTGCGATTGGCGGGGCGATCGCCTTCATCGGGTTGATGGCGCCACATATGGCGCGCAAGCTTGTCGGTTCTTCCTTCGGCAGCGTGCTGCCGGTCAGTGCGCTGCTTGGGGCGCTGATTCTGCTTGTTGCAGATTTGGCGGCGCGGACTGCTTTTCTTCCCAAAGATGTGCCAGCCGGTGTATTAACCGCCGCCATTGGCGCACCCTTCTTCATGTATCTGCTTTACCGCAACCGAAACCGCTATTAGTCAGGAGGAATGCTGTCATGAGTACACTGGATGTCAAAGGGCTTGGATTATCCTATGGAGGGGCATTTATCTTTGAGGATCTGAATTTGTCCATACCGAAAGGGAAAATCACCGTATTCATCGGGAGTAACGGATGCGGCAAGTCGACACTTCTCCGCTCCATGGCAAGACTCCTTAAGCCGCAGCGGGGTTCGGTTCTATTGGATGGCGGCGATATTGCAGGTATGTCTACCAAAGAGGTTGCACGCAAGCTGGCCATTCTTCCGCAGGGGCCGACGGCGCCCGAAGGGTTGACGGTACTGCAGCTGGTCAAGCAGGGCAGATATCCGTATCAAAGCTGGTTGAAGCAGTGGTCGCATGAAGACGAGTCAGTCGTTCAGGCGGCACTTGCGTCAACGGGTATGAGTGAATTTGCGGAGCGAACAGTCGATTCCCTCTCAGGAGGACAGCGGCAGCGCGCCTGGATTGCGATGACGCTTGCGCAGGAGACGCCGGTGATTTTGCTCGATGAGCCAACGACTTATTTGGATTTGACACATCAGATCGAAGTGCTGGATCTGCTCTATGAATTAAATGACCACGAGCAGCGCACGATTGTTATGGTGCTGCATGATATTAACCTCGCCTGCCGTTATGCGGATCACATCGTGGCCATTCGCGACGGCAAAATTGAAGCCCAGGGGCGTCCGGATGATGTGGTGAACGTACCTTTAATTGAAACCGTCTTTCGCCTTAAATGCGATATTATCCCCGATCCGCTGTACGGAACACCGTTATGCATCCCGCATGATAACAGCCGGCTTCGGGCGGCTAGGGCAACTCAGCAGGCAAGCTTGCAATCCGGCAACCAGCCGGTGAAACAGATGGTTCGAATATAATTTCACAGCTATCGTATAAGAGGCCTTCAGCGGGCCTCTTATTTATTTTTCCTCCCGTATAGGGATGAATGGAAAGGTAAATAGTAACAGTTGTCCATATTCAGGTATTGCCTTACATAACGAGTAAACGGAGGTACAACAGTGGCTGTCATCAACCGGCTTCTATTCCTTGTTTTGTGCATGAGTATTGTGTGCGCGTTCGCGGCTCCCTCAGAGAAGAAAGACCGTTATTTCTACGAAAAAAGAGGGGAAATCGTCTGGGAAGTTCCTTTGGAGGATAAGAAAATCGCTTTGACCTTCGATGATGGGCCGTACCCGGAAACCACCAATCCGATTTTGGATCTGTTGAAGCAGTATCATGCCAAGGCGACCTTCTTTGTCGTCGGCAATCGCGTAGAGCTTTACCCCGAGACGATCAAGCGCGAGATTGCGGAAGGGCATGAGCTGGCTAACCACACGTATAATCATTTGTACTTTAGAGCAGCGATGAACCCGTTAACGATTCAAAGTGAAATTCTTAAGACGGAGCAGTCCATCCAGCAGATAACCGGCAAAAAACCGCTTTTGTTCCGTCCGCCGGGGGGGTTCTACAATGAGCAAATGCTTGGGATTTCTAAGAAACTCGGCTATACCACGGTCTTATGGTCCTGGCATCAGGATACGAACGACTGGAGAAGCCCGGGGGTAGACCGCATCGTGAAGAAAGTGCTGAACAACGCACGGAATGGGGATATCGTTCTGCTTCATGATTATATTCCGGGTTCGACTCAGACGGTTAGAGCACTGAAAATCATATTGCCGGAGCTTGAGAAGAGAGGCTTTGAATTCGTGACGGTAACTGAGCTTATTCATTACAAGAACGAAGAAATTATTCGAACGCATAAATAAACCCTAGTTTGTGTGCAGGTATAGGGGGATGGCAAAAGGACAGACTCAAAAGGGCTAAAAATCATGACAATCAAGCCCCGGTCTTGTCTCCCCTTAATAATGGCTGTACAGGTCATCATGAACCAACTGGAGCTGCGCGGAGTGCAGAAAGATACCTGATACACCTTAACCGATGGTCTATACTGGAATTCGTACAGTTAAAAACGTGTCATTCGCTTGAGGCCGCCTCTATACTGCATTCCATACAGTTAAATCGCCCCAAATGGGCCTTATAGAGCTCAAGTAGGCATTTATAACTGGAAATTTCCAGTATAGCACTATTTTGAACGTCAATAGCCTGAAATAGCTGTAAAAAACCAGTATAGATGCGCATGCGTCGTGTGGTTGTGCTAACACATATCGCCCCCACCACGTGCTGATTACCGCATGCCCATATGCCGAACACATAACACGCGAAAAGTCATTCACATGCCAAACACGCAACACGCGACAAGACATTCACATGCCAAACACGCAACACGCGACAAGACATTCACATGCCAAACACGCAACACGCGACAAGACATTCACATGCCGAACACGCAACACGCGACAAGACATTCACATGCCAAACACGCAACATGCGACAAGTCATTCACATGCTGAACACATAACACGCGACTGTCATTCACGTGCCAAACACGCAACACGCGACAAGTCATTCGCTTAAGTGTTTATTGCGGGTTTGGCCCAGAGACTCTTTGTTTAAATTTGGGACAGCCCCTTGCTGGAAGCATGGACGATAAACCGGAAGGGAGGATACATCATGTTTACAGTCAATCGTTCGCGTCAGAGGACTGCTGTTTCCGGCTATTCCGGTGCTTTTGTTCAAGGGTGACGCCAAGTCTCACCGGCAGCCGGATCATCCAAGTGAACGAACCAAGACGGAGGAAGAGATAGCCTTACGAGCTGGGAGATCCTGTTTGTACTGCCAGCAACCCTGAAAAAAACGTTTACAGATGGCGGTGCAGAGAGTATCATAATAACGGAAAAGTTCTTGTATACAAGTGTACTAGTATGCTGAAAAGCGGATATGACCTTTGATTCGGAGGGCCGTTCCTTTACCCGGGCATGTTCATGCCGTCCTGCCCCTTGCCTTCAATTCCGCTGCTATTCATGCTAAAATCGTACTACTAACGACAGGGCATGATCATGTGCAGGAATAGGAGTGTAGAGCGTGATTAAGCAGTATCCTTCTTCATGGCTGAAAGGCGTTTCTCTAGGCGAGGCCATCGCCTGCGAGCTTAGGCTGCAAATCATTAATGGTACGGTAGGACCGGGCCATATTTTATCCGAGAATGGCATTGCCGCTGACTTTGGCACAAGCCGTTCCCCGGTTAGAGATGCAATGAAAACGCTATCGAACGAAGGGTTGATCCGGCTCGAACGGATGGGTGCTGTTGTGCTTGGCCTTGGGCTGAAGGATGTAGAGGAGCTGTACGACGTGCGCTATCTGATCGAAAGCTTCGTTCAACGAAGATTGGCCGGTACGCAGACAGATGCGCTTATCAGCCGTTTGCGGCAGACCATCGACAAGATGGAGCTCGCGGCCAAACATCAGGATGCTGTCGAGTTTTCCTATCAGGATTTCTCGTTTCATGAGGCGATAATTACCGAAGCGCAGCATGCGCGAATGCTCCATCTGTGGAGAAGCATCCGTGAAGTGGTCATAGCGGTCATGCTCATCACAACGAAGGAAGTATTCACGATGGGTGAAGCGAAGATTAGCGACGTGATCGACAAGCATCGCAGAATCATTCAAGGTCTGGAGTCCAAGGATGCGGATCGGATCGAAGCGGGTGTACGCAGTTATTTTGCCGATTCCCATACGACGCTCCACCATAGTATTCCGAATAGTTGACCAGGGCTTGCTGAGCAGCAGAGCGGGCGCTTGATGGCAGCATTACAGAACCTGAGCTAAAGCGGACTGGGGTTTACTTACCTTCACAAGCAACTCTTTCATGCTGCTTTTTTTTGTTCGAGTTGTCGACAAGTATACAGTAAGGTTTTGGACGCGAATGCTCATACTACAAACACTTGGTAGATCAGACATTAAATACATGTATGGAGGTCCTGTTCCTTATGGGTGAAATTTTCGGTTTTAGCCACAATGCTACATTACTGATTTGGACGCTGATTACGATTGTTTTCCTGATTGTTTTCATTTCAAAGTTCAAATGGAATCCGTTTGTCACGCTGCTGATGTCTGCGCTTATCCTTGGTATTCTCTCCGGTATGAAGCCGCTTGATGCCGTTTCATCCGTGACTAAGGGCCTCGGAGGTACGCTTGGAACGATCGCCATCGTTATCGGGCTTGGCACGATGCTTGGTAAAATGATGGCGGAATCCGGCGGAGCGGAACGGATTGCAACGACGCTGATCAACAAATTCGGGGAACGCAACGTTCACTGGGCGATGATGCTGGTCGGGTTTCTGGTTGGGATACCGGTATTCTTTGAGGTTGGGGTGATCCTCCTCATTCCGATCGTTTTCACCGTTGCACGGAAGACGAATATGTCCCTGCTCCAAATCGGTATACCGATTCTGGCCGGTCTCTCGACTGTACACGGACTCGTGCCGCCGCATCCGGCGCCGATGATTGCCATAGATGCCTATCAAGCCAATCTGGGAAAAACCATTCTCTACTCTTTAATAGTCGGGCTTCCGATTGCCATATTAGCGGGTCCTGTGTTCGGTAAATTCATCGGTAAGCGAATACAGGTAACGCCTCCCCAGAAGCTGGTCGAGCAGTTCGCGCCAAAAGAAAACCGCGATCTTCCGGGCTTCGGCATTACGCTGCTTACCATTCTGATGCCTGTCATTCTCATGCTGATCGGCTCGGTGGCCGATATTATCGATCCCGATGCGACGAACAGCTTCACTTTATTCTGTGAATTCATCGGCCATGAGATTATCGCGCTGCTGATTGCGGTTATCTTCTCGTTCTTCTCACTTGGTTTCATGCGCGGCTTCTCCAAAGAGGATATTTCGCGGTTCTCAAGCGAGAGCCTGGCTCCAATCGCCGGCATTATATTGATCATTGGCGGCGGCGGCGCTTTCAAGCAGGTATTGATCGATAGCGGTGTTGGCGGCGCAATCGCTGAGATTGCGACGCATGCGAATGTGAATATTATATTGTTCGCTTGGTTCGTGGCTGCGCTTATCCGGGTGGCAACCGGCTCTGCGACCGTCGCGATGACGACGACCGCAGGCATCGTAGCGCCCGTTCTTGCATTAACGCCGGGCGCAAATGTCGAGCTGGTCGTGCTTGCGACGGGTGCCGGATCACTGGTTTTATCGCATGTCAATGATGCCGGGTTCTGGATGGTGAAGGAGTTCTTCAATATGTCCGTCGCCCAGACGCTGAAGTCTTGGACCGTGATGGAAACCCTTCTGTCTGTTCTTGGCTTGCTATTCATTCTGGCACTTAGTACGATTGTTTAGGGCGGCAGCGGTTTAATCTAAATTATAAGTAGAAATAGTTAGGAAAGAAGGTTCACATGTGAATCCTACACAATATATGATCGGGATTGATATTGGAACGACGAGCACGAAGGCTGTCTTATTCGAGGAGAATGGGAAGGTCGTAACAAAGGCTAACGTGGAGTATCCCTTGTACACACCGACGCCTTCAATCGCGGAGCAGGATCCTGATGAGATCTTCGCAGCCGTTATTCAATCCGTCAGACAGGTTGTACACAATAGCGGCGTGGATGCCGGCCAAGTCATGTTCGTTTCCTTCAGCTCTGCCATGCACAGCGTCATTCCGGTCGACAAAGAGGGCAAGCCGCTTATGCGGTGCTTGACATGGGCGGATAACCGAAGCGCGGATTGGGCCGCACGGCTGAAGCGGGATATGGGTGGACATGAGCTGTATAGGCGAACAGGAACACCCATTCACCCGATGTCGCCAATTACGAAGCTGATGTGGCTGCGTCATGATCATCCGGAGCTGTTCGAGAAAACAGCCAAATTTATTTCCATTAAGGAATATGTGCTGTTCAAGTTGTTCGATGATTATGTCATCGATCATTCGATCGCTTCTTCGACAGGCATGATGAATTTAGAAGCGCTTGACTGGGATGAAGAGGCCCTTCAGCTGGCGGGGGTGACGCCTGAACGATTGTCCCGGTTGGTGCCTACGACATGCAAGCTGGAAGGCTTGCATGCAGGGTATGCATCGGAGATGGGGCTGACAGCCGCTACCCTGTTCATCGTCGGAGCAAGCGACGGGGTACTTTCGAATTTAGGCGTTGATGCCACTCAGCCCGGCGTGGTCGCAGTTACGATCGGCACAAGCGGCGCGATCCGCACGGTGGTGGATAAGCCGGTTACCGATCCGAAGGGCAGATATTTCTGCTACGCGCTGACGGAGAAACACTGGGTCATCGGGGGCCCGGTCAACAACGGCGGCGTCATATTCCGGTGGGTAAGGGATGAGCTGGCCGGTGTGGAGGTAGAGGCGGCAAACCGGCTTGGACGGAATCCGTACGACATGATTACGCAAATCGCGGAGGGTGTGCGTCCAGGCTCCGACGGCCTGCTGTTCCATCCTTATTTGACCGGTGAACGTGCGCCGCTGTGGAATCCGGATGCGAGGGGCTCGTTCTTCGGCCTGTCTTTGCATCATAAGAAAGAACATATGATCCGTGCGGTGATGGAAGGGATTATTTATAATTTATACACGGTTTTGCTTGCGCTTGAAGAAAGTATCGGGCGGCCGAAGGTCATTAAGGCCACAGGAGGTTTCGCACGTTCATCGCTGTGGCGTCAGATGATGGCAGATATTTTTGACCAGAACGTAGTCGTACCGGAGAGCTTCGAGAGCTCCTGCCTGGGGGCAGTCGTGCTTGGACTGCTGGCAACCGGCAAAGCCGAATCGCTCAGTGTCGTCTCTTCGATGGTTGGAACCACGCATGAGCATGAGCCGGTTAAAGAATCTGCTGCTATCTACCATGAGCTGCTGCCGATCTTCATCAGCATTGCACGCAAGATGGAAGACGAATATACGAGTATCGCTGCGTTTCAGAAGAAAATGCTTGAGTAGAGGTTATGAAACACCCCTAGTTGAATCGGGCGATGATAGGAGAGGGTGGAGCTGCAGTGCTCCATCCTCTTTTTGTTATTCTTTTTGTTAGCTAAATCATATAATTAATGCCGCAAACTATTCTTCAAATATCATAAAAAATAAAGAGAATACGACTAACAACATATTGATTGTGAAAGCGCTTTATTATATGATAATAAATGGAATACCGCAGTTATAAGGGTTCATTGCAGGAATAATCATCATTCAAAGGAGGAAAAATGATTGTTCAATCAAGGGGAAAAGCTGATTTCTAAATTTATTTGTTTTTCTTTGTTAGCCTCTTTATCATTTCCGCTAGGCAGCATCAACCGTGCAAGTGCGGCTGAGCCAGAGTCAACTCCCCAGAATAAAGTTTATGACTTTGAGGATGGAACTGCGCAGGGCTGGTCCGCCGGCTGGGGCGACGGCCTGGTTTCCGTTGAAGCCAGTCAGGATTTGTCCGTAACAGGCAATACGTATGGATTGAAGATCAATACCAGCTTCACAACGGCAAGCGCTTGGCAGACCGCTGCCTTCCGCGTGAATCATGGCGTTGATTTAAAGAAATATAAGAAGATTGAATATGATCTCTATGTGCCTAAAGCGTTTAACGGCGTGTTGGGCGTGGAAACCGATCTGAACAATTCATGGACAACGCTGGATTTTGCGAATTATGATATCAGCACGCTGGCGGCTGAAAGCATCAACGGAGCCGACTACGTGAAGGTACATAAAAGCGTTGCGATCCCGAAGGATTCCACGCAGAGCGAGCTTGATATTCAGCTGCAAAAAAACAATGGGACGTTTGCTTACCGGGGCCCCATCTACATCGATAACGTGCTCTTGGTTGCGGATACGGATGCTGTGCCGGAGACGCCTGCTCATGTCGTAGGCACCTATCTGGCTAAGGATGCCGTATTGTCCGGATTCGGACCGGAGTTTAAGACCGAACAAATCGGAGATGTGGAGTATAAAGCGGAAGGATATGTCTCCTTCTTCTACGGTGAAGACAGCTCTAATCCGGGGATGGCTGCCTTTAATGTGGATGTGCCTTCGACGGGATTGTACAAGCTGGTCCTCGGCTTTTATGCGCCATATGGCGATAAAACAACCGGGATCATCGTCAACGGGACTCCGAACGGGGATGCTCACTTTCCTGTTCTTCCGGCTGGTGTGACGTCGGGCGAAATGTCCGCAGGGAAAGTCCTGCTGCAAAAAGGCGCCAATTCAATCGGTATCGCCAGAGGCTGGGGCTACTACGGCATCGAGTTCGTGAGACTGGAGTCCGATGCGCCTGTCGCTGATCGTATTGAGGCGGAATCAGGTGTTCTCGAAGAGGGTGCAAGCCTGCAAACCTCGGGCGGCAATTTCTCCGGCGAGGGTTACGTCTACTTCACAGGCGCAGGATCTCTTACCTTGAAATATAACGCGCCGGCAGCCGGTCTGTATGATTTGGGAGTCGGTTATCATTCACCATTTGGAATGAAAGTTACTTCCCTTCTTGTGAATGGGGCACCGACCTCAGCGGTCACGTTAGAGGGCACAACAGACTTTGTGGAAATACCGGTAGGTAAAATCATGCTGCAGGAGGGTGAGAATACCCTTCGTTTTGAACCGGGCTGGGGTTATTACAATATTGACTATGTAACGATAACAGCAACACCGCCGCCTAAAGTACATGCGGTTACGGATAAGCTCGTTAATCCGAATGCATCACCCGAAGCCCAAGCGCTTATGAGTTATTTGAAGGATCAATACGGCAGCAAAATCATTGGCGGACAAACGACGCTGAGCGATGCGGAGTGGGTTCATGAGCAAACGGGTAAATATCCCGCGCTCGTAGCCTTTGATATGATAGACTATTCGCCTTCCCGCGTGGAATACGGAGCCGACTCCAAGGAAGTTGAAGGTATGCTGGACTGGGCGGGCAGAGGCGGGATTCTTTCCTTATGCTGGCACTGGAATGCACCGTCAGGCTTGTTTGGCAATGAAGAAGGGAAAGAATGGTGGAGAGGCTTCTATCAGGAGTTCACTACATTCGATCTTGCCTATGCGCTGAGCCACAAGGATTCCGAATATTACCAGCTTATCCTCAGAGATATTGATGCGATCTCCATGCAGTTGAAACGGCTTCAGGATGCGAATGTCCCTGTGCTGTGGAGACCTCTTCATGAAGCGGAAGGCGGCTGGTTCTGGTGGGGCTCCAAAGGAGCGGGTCCTGCGAAGGAATTATACCGGCTGATGTATGACCGGATGACGAACTACCATCATTTGAACAACCTGATTTGGGTTTGGAACTCCGCTTCAGCGGATTGGTACCCAGGCGATGATGTGGTGGACATTATCAGTACGGATGTGTATAACACGCCGGGCGATTACAGTGCAAGCAGCAACAAATACGATGCGCTCGTTAACGTGGTTAATGATAAGAAAATCGTCACAATGCCAGAGAACGGTCCGATTCCCGATCCGGATCTGCTGCAGGCCTATCATGCGGATTGGAGCTGGTTCTGCACATGGGGCGGGGTTTTCATACGTGACGGCGAGCAGAATGCGCTGGAGCACGTGAAGAAAGTGTTCAACAGCGATTATGTCATCACGCTGGATGAGCTGCCAAGTCATTTGGGCAGTTATGGGCTGCCGACTACAACGGCTGCCTTGTCCGGATCCCCGACTACAGGGGGCTGGTTCAATCAGGATGTGTCCGTTACGCTATCCGCGGCAGCCAGCGGGTCCCGCACAATCGCTTCTACGCAATACGCCATTAATGGGGGAGCGAATACGGCCTATTCTAATCCGGTTACGGTTCAAACCGAAGGAACAACGACGGTTAAATACTTCTCTACGGATTCGGAAGGCCGCTCGGAAGCCGCCAAGTCGCTGGAGATTAAATTAGACAAGACAGCGCCAGAGGCAGAGCTGCTGCAATCGAATGGCCCTGTTGGCGATGTTACGCAAGGCGAGACGCTTAATTTCACTCTGACAGGCACGGATGCAGGATCAGGCGCAGCTTCACAGGAGCTGCTTTTGGACGGGCAGGGAATAACCAGCGGTCAAAGCCTTGATTCCAAGAATTTGACGGTCGGCGCACATACGGTGAAGTACACCGTAACAGATGCTGCCGGTAATGCAGCGGCGAACAGCATTTCGTTCCGTGTCATTAAGCCGCTGGCAAAGGGCGTTCCCGGCAAGCCGGTTTTATCGGGCGATAACGGTCATGACACAGGGCTTAAGGACGGCCAATATACCGTAACGATGAATATGTGGAACGGCAATAATGGAACCCGGTTCAAGCTCTACGAGAATGGCGTGCTGATCAGCACGAAGAAGCTGACGGATGCTTCCCCAGCCGCACAAACCGTCAAAGTGGATGTTGCAGGAAAAGCCAATGGGACCTACACGTACACATGTGAACTTACGAATGTATTCGGTACAACCCCATGTGCACCGCTCGTCGTTACCGTTAATGCCGCGAGTCCCGGCAAAGCCGTATTGTCCAGCGATAACTGGGACGGCGACGGCAATTATAAGGTGACGATGAATATGTGGTGGGGTACGAATGCCGCGGAATATCGCTTATATGAGAACGGCAGGCTTATCGATACGCTGGCCTTAAGCGGGAATACGCCGGCGGCACAGAGTGCGGCAACCGTAATCACCGGCAGAACAAAAGGCATCTATATATACCGCTGTGAATTAGTCAACGCTGCAGGCAGCACCTCAAGCGAGGCGATTACGGTTAAAGTGATTAAATAACAGGCGGGAACAGGCGGAGCACAGCAGATGTCTGTCGTTCATCGCCATAACGACAAAACCTCTATCTCGGGTGCAAAGGCATCCTGGTAGAGGTTTTGTTTTGTCGGGTAAAGATGGCATTTAACCGGCCCAGTCGCGCCGCAGTGTGAAGAGATCCTTGAGCGCGTCAGTCGACAGCTCGGTGATCCAGCCCTCGGAGCTCGTGATGACATTATCGCTTAGCTGCTGCTTGTTCTCCAGCATTTCATCGATGCGCTCCTCCAGCGTGCCCAAAGAAATGAATTTATGCACCTGCACATCACGGGTTTGACCCATCCGGTAGGCACGGTCTGTCGCCTGATTCTCAACGGCCGGATTCCACCAGCGGTCGAAGTGGAACACATGATTGGCGGCAGTCAGATTAAGGCCTACGCCGCCTGCCTTGATCGAGAGAATAAACACGCTAGGCTGTTCTTCAGCTCGCAGCGTCTGCGATTGAAACTGCTCGATCATGCGGTCGCGGGCGGTTTTGGACGTGCTTCCGTTCAGGTAGAGCACGGGTTCCTGAAGCTCCTGCCTGAGCACCTGCTGCAGCATTTGTCCCATGCCGATATATTGGGTGAAAATCAGGCACCGTTCGCCCTCCTCCCGCAGCTCCTTCACCATGGCGAGCAGTCGCTCGAGCTTGGCCGAACGGCTGATCATCGAATCGGTGTCCGGCTGCTCTTCCCCAGGCGGCGCTGACTCAGGAAGCGGCTCCTTCGACAGGAGCGCCGGATGATCGCAGAGCTGTTTGAGCTGCGTCAGTGCAGCGAGTATAGCGCCCTTGCGCTCAATGCCCTCCAGCTTCTGCATCCGCTCCATCAGCTGATTAACGGTCTGATCGTACAGCGCACCCTGCTCGGCGGTAAGGTGAATGTAGGTCTTCATCTCGTTCTTATCCGGCAAATCCAGCTGGATGGCCGGATCCTTCTTCTTGCGGCGGAGCATAAAGGGCTTGACCAGCCGCTGCAAATCCGCTGTCCGCTGTTCATTGCGTTCCTTCTCAATAGCTTGAACAAACTGCTCATTGAAGGAGCGTGGACTGCCGAGAAACCCGGGATTAATGAAATCATAGATAGACCACAGCTCCGACAGCCGGTTCTCAATCGGTGTCCCGGTGAGCGCAATCCGATGTCTGGCAGGAAAGCTGCGCACAGCAGAGGATTGCTTGGTTTGGGCATTCTTGATATTCTGCGCTTCATCTAAACAGACCGTTGACCATGTGAATGCCTTCAGCATGTCTTGATCGAGCGTTGCGGTCGCGTAAGAAGTCAGAAGGATATCCGCATGTTCAGCCTGCTCTTTGAACGCCTCACCGCTCAGACGCCTGCCTCCATAGTGAAGCATCACCCGCAAAGACGGGGCGAAGCGGCTTAATTCCTTCTGCCAGTTACCCAGAACCGAGGTCGGGCAAATAAGAAGGGAAGGAACTTCTGCGGCCGCATCAGGATTGGATTCCTTCAGATGCAATAAATAAGCGATAAACTGTACGGTTTTGCCAAGTCCCATATCATCTGCAAGGCAGGCGCCGAGTCCGAAGCGGCGTAAAAAGGCAAGCCAAGCAAACCCATCGCGCTGGTAGGTGCGAAGTTCCGCCTGCAGGCCGGACGGTATGGCAAGCGATGGCCACTCCGTTTGCTGGCCGAGCTGGCTGATGAGTCTAAGGAGGTGTTCATTGAGCTCGACCTCGAGCTGAACGCGCTCTTCATTCTCCTGCTGCTGCTCCGGTGATCCGCCTTCCGGGTCTTCGCTTCCGCCCAGCAAGTGAAGCTGAAGGACATCCTGAAAGGAGAGGCCAGCAGTGTTACCTACGCGCGCCATGGCTTTGCGGATTTGGGCAAGCAGGGCAGGATCAAGCGGAATCCACTTTCCTCTGAAGTTAACGAGCCGTTCATTCCGTGCGACAAGCTCGGCAAACTCGGCCTCCGTGAGGTCGGTGTCGCCGATGGCAATACGCCAGTCAAAATCCACAAGGGAATCGAGTCCGAACAGCGAGGTCCCTGAACTGCCGGTTTCTCCGACGCCTGAGCGGACTTTAGCGCGAAGCCGTGGCTTTCTCCGGCTCGCAGTTTCCCACCAAGCCGGCAGAAGCACCTGCCACCCGGATTCGAGCAGCCTTGGGCTGTCTGCCGTTAAGAACTGCCAGGCTGCTTGATCAGGCAGCGGACTGCCGAGCAGATCCAGGCTGCCTCCCGTTAAACGTTCCGCCGGCAGAGCTGCGCGAAGACGGTCCAGCCAGCCGGCGGAACGCTCCTGTATATGGGCCGACCAGCGGCTCGGCCATGAACCGGATACGCCGCCGTCATTGGCGAGCCGGACATGCACAAGCACCGCAGGATCAAGCTTATCCTGCAGAACCAGCTTAAGCTGCCAGCCAGGTTCATCGTTATTAGGCTCGAGCAGCTGCAGAAGCGGCCGGAACGGCGCGGTATCGGCCTTCCAGCCGGTCGCCACCAGCCAAGTCTGCTCATCTAAGCCGGCTGCCGCCGAGCGGTCCTTGGTGAACAGAAGCGGAAATTCCCTCCGCAGGTCGGATGCGGTCGCTTCTGCTGCGTAATACTGATTGAATACGGCAGCGGAGAAGGCGGCCTCCAGGCCATCGCTAAAGCCCGTCCCGCTGTTTCCATCGTTCAAGTTCAATACGGCTTGTTCTTCGCTGCTTAGAGCCGCTTTATCCCAAGTCCAGCTCAGCTTGCCGGTTTGAAATGCGGAGAAGCTGGGCACGTACTGCCTGTCCGCTATGCAAGCCTCGAGCATTGGCGCGAGGCGGATCAGCTGCGCTGCATCATCGGCCCATATCCATTCGACATGCTCGAGCAGCTTGCGCTGCGCAAAGAAAGGGATCACCAGCTCAGAAGGAAGAACGATAAGCTCGACATCCTGAACCGTTTGGGTTGCCAGCTCTGTGCCATAGAAGGATTCTGCATGCCAGGCGAACAAACGATGCTTAAGATAGACGCCCGGGACATAGCTGTGCGAATGCATAGATCCGAAAATAAGCGCATCTCCATATGCGCTTAAGCTGATGTGGACGGTAATCGTTTCTGTATAGGAGCTCATGATAGCAGTTTTCCTTTCCGAAGCTCTTCCTGCAGCGCGCGAAGCCGGCTGTGGCGCCCGGAGAATGCGCTGAAGAACAGCTCCCAGCGATCTTCCTGCTTCAACTTCTTGTACAGCTTGTTCAGCCGCTTGAGCAGTCTGACCGCGGCTTTATAGCTGTGTCTGTTTTTCTCAAGCACGTTTCGCTCCACAGCCTGATGATAGAAGGGCAGCAGCAGCTCCGGCGCATTCTTCTCAATCGGCTGCAGCTCACTTACGCGAAAATCCGCCGGCTCTCTTCCGGTACTGAGGTGATAATCCATCCACTGCTGCCATTTGCCATAGAAAAGCATGGACTCTTCGTAGATATCCCTGGAAAAAGGAAGCATACGGACAAAGGACTGCCACATGCGCGGCTCGGACTCCGGCAGATGCTCCACCGCTGTCTGCCAATAGATCAGGTAGGGCTCCAGACTGCCCTTTCGATAGCTGCTTAATAAAGGGCCGACTTCCTCCAGCCATAAAGCGAGCCGCGGCCACGACGCCGATTGGGACAGAGTTTGTAAACACGGGTACAGGTCTTCAGGACGGATCCGGGAAGACTCGCTCGCCTTATGCAGCAGCGCCAGCGCTTGGTCGTCTTGAGCCAAATAGAAGTGCATCCGGCTCTGCGCGAGCATCCACGGCAGCTTGGAAAGCGCGGCCTCCACCGCCTCAGGGGCTTCCAGCAATCGGGTTAATTCTTCCTTGTACAGCTGTGTGTCGCCGGAGCTGAGATTCGGATGAACCCAATTCATCCAGAGCCGGTAATAGAGATCCAGGAAATAAGTTAGCGATTTGGCCTCTGTCAGCATGCGGCGGCGCAAATACGCTGCAGTTTGGCTGATACGTTCCCACTGTTCCGGTTCGTTTCTCACGGGCAGTCCATTCGCAAAGCTCTGTTCAATAGCTTCCCGAACGCTATCTGCCGCAACATGAGTATGAAATCCCATATAGGTACCGGAGGTCTGCCATGGATTCTGGGTGTGATGAAGCGATTGCTTAACGAGTTTCTCCAGCACGAAGAAATGGGCATGAAGGCCAAACAACTGTTCAACGACCGGAGATAATGAAGGCTTTACCGCATAAATGGCCGCCAGAGCCTCCTTCACATACTGTGCATTTGGCGTATTATCAGATAATGAAGACGTGCCAAGCTCGAACAGCTCATGCCACTGTGCAACGGTCATCTCAGGGATTCGGACAGCCATTTCTCTTAATTTGGCTGAGGCTGCTGCAGCTGAAGGAGCCGGCTTGAAGGCTTTCTTCGACAGGGATGCCGTTGACCTGGCATTGACGATGGCATGAATCGAACGCTCCTGCAGGCTTGCATAGTGCAGCAGCGCTGCAATCATATGCTTGCAGCTGCGCCGCACCGGGCAGGTGCAGGTACTGACCGGCAGGGCATCCAGCTGGACTTTGACCAGGTACGGTTCATTTCCTTCGATAACGGCTTCCAGAAGCAGGGGAGCGGGCATCTCCAGCTTCAAGACACGCTCCTGCTTATAATATTGAAATCCGCGTTTTATCGTCAGGTCATCAAAGCTGTCGCCTACCTGGTGAACAAGCTGCTCCCACTGTATATCATCTAAGGTATGAATTGTTTTCATCATTGAGTCGTCTCCTGAGAGCGTTAGTTAGGTAATCATTCAATCATTCATACTATTATATCATTGATTGGGAAATCGGATGAAATAACAAAATCCCCGCCAGGCAGAGCTCGCGTAAGGCGAACCTTCCTGAAGGGGACTAATGGCTACTCTTTTCTCACACCTACATTATTAATGAATATGGCTCCCTTTTGTGCAGAACCGCTATAGAATCCGATGGAATCAATCGAAGAGACCTGATTGGTGAAAGGAAGACCGTAAGCCTTCAAAAATCCGTTAATGGAGAGGCTGAATGTACCTGCCTCCGGATTGGCTGTTAGGGTTACGGTGTACCAGGTGTTGGTTTTGAGGCTTTGAATGTTAATATACCGGTTTAAGCTGTCCTTGTAGACGAGATTGGATCCGATTGTGTAGAGCTCGGCCGCAAAATTGTTACCGCTTTTCAAGCCGAATTTCATAGAGAACAAGGAAGACTGCTCCATGAAACTCCATTGTGCCGAAACGGTACCGGACTGTGCGGGGAATGATTTTCGGATCAGCGATGCGCCTTGCGGATTGTTATCGGTAATTTTCAAGCTTTTATCCGCAGCGCTTGGCAGGGCGGTGACACCTGCTCTTGTATTCGCCGAATTCGTAAATAACCAGCTGGCTGGCAGCGCTGCGCTTCCTGTCTCGTCGAAGGTATCGTCAACAAGGATATGGTCGCTCTTCATGAGTGTAGGGAAGGACCACGCATAATTATGGCCTGTCTCCATGAGCGGTCTTCGGGCAGAAGCGAAAGCGGCATAAGCGGGATCGGGATAAATGTCTGACATTGCTTCAAACAGGTTATAAGGCCATGCTTCTGTCCCGGTCGGCACGGCAGGCTTATTGTAATACGGCCACTGGGATGGATGCTGGGTGTAATAGAGCAGGTAGTCCAGAGCCTTCTTAATCGTTTTGCCCCGCGGTGACGTCCAATGGAATAAGTCCACACCTTCTGCCTCAAGAGCCACTTGGGCGGCTGCAGTCAGCGGAGATAAGTAGAAGTATGTATACCTTAGGCCTCCTGCGCCCCGGCCGGTTTCTTCCGAAATAGCTCCGTTCAGTCCGATTTGAGAGTCGATTTTGGCTTTAATCCGATTGATTTCTTCCCTGACATGAACGGAATCATCCAGGTACCGGTAGCCGCTGATCGCCCCGTAGACTCCCCAGGCGCCCCAATTATTAGTACGGTCCTTATCGATATTGGCTCCCTGATCCAGGAAGACATTCGACACCCAGGACTTGAACTGGGATTTATCAGCGGGGTTCCAGCTGCCGAGATCATCGACCAATTCTGCGGCTTGGATGAATCCAACCCCGGCATAAGCCATGACAAGCGTGCTGTCGTCTCCCCCTAAATGCGTGTTCGTATACGCCCAGTCATTCAGGATTTCGATCGTTTTATTCCCGTAGGAGGCAATCCCCGTCAAGGCATAAGCGACTGCGGATACATAAGCCGCTTTAACATCGTCTTGGAGGCTCGCGGATGCACGCACATGTCCGTCCGGATTGGAATAGTAACCGGGCACATAGAAATCTGCTGAAGCTGAGGGCTTCTCATTATTTAACCAATCGGCTTTGGCGATAAGGACATCATAAGCGGGTTTCCATGGGCCAATATTCGCCTGTACCTTCGTCTTGACTTGGTTAATTTGGCTTTGTGAATGCAGCCCTCCCGGATGGGGGTATGCGTTAACGGTTGAGGACAGCAGAAGCTGCACAAGCAGCGGGATGGCAAGCATCCCCGTTGATTTTTTGAAAAGGGAATATTTCATTTCATACAGCCTCCGATTCCATGATGTAGATAGTACACTATTCGTGAGCGAGAGTCCGATTTGTGCCACATTCAGGAAAAAAGTATAACGCGCAAAGAAGGCCTTCAAGCACCGTAAGGCATAGTGGTGTCTTGAAGGCAAGTGGATACACGGATCGTTCGACCCTATTTCAATAGGCCGACGTTATTGATATACACCGTCCCGGTCGGCTCCCATCCTCCGTAAAAGGCGATGGAGTTGAAGGAGGAGACAGGGTTTGCAAAAGGGGCATCAACCACTTTTAAAAGCCCGTTCACATAGATATCATACTTGTCCGTCATCGGGTTAGCTACGATTTTTACCGTGTACCAGGTGCCTGGCGTGAAGCTTTGGATCATCACGTAGTGTCTGCTGCTGTCTCTATAGGCCAGATTGGAGCCGGCTGTGTAGATTTCAGTCGCAAAGACAGCGCCGCTTCTTAATCCGAATTTCGCATAGGGAAAGATGGTTTGCTGCATGAAGCTCCACTGGGCCGTTACGATGCCCGTTTGCGGGGCAAATAATTTGTGGGCAAGCGATGCGCCCGTTATATTCGTATCTGTAATTTTCAACGCTTTATCGGCAGCGCCCGGTACATTGCTGACGGTCGTGCTGGAATCTTGCGAATTGGTGATTACCCATCCGGTTGGCGCGGAACCAACTGTCATTCCGTCAAAGGTCTCGTTAACAAGCGAGCGCTCACTCTTCATTAAGGTCGGAAATGTCCAAGCATAATGATGTCCCGTCTCCATAATCGGCCGTCTGGCCGATGCCAGAGCGTCGAAGGCGGGGTCGGGATAGAAATCCGTCATCGCTTCAAATAAATTATAGGGCCAGGCTTCAACAGCTGTAGGCGTTGCTGGATTGGCGTAATAGGGCCATTTTGCAGGGTTTTGGGTATAGTACAAAAGAAAGTCGAGTGCGCTTTTAATGGTTTTTCCTTGCGGAGAAATCCAATTAAATAGGTCAATGCCTTCCGATTCGAGCGCAATCTGGGCAGCGGCTGTTAACGGAGCCAAATAGAAATACGTATACCGCAGGCCGCCAGCGCCGCGGCTTACTTCTTCAGGAAGGGAGCCGTCCTGTGCAATCTGTGTGTCGATTTTGGATTGAAGAAGCGAGATGCTGTTCAATACATTTGTGGAATCATCCAAAAACCGGTAGGCCGATATGGCGTCGAATACGCCCCAAGCCCCCCAATTATTGGTCCGGTTTTTGTTTGGAGTAGCCACCTGGTTAATAAAGACGCCCGATACCCATTCTTTGAATTTTGCTTTATCGGAATTGCCCCAGCCCTCATAAGTGGACATTAGCTCCGCCGTTTGAATAAAACCGATACCTGCATAGGACATAACCAGTGAACTATCATCGGCGCCAATGGCGGTATTGGTATAAGCCCAGTTGTTGAGGATCTCGATGGCTTTATTCCCGTATGAAGCGGTTCCGGTAAGCGCATAAGCGACAGCCGATAGATAAGCAGCCTTTACATCATCCTGCAGAATGGCGGATGCTGCCGTATGCCCGACGGGATCGGAATAATAAGCGGGGACATAGAAGGTCGCGACTGCGCTCGGCTTCTCAGGCTGCAGCCATTTTGCCTTTGCGATCAGCACATCGTATGCGGATTTCCATGGCGATTTGTTAGCGGCTGCGTTGGCTTTAACCAGATTGATTTGATTTAACGAATATAATCCGCCTGGATGAGGATAAGCGAATGCTACAGGGGCAAGTGTAAGCTGGGTTGCAAACAGGCAGGCGCCTATAATTGCAGCGGGTATCGTGACAAACAGCTTTTTCATTATTAAGTTAAGGCCTCCGGGTTCAATCATTCATTCATTATGTGCGGGCAGCGGCAGATTTCCGGATTGTATTACGTTTGTCGGAAAATTCATGGCATTAATGAATTTTATATCAGCAGCACTATTTTTTCCACCAAGAATTGAAATTAGTCCTTAGCATTTTCTCTCATTACCCCGCTATTTCCCACTTATGAAAACGGCCGGCCGGATCATCCTAATCAAGAGAACACAAAGAGGAGGTCAAATATGAATAAGCCTTGGAAATCAGCGGCAATATGGATAATGGCGCTTGCGATTGGCTCCTCGCTCACAGCCTGCAGGCTTGACACCGCAGAGGATAAAACCGAAATGAAAGCCAAAAATGCAGCGAATCGAATTGAGACGAAGGCCGCTCCGAAAGGGTCGAGATTGCTGTCGGATATCACCGTTCGTAATTCGCATATGAACAGAGATGACATGGATACCAGCATTGTCAGGAATCATTTAAGAATAGCGGAACGGATGGAGAGTAGCACGGAGAGGTTGAGAGGAGTAAGCAAAGCAACGGTTATCGTGGATAAACATAAAGCCGTTGTTGGGCTGGATGTGAACAACAATCAGCATGGGAAGACAGTGGAGAAGCGCGTCACCCGCACACTCAAGAGCGAGTTTCCGGGTTACAACATTTATGTGACATCGGATAAGGCGATCAATAAGAAGATTCAAGCCGCCCATGCGGATATGGTCAGCAAACATCCGGTGAGACAATTTGCCACGGAAGTCGGAGTCATTATTGAGGATATTGGACGTACCATCACGAAGCCGTTCCGATAGCTCCGCTAAGCTTATAAGAAGCCGGTCTCAAGAGGCCGGCTTCTACTGGTTTGTGACGCGCATCCTTGCCGCATAAGGGCCGTGGAAAAATCCAACTAGAACACATCGGAGTCTGCGCGCTATAATGGAGGGCAGAGGGGGGCGTGCGATGTGGACTACAGCTTGGATGTAAGATTTAAACCCTTATACGAAGTAATCGGCAGCCTGCATGCTTATGTTTGCCGCAAATCACATAAGAAACTGGATTTATCTCCTTCATGGGCCAAGGAAGTACGTCAGCGCTTGACGCCTGCACTGGCCGAGCTGCTGGATCACATTCAAATTGACGGCGATTGGAAGCTGACTTACCTGCTTGTGCATCTGTGCCCGGGCGAAGATGCAGCCGAATTCGCGGCTTGGCTGAAAGAGATGTCAGCAGGGGACTTATATGAAATCATGTCGCCTTACAGCAATCAGTTCCCTGTTCATATGGGTGAATTCCGCGATCGGACCATCGAACTGTTCGAACAGTGGAATGAGCAGTATTTTCGGCATATCGACCCGGCTATTGTAAGCCAGCTTAATGAAGAAGCGCAGAGGCGGAAGCAGGCTCTTGCTTCGGTACCGGTGCCTGAGCTCATCGACGACACGACGAACGGGCTGCTTTTCACCCCGATGAACGGTCTCGAGCAAGTGATCCTCATGCCGCAGTATCATTTTCAGCCGGTTAATGTCATTAGTTATTTTGGCAAAGCGACTATCTGCCATTATGCCGCCAGAATGCATCTCGGAGACGAAGACTTTCTCTCTCCGCATGAGTACCGGATGATTCGCAGCTTGGGGGAGAAGAGCAGGCTGAAGATATTAAGATATCTTCGGCGAGGTCCGCGCTCCTTCATCGAAATCGTTCGTCACTTGGAATTATCCAAGGGGATTACTCATGATCATATCTCGAAGCTTCGCAGCGCCGGCCTGCTTCATGCGCACTTCGAAGGCGAAACGCTGACCGTATACAGCCTGCGAATTGGCGCTTTGGAGCAGGTGCATAACAGAATCATGAGCTATATCGAGCAGGACATTTAGCTAGAAGCAGGTTGAATAACCACTTCCACACCGGGAAAATTCCGGTGCGGGAGTGGTTTTTTTGTACAGCTGGATAACAATTCTCTTCTAAAAGAAATATTTTAAGGTTCTCTCTTTACAGAACTGATATTCCTTCATATAATAAGGATATCAAATAAATCAGAGTGGTTTTATCGGAATTACAGCAGGGACGATTCAGAAATAGCGCACTCCAGGAGGTTTAACATGAAGAAAAGCATTGCAACCCTATCCACAGTCCTTATTGCGGGATCTTTATTATTATCCGCTTGCGGCAGCAATACCGGCACCAACAGCGCGAACCAAGCAGGAGCGATTCAACCTGCAGCGAATAACGCCGCTAACACAGGTACAACCGATCCGGCAGCCGCTGCGCCAGGGCTGACCGAGGAGGTCAAGGCGAGCGACATGTCCAAACTGCCGGAAACGGCAAAGAATCGCACGGATACCATTATCGTCGGTTTGACGGATCCGAGCGGGGCGTTCACCCCTTACTTCCAACAAAGCGGTTATGACGGCAACGTATCGTCTTTGCTCTATACCCCGCTTGTGAAAGTGGATAATAAAGGGATTCCGGTTCCGGGGCTCGCGGAGAGCTGGGAGGTCACTGCGGATAACCTGACTTACACGTATCATCTGCGTAAAGACTTGAAATTCAGCGATGGTACGCCGCTAACCGCGGATGATGTTGCCTTCACTTGGACCATCCTGCATGACAAATCGTATGATGGCGATTCCCTGGTCAACACACTGCTTGTTAAAGGCGGCGCAGCCTACAAAGCCGGTACAGCCAAGAGTATTGAAGGGATCAAAGTGATCGATCCGCAAACGATCTCCGTTACGCTGGAGAAGCCGAATGCAAGTGCGCTTATCACGTTTGGATCTGATGTGCTGTCCAAGGCCTACTACGGCAAGGATTACAAGCAGGGCCAGCTGGAATACATGAAGAAGCTGAGCGGCAGCCCGCTGGGCAACGGCCCGTATAAGCTGGAGAAATTCATCCCCGGCCAGGAAGTGCGCATGATTGCTAACGAGAATTATTTCGACGGCAAGCCGAAGACCGAACATTTTATCTACAAAACGGCTGAGGGCGACACCTGGCAGTATCTGGAGACCGGTGAAGTCGATTATGCCTCGTTCAGTGCAACGCAGGAGAATATCGACAAGCTGAAAGGGCTGGGATTCGTTAATCTTCTCCCATATACGCCAAGCAATTACGGCTACCTTCAAGTGAACCTGGAGCACCCGGCCTTGAAGGATAAGAAGGTCCGTCAAGCGCTCACCTACGGCTTGGACCGCCAAAGCATCTATGTCGATGCGAACCAAGGTGCAGGCGTAGTCGCGAATATCCCTGCTTCTCCGATCTCATGGTCGTATACGGAAGAGGGCATCAATCCTTATAAGTTTGATCAAGACAAAGCCAAGCAGCTGCTGGACGAGGCAGGCTGGAAAGCAGGCGCGGACGGTATCCGCGTGAAGGACGGCAAGCAGCTGTCGATTCATTACCTCGGCTCCAAAAGCGCAACCACCGACATCTTCATCGCGGTAGCCAAAGAAAACTACGAAGCGCTCGGCATTAAGTTCGAGCCTGAAGTATTCGCGGATTTCAATGCGCTGGTCTCCAAGGTTGAGGGCGGGGATTACGATCTCGTTTCCTTCTCGACCTCGCTGCTTACGGATCCGTCGGACGGACTGCTTCCATTCGTCGACGGCGAGATTAAAGGCTACGATAATCCGAAGTTCAAGGAACTGTACGATAAAGGTCTTGCCACTTCGAATATCGACGAGCGCAAAGCCGTGTATAAAGAGCTGTACGCGCTGGTCAATGACGATCTTCCGGTCATCTTCACCAGCTATAAGAAGAGTGTTTATGCCTACAATGGCCGGATTCAGAATTTAAGCGTCAGCCCGTTCAACGGACTTTCCTCCAGCCTGCCAAGCTGGACACTGAGCAAATAAAGATCAATTAAGCAAAGCCATTCCCTGCCAGGAGCTTCCGGGCAGGGAATGGCAGGTTAAGGAGTCGGCTATGAGCGCGTATATTACGAAGCGAATCATGTATATGGTTATCATTTTGTTTGCGGCCTCATTTTTAATCTTTTGTCTATACGCCTTAACGCCGGGCGACTTTATTACGGGCAACATCAAGCTGACTGCGGAACGCAAAGCGGAGCTCCGTGAAATCTATGGGCTCAATAAACCGGTTATTGAACGGTACGCCGTTTGGATGAAAAATGCCTTTCACGGTGACTTTGGCTACTCTTTGGCGCAGCAGAAGCCGGTTCTGACGCTGTTTAACCAATATATCTGGAACTCCTTCCTGCTGGCGGTTGTTTCAACTTTCCTTACTTGGCTGCTGGCCGTGATTATTGGTGTTATCGCTGCTTACAAGCAATATTCGTGGTTCGATACGATCGTGATGATCGCTCTCTTCGCTGCGATGTCGATCCCGTCGTTCTTCATTGGGCTCCTGCTGATCAAAATGCTGGCTGTCGATTGGAAGTGGCTGCCCCCAGGCGGCATGCTGACAACCGGAAGCAGCGCCACAGGACTCGCTTACATGAAGGAAGTCATTCACCATATGTTCCTGCCGGTCATCGTGATGACTCTGCTTGGGCTGGGCTCGCTAACCCGTTATTTCCGCAGCAATATGATTGATGTCCTTAAACAAGATTACATCCGTACGGCGCGGGCCAAGGGACTGAAGGAACGCAAGGTGCTGTTCACGCATGCGCTGCGCAACGCGCTGCTGCCTGCGATTACGTTAATCGGCTTCGAGCTTCCCGCCTTGTTCGGCGGCTCGCTGATTATTGAGAAAATATTCAACTGGCCGGGTATCGGCCAGCTCTATATGCAATCCTTCACCCTGCGGGATTACCCGCTGCTGATGGGATTCACCTTGTTTATTGCGATTCTGACCGTCATCGGCACGCTGGTATCGGACATTCTGTACCATGTCGCCGACCCGCGGGTCAGGCTGTAGGAGGTCAAGTGAATGTCAACGATTAACGGAGAAGCGGCGAAGACGAAGGTTTTCCCTGCTAAGAAAACTGCGGCTCACACCTCGCTTTGGAGGCAGTCGCTGCGGCGGCTGCTTAAGAACAAGCTGGCTGTCGGCGGATTCGCAGTTGTGGTGTTCATGTTCGCGGCCTGCTTCATCGGGCCGCTGTTCTCCCCGTACACCGATAACAAGATTCATATGGCGCTTATGAATAAGGCGCCGAGCCTGAAGCATTGGCTGGGCACCGACAAGCTTGGACGCGATGTGCTGACGCGCGTGCTTCAAGCGGGACGCATTTCGCTTACGGTAGGTCTGGCATCGATGGTGCTGTCGGTCTTCATCGGATCGCTGCTCGGTATCATCGCCGGCTATTACCGGGGAATCGTGGACCAAATCATTATGCGTCTTGCCGATCTTCTGCTGACCATTCCGAGTCTTCCGCTGCTGTTCATATTCGGGGCTTTGCTCTCCGAGTGGAAGGTGCCTACGGATTACCGCATGTACATCGTCATGCTGATGCTGAGTATTGTCGGATGGCCGGGACTTGCCCGGATGGTACGGGGCCAGATGCTTAGTCTGCGTGAGCGGGAGTTCATGCAGGCGGCTGTTGTTCTGGGGCTGCGCGACCGCAGAAAGCTGTTCAACCACTTGCTGCCGAATTTAGTGCCACTTCTAATCGTCATTGCAACGCTGAATATTGGCGGGGCGATCCTGAGTGAATCGGTGCTTAGCTTCTTCGGACTCGGCGTTATGCCGCCGACACCGACATGGGGCAATATGATTGATGCCGCTAATAATATGATCGACTTCCAAGAACGGCCATGGCTGTGGATTCCGCCTGGCTTCTCCATATTCGCGACCGTTATTGCCATTAATATTTTCGGCGACGGGTTAAGGGATGTCCTCGATCCTAAGCAGAAAAGGTAGGTGTATGCAAGCATGAATCATATCCTTGATATCGAGCATTTAAGAACGCATTTCACAACCGAAGAAGGCGTCGTTCGTGCGGTTGATGATGTTAGTATACAGGTCCGCAGGGGTGAGATTGTCTGTATCGTTGGAGAATCCGGCAGCGGCAAAAGCATTACGGCGATGTCCGTCATGGGGCTGGTCGAAGAGCCTGCGGGCCAAGTTGCCGGCGGAAGCATCAAGTTTGGCGGGGAAGATCTCCTGAAGCTGAGCCGAAGCGAGCTTCGCACCCTTCGCGGCAATGAGATTGCGATGATCTTCCAAGAGCCGATGACTTCGCTTAATCCGGTGCTGCGGATCGGCGAGCAAATCATGGAGCCGCTTATGGAGCATCAGAAGCTGGGCAGGAAAGCAGCGCGCAAGCGGGCCATTGAGCTTATCAGTGAAGTGGGTATCTCCCGTGCGGAGCAAATCGCGGATTCGTATCCGCATGAGCTCAGCGGCGGCATGCTGCAGCGCATCATGATCGCCATTGCAATCTCGTGCAGCCCGAAGCTGCTTATCGCGGATGAGCCGACTACAGCGCTGGACGTCACGATACAAGCGCAAATTCTGGACATGCTGCGCAGGTTTAAAGAAGAATCGGACATGTCTATTCTGCTGATCACGCATGACCTCGGTGTCGTTGCGGAGATGGCGGACTATGTGATTGTTATGTATGCGGGCAAGGTTGTGGAGGAAGGCGAGGTTGTGGCGCTGTTCGAGAATCCGAAGCATCCTTACACGCAGGGCTTGCTGAAATCCAAGCCGATTATTAATCAGCGCCAGGAAGAGCTGTATTCGATCCCGGGGCAGGTGCCAAGTCCGCTTGAATTGAAGCCATCCTGCTACTTCCATGAACGGTGCGCTCACTGCATGGATATCTGCAGGACGGCGGAGCCTGCATTGAAGAAGGCCGGCAGCCGGCAGAAGACCGCATGCTGGCTGTATGAGGAGGCGATTGCTCATGTCTGAGCGGGCACAGCCGCTGCTGGAGGTTAATCACCTTAAGAAATATTTTCCGATTAAATCAGGTCTGCTCAGCCGTACGGTCGGTCATGTGAAAGCTGTTGATGACATTAGCTTTTCGATTAAGCAAGGTGAAACCTTCGGTCTTGTCGGCGAATCGGGAAGCGGGAAGAGTACGGTAGGCCGTACGATTCTGCGGCTGACGGATAAGACGGATGGCGAGGTGAAGTTTAAGGGCGTTAATCTTCATGGATTATCACCGCAGGAGCTGCGCAGTCTGCGCCCGAAGATGCAGCTCATCTTCCAAGATCCGTACAGCTCATTGAACCCGCGGGTGCGAATTGGCGATGCGATCGGTGAAGCGCTGCTCGATCATGGGCTCGTACCGCATGGTGAGATTCGTGAACGCGTACTAGAGGTTCTTGCTGCATGCGGGCTGTCATCGTATCATATCGACCGGTTCCCTCATGAATTCTCGGGCGGTCAGCGGCAGCGTGTCGGTATAGCCCGGGCGCTCGTCTTGAATCCGGATCTCATTATCGCGGACGAGCCTGTGTCTGCTTTGGATGTATCCATTCAAGCGCAGATCATTAACTTATTCCGCAAGATGCAGGATACACGGGGACTTACGTATCTGTTCATCTCCCATGATCTTAGCGTTGTCGAGCATTTATGCTCGCATATCGGCGTGATGTATCTAGGTTCGATGATGGAGACAGCCTCGCGTGACGAGCTGTTCCGCAATCCGCTGCACCCTTTGCTGTCGGCTGTGCCTATCCCGATTCCGAAGCTGAAGCGCGAGCGGATTGTACTGAGCGGGGAACTGCCGAATCCGGCGAATCCGCCTTCCGGCTGCAAATTTCATACGCGCTGTCCGTTTGCCGTTGCGTGCTGCCGCGAAGAAGTACCGGCATTCCGGAAGGTGGGGAGCGATCACAGCGTCGCGTGCCATCTCGTATGATGAGGGTACCAGTGAAACATGGTTATGGAGGGGGAAATGCATGAACAGCCATAACGAAGAAGAGGCTGGAAGCCAGGTGAAGCTGCCTCAGCTTTACGCGCTTCAGCTTGAGAGGCTGCTCGCTCACGGGCTTGCGCCTTCCGAGATCTTGGAGCTTCTTCAGACAGGAAGCGAAGATGAGCTTGCAGAGCGTGTCAATCCCGAGGTGAAATGGGAGCGTCTGCTGACCTATGCCAAGGAGAACCGGGCGGCAATAGAGGCGGCCGTGCTTCACGGCTACAGTTTCCCGTTCATTACGATCGGCGGCTTGAAGAGTTTATTAGCGATCAAATTCCTCAAGCTCGAGGAGAGAGATTACCGCTTTACGGGGCAACGGATAGAAGGCCTTCAGCTTAATCCTCCCGAATATGAACGTCTAAGGGTTATGGTGCCGCTGTATTGGAACTTCATTCCTGCGGATGCGGAGCAGTCATCCGATCAGGCGGCGTTTACGATTCGTCTAGAGCAGCCATCCTAAGAATAAGCTGCCTGCACATCATAAGGAAAAGGATAGAGAATCAGATGGTATCTGATCGCTCTATCCTTTATTTTTTGCCGTTATGGCATGGGAACTTGCCGCAGCTTTACATAATCCTAGCCGGAATGGAGAAAAATAGGGAACGCATAGGGATGTAGAAGGGAGAGATGCTGACATGACGATTATTGGCTTGTTGACGGTTGTCCTGCTCAGCTCCTTACTCTTGGCTGTACTGGATATGTACGTCTTCCATGAAACATTGCAGCAGGCCTTCTCCAAGCAGGGATTCGGCTATAATAGCTGGCAAACCTATTTAATACTCGCAGCTGCCTTCGCAATCCCTATCATTCGGCGATATCGGATTATACGGCGTCACCGCAATCGGAGAAACCATGGAAGCTAAATTCTCGGCAATTCAGTCGTTTACCCTCATACTTGCGCTGCTGCTGGGGACGGCGATTATCATCGGCACACCGCGCCTTGCTCCGGATGTCTGGCTGGTTGAGATCATCGCCGTGGTGCCTGCTATTCTGATGTTCTTGATGTATACCTTATTGTTTTCGGCGGATTCTACCCATACCGGACTGTATTCCCTGCTGGTGAATGCTTGGGGACGTTACCTTGGCAAGCTGTTCGTGCTCGGTTACGCCATTTACTTCCTTTATATTGCTGCACGTAATGTAAGAGATATGATAGAGCTGGTCATGACTACACTGCTGCGAAGCACCCCTCCCCATATTCTTGTCGTGCTGTTTGTCTGTCTTGTCGCTTATGCCGGGACAGGAGGGATTAAGGTCTTAGGCCGGTTGTCGGAGGTAATCGTAGGCTTAGTGATACTGTTCTTTTGTACGCTGGGGCTATTCCTCGCAATGAGCGGGTCCATTGATATGGAACGTGTGCTGCCGATTCTATCTCAGGGTGCTGCTCCTATTATTAAAGCCAGCTTCACAAGCTCGCTTTGGTTTCCCTATGGAGAAATAATTGTTTTCCTCGTGTTTTATTCCAGCATGGGCGGCCGTGCTCAGTTTCGCAAAGCGGGCATAGCTGCACTGGTGACCGCATGTGCTGTTCTTACCCTCTCTGATCTTCTTCAGATCTGTACGCTCGGTATGCAGTACGGGGAATACTCCGCATTTCCGCTGCTGGATGCTGCAAGGCTGATTGATATCGCGGATATCATTACCCGTATGGACGCGCTTGTAGCGATAATTATTATTTTTGGAGTATTGCTGAAATGCGCCGTGTTTCTATACGCAGGTGCGAAGGGTGTTTCATCTGTATTCCGGTCGAGCAGTCATAGCTACATTTTCCCCCTGGCTCTGATCATAGGGGCGATGTCCATTATGATCACGCATAATTTTGCCGAGCATGGACAGGAAGGGCTTCATTATGTCATGTATATCCTGCATATTCCCTTCCAACTCCTTCTTCCGCTGCTTACAGGGATTATCATTTGGATTCGTAGAGGAAAAAGGGGGGACAAGCATGACGATATCAAACAAACAGACAGCGGTGCCGATTCCAATTCAATCGATGGAGCAGGTTAAGTCTCATCTGCATGATGCTTTTGGCGGCACTGAGGATCTTGCATTGGTCACTGTCCTAATTGGCGCCGAGGAAGGTCTGCTGTGTTACCTCAAGACGATGACGAGCGTCACGTTCATGATGGAGAATGTCATCAAACCGCTTTCTTTGCTGCGCCAAGGCGAAGGGGAACAAGATGGCGTCAACCGGCTTCAATATTTGAAGGAAAAGTGTTATGGAGGCCTATCGGGTGAATTTCTGTCCGATATCCAAGCGCTTCCCAAACATTTAACGGCCGGAAAAGCAGGGTTATGGATCCATGGCGTCACATCCATGCTTATACTGGACGTCATGGAACTGATTTCAAGATCGGTTGATGAACCGACCACACAGACTGTGGTTCGGGGGCCTAAAGAAGGATTCACGGAGTCTGCTCAAACGAACATGAGTTTAATCCGCCGTCGGCTGGCTAATGAGCATCTTCGGTTCGACAAATATACCTTAGGCGCACAATCGGGTACCGATGTGTATGCGGCCTATATTGAGGGCCAAGTGGATGATAAGGTGCTTCGAAAGGTGAAGCGCTGTCTATCCTCCAATAAGGTGAAGAGCCTGTTCGATTCGGGCAGCTTGGAAGAGATGATCAGTTCTTCCCCGTTCTCGTTATTTCCCCTAAGTTATAATAGCGAGCGGCCTGACGCCATCTGCGCCCTCCTTCTGGAGAGAAGAATAGCCGTCATCGTGAACGGAAGTCCGTTTGTGCTGGCAGTTCCGGCGGTTATGAATGATTTCTTCAAATCCCCGGAAGATTACTACCAGTGGTTCGCCTTCGGTACCTTTACACGAATGCTGAGGTATCTTGCTTTTCTGTTCTCCTTATACATTCCATCACTTTATGTAGCGGTAACCAGCTACCAGCAGGAATTGATTCCAACCGCCTTGCTGACCAGCATAGCAGCGCAGAGGGAGGGGGTGCCTTTTCCGGCAGTTATCGAAATTCTGGCGATGGAGATCACCTTCGATATTTTGCGGGAAGCGGGGACCCGGATGCCCCGGGTAGTGGGGCAGGCGATATCCATTGTGGGTGCTTTGGTACTAGGGGAAGCAGCTGTTCAAGCCGGCATTATATCGAATATTAATGTCATTGTAGTCTCGCTGACGGCCATATCGGGCTTCGTTGCTCCTGTGTATACGTTTGGGGCTAATGTCCGGCTGATGCGTTTCGGATTCATTATTCTGGCTTCCATCCTAGGCTTGTTCGGCGTTATCATAGGTACCGTCTTCCTCTTGATTCATTTGGCGAGGCTGGAATCCTTCGGCGTGCCTTATCTATCCCCATTCTCTCCATTTCGCAAGGCTGGACAGAAGGATGCGCTGCTGCGTTTCCCGATCCTTGCTTCGTCTGCCGATTCATCCAGCCCTGTGAAAGAGGAGGAGCGCCATGAGTAGATGGGTAAGGTTTCTTCTTGCAATTAGCGTAGCTGTGACAAGTGTTACATTGGCAGGGTGCTGGGATCTCATGGAGCTGAATAAAGCTTCCCTTATTACTGGTATTGCTATTGAGCCAGGACATAAGGGAAAGCTAAAGGCGACGGTGGAAATCATGAATGCGAGCGAAGCGCAGGCGCATCAGCCGGGAAAGGGAGTTGCGCCTTCCATTGTGCAGGCGATGGAAGGGAACACGCTTGCTGAGATCCTGTTTCGGTTGAACGAAAAACTGGATCGGCAGCTTGTCATCTCTCATGCCCGGATTATTGTGTTTGACGAGCGGCTGGCCAGGTTAGGAATCTCGCAGTATATGGATTCGATTCAGCGCTCGAGGTATGTGAGAGAGGATGTCTTGATTTTGATTTGCCAAGCCGCTCATGCTTCGGGTGTCATGAAGATCCTTTTCCCCAGGGGCTCTTATTCTTCGCTCAAAATCCAGTCACAGATTGAAAGCTACCGCGATGCTTGGGGAGGGGTACCCGCCAGCCGGTTATTCGATTTCAACCAAGGCCTTCTCGCTGAAGGGAGAGAGCTTATCATGGGAGCGGTTACGATAAAGGGTAAAGCGGATAAGGGAATGGATACGAAGAGTATACAAACCGTTACTCCCAAGTCTCTCGTTGAAATATCAGGAACAGCTGTCTTTCGGGGAGATGTGCTGCTTGGATTTCTTAATACCGATGAAAGCCGCATGGTAATGATGGCAAGCAACCAGTTGAAGGCCACGACCGTATCCGTACCGCTTGAGGATAAAGAAAAGTATGCTGCCATTCGGCTGCTCCGTACCCGCGCCCATATGCAGGTTTCCATGATTAAAGGTACGCCTCGTATCAAGTTATCCATTAATGGAGAAGGTATCATTGGCGGTGTTGACATGGCGGAGCATTTGACCGAAGTATCCGGGTATCAGCATCTGGAAGAGTTAACAGAGAGCTATGTGAAGCAGCAGATGACTGCGGTTATTCAGAATGTCCAGCACAAATTCGGCGTTGACATATTCGGCTTCGGCGAGCAGCTGTACCGGTGGCATTTTAAACAATTCAAGCCTGTTGCCGCTGACTGGAATGAGCTGTTCGCGAAAGCGCCCGTCACCGTGAAGGTCAAGATTGCCCTCCGGCGCGCAGAGCTGAAGACCGACCATATTAAGAAAGAGGAATTAGGCCCTTAGCAATCCTGCATCAAAATCTCCCGCTTGGGGTAATGAGGGTTAGGCTTTCAAAGTAACCTTCAGGAGGTGCAGGAACCATGAGTGAGGCCAAAGAAACGGAAATACAAGAAGAGCTTGTGGCGGAGAAGCAGGGAAACAGCTATATACTCATCGGCGTAGGCGGTACGGTAGGTGAGATTACGTATAAGCTTGTTGATGTCGATACCTGGGTGATCGACCACACGTTCTTAGATCCCAGGTACCGGGGACGCAATCTGGGCAAACAGCTGCTTGATTACGTCGTTGAAGAAGCCAGGGAGAAGGGGCGGAGAATCATCCCTTCCTGCTCGTACGCGCTCGCCCAGTTCAAGAGAAATCCGGAATATGCGGATGTTTGGGAGAAGACGAAGAAAAAGTATTCGGATGTCTACAATTCGAATCGTATTTCTTCTGCGAGGCATTAGCGAACGCTTGCACATCTTAGTTGGCTATCCAAAAAGCCGTCCTCACCCGGAACGAAGCCGTGCTGAGGACGGCTTTTGAGGCTGTTGTATTGCTTTGGGAGACCAACGCTTGTCCTGCAATTTCATGCTATAATAGCGGAATCGGAAGATCCAGAGGTTTACTTAATTTCAGGAATAGGCTGGTGCTGCATAGATGGCAAATCAAAAATTTTACGTGGTATGGGCAGGAAGAAAGCCCGGCGTTTACGCGGCCTGGCCGGATTGCCAGAAGCAAATCAATCAATTTGACGATGCCAAGTATAAATCCTTTGAAACAAAGGCAGCAGCAGAGGAAGCGTATCGTGCAGGCTGGAAGAAGCATTGGGGACAGGGCGGCGGCAGCAAATCAACGCAGAAATCCGCCAAGGCGGAGGGAGCTGGGGCAGGCGAAGAGATCGATTACAACAGCATCTCCGTTGACGTGGGCACGAGCGGCAATCCGGGACCGGTGGAATACAAGGGCGTGGACACCCAGACGGGGGAAGTGATCTTCGCTGTCGGACCGATTCGCAAAGGCACGAATAACCTGGGCGAGTTTCTGGCCATTGTGCACGGCCTCGCTTACTTGAAGAAGCAGGGCAGCAATAAGACCGTGTACAGCGATTCTGTCAATGCGCTCAAGTGGGTCAAGCAGAAAGCCGTATCCTCCACCCTCGTAAGAGATGAATCAACGGCTGAAATCTGGGAGCTCGTAGACCGCGCGGTAAAGTGGCTCCAGACGAATACATACAGCAACAAAGTGGTGAAGTGGCAAACGAAGCAATGGGGCGAAATTAAAGCGGATTACGGAAGAAAGTAAGCTGAAATAAACTTCGGTAGTAATCGAAGGAGCCGGTCACCACCCTGGTGACCGGCTCCTTCATATGTTATGCCATCAAGCTTAAACGCTCTTAACCTTTTACGGCACCGGCTACGACCCCTTTAACGATGTATTTCTGCAAGAAGATGAAGACTACGATGGATGGAAGCACAGCCATAACCATGGCGGTCATTGCATACTGCCAGTCTGATGTGTATTGACCGACAAAGGTGTAGGCTGCGAGCGTCAATGTCTTGGTGTCGGGCGAACCGTTAACCATGAGCAGCGGCAGCAGGAAGTCGTTCCAAATCCACATCACATCAATGATGACGATTGTCGTCGTAACGGATTTGAGCAGCGGGAATATAACCAGGAAGAACAGTCTGAAGCCCGAAGCCCCGTCAATCGTTGCGCTTTCGTCAATTTCCTTCGGAATGCCCTTCACGAAGCCGTGATAGATGAATACGGCCAGCGGAGCGCCGAAGCCCCAGTAGAGAATGCCGAGTCCCCATGTGCTTTCAGACAAATTCAGATCTTTGGCCAGCTGGAGAACCGTTAACATAATGGATTGGAACGGAATAAGCATCGGCATAATAACGAGCAAATAGATAAGTCCGCTCCACTTTGTTTTTGTTCTGGCCAGCTTATAGGCTGCGATAGAGGACACGAGAACGATCCCCGCCAGTCCCACTGTTGTAATGATGAAGTTGTTAAGAAACAGCTTCGGATAGTTGATGAACGACCAGACGTACGAATAGTTTGTGAATACGAGATGTTTCGGCAGTGCGACAACATCAGTCATGACTTCCCCGAAGCTCTTCAGCGAGTTAATAATAGCCAGGAACAACGGGTACAGGAAGACGAGTGAGAGGAGCACCATAATGATCTCAAGAGCGACTCGTCCAGCATGGAATTGGCGATCCTTTTTCATTAGGCTTCAACCTCCCTGCGTTTGAAGATCGTGAGCTGCACGAGTGTAACGACTAGAACCGCGACGAACAAAATGAGCGCTTTTGCCGTTCCATAGCCGTACAGGTTGTTCTGGAAGGTGTCTCTATAGATGTCGTAAGCGATACTGTACGTTGTGCCGCCCGGACCGCCGCCGGTAAGCGACAAGATCACGTCGAATACTTTAATGGAGTTCGTTAATGCCATAAATACCGAAATCGTAATCGATGGCGCAAGCAGCGGAAGCGTGATGCTGAAGAAACGGCGTACTGCGCCGGCGCCGTCAACGGTGGCGGCTTCCTTCAAATCATCCGGTATCGACTGCAAGCCGGCGATATAGATCACCAGATAGAAACCGATGGACTGCCAAATCGAAACAAGCAGGATGGAAATAAAAGCCAGCTTCGACTCTCCGAGCCAGCTGAGACTAAATATACCCCAGCCTGTGCTGGCGCCAAGCGATTCGAAGCCCTGCATGAAGATGAATTTCCAAATAAATCCGACAATGACGAGGCTGAGAATATAAGGGACGAAGAAAGCCGCCCGCAGCCAGGAGGATGTCTTCAGCTTCATATCGAGTACGATGGCCAGCAGGATGGCCAGCACATTCACCAGGACAATGTACAAAATCGCGTATTTAACGGTAAACCACGCGGAGCTGGTGAAGTTCGCATCGCCCATAAAAATTTGTTTGAAATTATCAAGCCCGACAAATTTCGGGTGCTTGGAAATGCCGTTCCATTTGGTCATGGAATAGCGGATCGTCATCGCGAACGGGATATAGAACGCTACGGCGATACAAATTAATACTGGCAGGGTGAAAATGCCAAACTCAATTTTCTCGCTCCATTTTCTTCCGAATGATTTAAACATTGAAGACCCTCATTTCGTCTCAGTCTGTAAGTTGGTTGAATAATACCCACCTATACAACAAATCCGTTTTAGCTATAATGTGTATTATAAAACAGCCCTGCTGACGCCAAAATGGATTTAACAAAACAGTTAGGGGTAAAAAGGTGAACGGAATATGGAGCGGAAGGGAAGCTGAACGCCATCCTGCATAACATGAGAAAAGGGTTGTCTGCGGTACTAGAGCGTGTGTCAAGAAGACTGGTCAACAAGCTAATTTTGCTGTTTACCTCGATTATTATCCTCGTCGTCGCCTCACTAACCTTCATCTCGTATCAGATTCTTCAGAAGGAATCGGTCAGGAACAGTATTGCTAGCACGTCGAACAACCTGCTGCTCGTGAATCAGAATTTGGAGGATTATTTGAAAGGGATGGAGAAGCTGTCGCTGCCGCAAATCCGGTATGACGAAATTACTTATGCCATCCTGCATGAATCTGAGGATTACGCATCCAAGATGTATCTGGAGAATTACCTGCGTGAGCTTTATTATTCGCGCAATGATCTCAATGCCATCTACCTGTACGTGGTAAAGGAGCGCAAGTACTACGCCCTGACCAAGGAGAATTATAATATCAACGTCCGGATCGGCAATGAGCCCGCAATTCCCGCCTTACCCTGGTATAAGAAAGCGATGGCAAGCCCATCGAATCGTTCGTACCAATCCTTTCTCCTGCCTGGATCAGATCCCGGTTATCCGGTAAAAACGGACAAGAGCTTCATGGCTTATCACCGGGTGCTGCGCTCGATTGTGACCAGGCAGCCTCAGGCTGTCCTGTCCTTTTACTTTGCTCCCTCGGTCAGAGATGAAATCATCAAGGACATTCCATTCGACGGCGGGCAGCATCTGTTGTTTCTAAGCCCGGATAATGAACCTTTTTATGCCGATGACCTGACCTTCTACAAGCAGGCGCAGGCGGCTGGATTAATGGACAAGCTAAATAAAGACGGGCCTGGCCCGTTAACCTTAACCTGGTCGGAGCAAGGGCAGAAGTATCTGGTCGTATCCGACACAGCGGAGCAGGAGGGGTGGAAGCTGGTAAAGCCGATCCCTTATACACAGCTGTATAAAGCAGCCACGAAGACCCGGAATATTAACTTCTCGATAGGGCTTTTATTCCTGATCTTATCCGTTATCGCGGTCACTTATTTCTCCAATGCCATTACGATGCCGCTCAAGAAGCTTTCTTATCAGATGAACCGCTTTAGCGGAGGCAAGTTTGATGCGGAGGCGGAGGTAAAGGGAAGGGATGAGATCGCTTATATATCCCGCCACTTCAACCTAATGGTCAGAAGAACCAATGATTTGATCAACGAACGGTACAAAATGAAGCTGGTGGAGAAAAATGCGATTCTGAAGGCGCTGGAGGCGGAAATCAACCCCCATTTCTTATACAATGCGCTGCAGGCGATATCGACTAAAGCATTAAAGAACGAACGTTATGATATTGCGGATATGGTTGATGCGCTGGCGTTGACTCTACGATACTGCATCAGCGGCAAAGACATCGTGCAGGCGCGGGCGGAATTAAAGCATATCGAGAACTACCTGTCCCTGCAGAAAGCGCGGTTCGGCAGCCGGCTTCAGGCTGCGTATGCCTGGGATGAGTCGCTGATGGAGCTGGAAATTCCGAAGCTGTCGATCCAGACGCTGGTGGAAAATTCGATCAAGCATGCGCTTGAGAAGGTGTCCAGCACAATTACGATTGATATTAGGGCAAGCTTAAGCGAATCCCATGCGGTCATCTCTGTACGGGACAATGGGCCTGGCTTTACTGAGGAGAGACTGGAGCAGGTGAGGCAATCGTTTCTGCATGAATGGGAAGACCGGGAAAGCGGGGATGAGAGTATCGGTCTCGTGAATCTGAATACGCGGCTTAAGCTTCTCTATGGGGAAGCTGCGGAGCTGGTCATACGAACGGATCATACGGGGACGGAGATGGAAATGTTACTACCGCGAGGAGGTGCAGGCCATGTATAAAGTACTTATTATCGATGATGAAGAGCCATTGCGTGAAGCGATCCGTATATTAGGCGATTGGAAGGGTCTGGGCGTCGAAGAGGTGCTGGAAGCGACTGATGGCAGGATCGGACTTGAAATGCTGGCCGCTCATAAGGTGGATCTGGCGATGATCGATATGAAAATGCCGGAGATGAACGGAATGGAGCTGCTGCAGATCATTGAGCGTGATTATCCTGATCTGCTGACGATTGTGATCAGCGGCTACAATGATTTTGATTATACGAGGCAGGCGATCCGCTCGAAGGTCGTCGACTATCTGCTCAAGCCGGTTAACCGCACCGATCTCAATTCGTCCCTGCGCAAGGCTATAGATGTGCTCGATGCCAAGCGGAAGAAGGAAAGCGAGTTTATTAACCGCAATATCACGCTGAACATGTCCCTGCCAAGGCTGAGAGAGAAGGTTTATCTCTCCCTTATCGAGAGGAGCATCAAAAGCCAGAGCAATGAAGCATTTCTGGCACTGATCGGGGCCGATGATCCGGATAACCGTTTCACGGCTGTTGCCATGAGGGTGCTCAATCTGGAGGAGATTCGAAAGAGCCGGTTTCATGAGGATATCGATTTACTGCATTTTGCATTGGCCAATGTCATTAATGAGATTGCCGGCGATCATTTCGGCGCTTTCAGCTTCGCAAGTCCGAAGCGGGAACGGGAGATGATATCCATCTTGACCATCCAGGGCGGTTATCCGGAAGATATCGCAAACCGCGCCATCCGCCAAATGAATAAAGTAGCCGTTACGCTGCATGATTTATTCGGCATTCTGGTGACGATAGGCGTCGGACCTTCCTGCACAGATGCGCTGGAGATCGCATCGTCTTATGAATCGGCCAAAGCAGCGGTCAACGGGATCGACCTGTTGAAGCTTAAAGGCGCTGCGGTAAGGGGGATACCGGATAAACCTGCAGCCTTCAGGGATAACCAGTCTCTCATGAGCAGGCTTCCGAGGATGCGGAGCGCCCTTGAGAGCGGCAGCGTTCAGAACGCGAAGAGTATTCTCAGCGAGTACGTGAACCACTGGAAGTCGTCGGAACGGCTTAGCATCGGCGAGGCTGACCGGACCATCCATGAGTTTGTTATTTTGCTGAGTGATATGGCCCTTGAGCTTGGAGTGGCATCGGAGCAGCTGCCGGTGAGAGAGGAACAAGGGCTGCGCTTGGTCGGTCTTTCAACAGACTTCGCCTCACTGGAACAATTCGAACAGCTGCTTCAGGGCATATTGGACTATTACAGCGGCCTGATAAGAAAGTCGCAAACAGCGAATCAACCCTTTGCTATCGAGGACATTAAGACTTATATCGATAATCATTACTTTGAAGATATCAAAATTTCAATGTTTGCGGACAAATACTTTCTGAGCAGGGAATACTTAATGAAGCTGTTCAAGCAGCAGTTCAGCTTCGGCATTCACGAATATGTACAGAAGGTCAGGATGGACAAGGCCAAGGGTCTGCTCGATGATCCAAGCCTGAAAATTCAGGATATTTCCGAGATGCTTGGCTACAAGGACAAGAATTATTTCAGCAAGGCATTCCGCAACTACTACGCTATGTCGCCCTCAGAGTACCGCGCAGGCAGCGGAAGGGGCAAAAAGTGAACGGGCCGGATGTCTCCACTTTTTTACCCTTAACTCTTCACTTATGTACATTCTTATCCTCCCGGTTTTTCTTTAGAATAGGCAACATGAACAACAAACAAAAGGAAATGGGGGCAATACAATGTTCAAAAGAGTTCTGGCAGTGCCTTTGAGCCTCGTACTGATAATTAGTATTCTGGCTGCTTGCGGCAGTAAGGACAATACGGCCAATAACGCTGGAAACGGCGCAGGGGATGCTGCCGGCGGACCCGTTACAATCAATATGTTCACCGCCTCTCCTGAATACACGGATGCTTTCAATGCATACATTGCAGAGTACAAAAAAGTAAAGCCGAACGTAACGATTAACCTTGAAATTATGCAGGCTGACTATAACACCGTGCTCAAATCGAAAATCGCTGCCGGCAGTACGCCGGATGTATTCCAAACGACTGCAGGCGGAGATATCGATACTTTCGCCGAGTACAGCGCTGATCTTACCAATGAGCCGCTTGCGGCTGCCATGACGGATGCCGTTAAAGTCAACATGACCTCTTCGGATGGTAAAGTGCTGGGCTTCCCGCTCAAAGGAAATTTGATGTCTTTGATCTACAACAAGAAATTGCTTGCTGATGCCGGCATTACAGAAGCGCCGAAAACAACCGCACAGCTGGATGACGCCATCAAGAAGCTGGAGGCAAAAGGAATCACGCCATTCGCCAATGCCTATAAAGAGTGGTGGGTTTGGAAGCATATCTTCCAGCACTTCGTGAACGCAGCTGCAGCAGATGCAAGCATAACGCCGAAGGAACTGGTTGACCAGTTCATCGCGGGCAAGACAACCTTTAAGGATCACCCTTTACTGTCCACTAACTTCTTCAACTTCATCGATACGACCGTGAAGCACGGTACGGACAAACCGCTTGAACGCGACAGCAATGCAGAGGTAAGCGACTTCGCACTTGGCAAAGCTGCATTCATGACCGGTAAAGGCGCATGGGACGAAGAAGCCATCAAAAAAATCACGCCGGATATTCAAATCGGTATTGCAGGCTACCCGGTCAGCGACAAACCGGAGCAGGCTCAAATTGTTACAGGCGCTGACCAAGCGCTGCGTATCAATAAAGATTCCAAAGTAGCCAAAGAAACAATCGCATTCTTCAACTGGCTGTACACGTCCGATTACGGCAAGAACTGGTTCTCGGCTGTAGCGAAGGTCATTCCTCCAATCAAGGATGCTCCGCTTCCTGACCTGGATATGCCCAAGCAAATGGAAGAGATCTTGAAGACGGAAAAATCCGGAGATCTGACCGTAAACTATTCTCTTGATACGTTCCACCAAAAATTCGGTGAGTTGATGCAGGCCTACATCGGCGGCAGCAAAACGAAGGATCAAGCGATCGACGAAATTCAGAAAGCCTGGGTTCAATTCGGATCTGCGCAGTAAGCTTCAATTATAGTCAGTTTCTTAACCCGGCACTTTCGAAGTGCTGGGTTAAGTTTTGTAATAAGGGTGAGAACCTGTATGAATTTATCAGAAAGGCGTGAGCGTGTTATGAGTAATCGAATAGAAATCGTGGAAAATGGGCTTCACCTTACATTCGAGATTACAGAAAGCGGGGATGTCTTATTTCTTCATTTTAGCCCGAAACCGTTGGTATCTGCGGATATTCAGAATAAGCAGAAACCGGGCTTTCGTTTGATGGAGCTGCAGTTAACCGGGGAGGACCGCGCGGAATATCACGGGCGGACACACCGTGCTTCCTATCCGGGCTTGCGGATGGTATATGGCGGACATCAGGATACGCGCAATGAGGCCGGCCGCAAGCTGGAGCTTAGCCTGCGGGATGAAGAGACAGGGCTGCTTGCCGTGCAGCACTTTCAGTTCTATGAGGGGGTGCAGACCGTTCGCTGCTGGGCTGTGCTGAAGAATGAAGGTACGGCGGATGCCGAGGTAGAGTATGTGTCGTCACTGGCATTGACCGGACTGGATAAGGAAGGCAAGCAGGACCGGGATGACAAGATGAAGCTGTTCCTCGCTCACAATGGCTGGCAAAGCGAGCTGCAGTGGAGATCGTACAAGCTGCCCGAGCTCGGGATGTCGCATCTGATTGACCGCGGATCGAAGCGGGTTTCCTGCAGCAATACGGGATCATGGTCCGCAGCGGAGCATATTCCGATGGCGGTGCTGGAGAATGAAGAGTCAGGGACCAGCTTATTCTGGCAAATCGAGCACAACGGCTCCTGGCATTGGGAGATCATGGAGCAGTCGGATTTGTTGACTGTGCTTATAAGCGGGCCGACCGAGCAAGACAATCACTGGTGGCTGAAGCTCCAGCCGGGCGAGTCATTCACATCCGTTCCGGCTGCGGTCGGATCCGTAGAAGGCGGGTTTGAGCAAGCGATCGAACAGCTTACCCGGTATCGCCGGATCATCCGCAGGCCCAATGAAGATAACGAGCTGCTGCGTGTTATTTTTAATGATTACATGAATTGTCTGTGGGGTTCCCCGACTACGGCGAAGCTGCTTCCGCTCATTGACGCTGCGGCGGAGGTCGGTTGCGAATATTTCTGCATCGATGCGGGCTGGTATGCTCCCGGTGAGTGGTGGGACGGTGTAGGCGAATGGCTGCCTTCGGAAGAAAGGTTCCCCGGCGGCATCAAGCTTGTTCTTGATTATATCCGCGATAAAGGAATGATCCCCGGCTTATGGCTGGAGCTTGAAGTAATGGGCATTCAAAGCCCTAAGCTTGCAGAGACGGATGACAGCTGGTTCTTCATGCGCCATGGGAAGCGGGTCAAGGACCGCAGCCGTTACCAGCTGGACTACCGGAATCCGAAAGTCATTCATCATGCAAATGAAGTCATTCGCCGCCTGGTCGAAGATTACGGGGTTGGCTACATCAAGATGGACTATAACATCAATGCAGGAATCGGTACCGAAACCGATGCCGATAGCTATGGCGACGGCTTGCTGCAGCACAACCGGGCCTATTTGAATTGGCTGGATGAGGTGTTTGCGCGATACCCTCAGCTCGTGATTGAGAACTGCTCCAGCGGCGGAATGCGAATGGACTATGCGATGCTCAGCCGCCACAGCATTCAATCGACAAGCGATCAGGAGAATTACGTCAAGTATGCGGCTATTGCGGCGGGTTCTCCGGCTGCGCTGACCCCCGAGCAATCCGCTGTGTGGTCTTACCCGCTTCGTGAGGGTGATGATGAAGAGGTTATCTTTAACATGGTAAACGCCTTGCTGCTCCGCGTGCATCAAAGCGGGCACCTGGCAGAGCTCCATCCTAGGCGCAGGGAACTCGTTAAGGAAGCATTGGATTACTACAAAACCATTCGCAGCAGCATTCGTGAGGCCTATCCGTATTGGCCGATCGGACTGCCCAAGCAGCAGGATGATTGGATCAGCCTTGGCTTACGCCATCATGACCGCAATTATTTGGCTGTATGGCGTATTGCCGGAGATACCGCAAACATTAAGCTTCCCCTTGCACATTTGAAGGGTCTTCAGGCTGCTGTCCGCTGCGCTTATCCGGGGGCATCGCATGCCTGCGAGTGGAATTGGAATGCCGAAGAAGGTCTGTTAGAGGTTCACTTTCCGGATACGAAGATGGCCCGGTTGTTCGAAGTTCATCGGATCGATTAGATATTCCGTAATGTTTTCTCCCTTATTTCGGCAATATAAGGCGAAGATGCTCGGAAGAAACCAAGTGCAGGTGTTTGATTATTCACTCGTTACTGAGGCATAGAAGAACTTACCCCTTTAGAATCCAGCTGCCAAAACCGAAGCTGTAGGATACAGAAAAGCCGAACCTCTTGTGGTCATACCCCTGTCAAGTAGACATTAGAAAAAAGCTATGCTGCCAGCGCGCACCGGTATTCAATC
>NZ_JBHSOW010000102.1:0-33205 GCF_042656405.1 Paenibacillus solisilvae | reverse complement strand
TTTTTTACAGATTTTAAAACATTGAAAGGGGCTGCCCCTAAAGCCTATGGCTTTTGGGACAGCCCCTTCTTTTTTTTGCCGGCAGCGCGGGCCCGGGTCAGTCTTTATTCTTCAATTGCTGATGCTGATAGCCCGCCACACCGGAGCTTCCTTCATCGGAGAGCTCGGCGAGAGACTTCACTTCTCCATGCGGCTGTTGATTTTCCTTGCGGCTCTTCCATGCGCTCTCCCGACGATTCTTTGACGATGTCATAGAAAGGACACTCCTTTTCCATCAACCTGACGGTTGAACCTTCGATTGGACAATAATGCACGCCCCTATTATCGTGAGCTAATGCAGGTCAGATCATGCAGCGATCTGCTCGATTATTATGATTTAGGAATACATATCCTCGTTGCTGCTCTTCTTACGTCCACCCAACCAGAACAGGAAGCCGATTGCACAGGCCAAGACGAGAAAAGGCGCCGCGAATATTAGAAAATCCTCCATAGATGAATCCCCTTCTTCCTTAAAGTAATCTCATTACTTGCCCCTTTTGCCCTGCACGTATTTGGCATCGAACAGGAACAGCCGCATAAGCAGGTAAAGAGAGGGAATGAGCAGCAGCAAACCAAGCAAGAAGACCGAAATCAATGCAATTGCCATCGGCTCGCTTGTGAAATTATCATGAATCGTTAAGTAAGGGTACAGGATAAAAGGTAAATGTCCGGCTCCGTAGCCGAAGAATGCGAAGCCGAACTGCAGCATGACGAAGATGAAAGACAGCCCGAGCCGTTTGCGCGTCCACACCAGATAGATCGCGACGATGAAGCACGCGAAGGAGAGCACGAACATCCAAGCAAATTGCTCCATCCGCTGAAAGTGATCCGCATTATGTCCCCGGATGGCGAAGAAGACCAGCAGGCTGCTGAGTATGGTCGGTCCGCTCCAAGCGATCGCGTATTTGCGAACCACCTCGAAGGCGCCGCGATCATTGGCACGATTCGCGTAGTAGCAGAGAAACATGGCTGAGATGTAGAGCACGCTCACCAAGGCGAGCAGGACGACCGTCCATGAGTACGTGCTCGTAAACAGCTTGCTGAAAAGGAAACTTACATGACCGTTATCGTCGACCTCGATATAGCCGCCCTCCGAGATCGTCATGACCGTCGAGAGCGAAGCTGGAATGAGAAGCCCGCTCGCTCCGTAGAGGAACAAATAGAAGCGGCTGTCTTTCTTGATTCCGTAGTTGCTGAAGGCATAATACGAGCCCCTGATGGCAAGCAGGATAATGGCTACGCTGCCTGGAAGCAGCAGCGCCGTTCCGTAGTAATAGGCCGTATCAGGGAAGAAGCCGACAAATCCGACGAAGAAGAAGACAAGAAACACATTCGTTACCTCCCATACAGGAGAGAGATAACGCTCGATAATGTTGTTGATCAGATGGCGTTTGCCGGTTATGGTGCTGTAATAGCTGAAGAACCCGGCGCCAAAATCGATGGAGGCTACGATCAAATAGCCAAATAGGAAAATCCAAAGCACGGTAATGCCCAGAACCTCATAGCTCATCGTTTGCCGCCTCCTTCAATGCCTCTTGCCGCAATTTCATCCTCGGCTTTATTGTTACGGAACATCCGCGTAAGTACACGAATGGCGGTAAAACCCAATACGATATAAAGAAGCGCGAAAACAATAAGCATGGTGTCGACATGGTCAGATACGGTTGCGCCTTCGGAAGTTCTCATAATGCCATGCAGAATCCATGGCTGGCGCCCAACCTCGGCGAAGATCCATCCGTGCTCAATCGTCAGCATCGCCAGCGGCGCGGCAAGGATAATACCGCGGAGCAGCCACTTGTTCGAATAAGCAAGCGAACGTTTGCGCCATAATACGAACAAGAAGGCCAGAGCGATCAAGCACATGAGCGCAACGAAGCTCATTTTGAGATCAAACAGATAATGGATCCAGAGCGGCGGGGTTTCATCAGCCGGTATATCGTTAAGCCCCGTTACCTCCGCATTTGGCAGTCCGTGAGCGAGAATACTGAGCGCAAAAGGGATTTTGATCCCGTATTTGATCTCGTTATCATCCGTCAGAATACCGCCGAACACGAGCGGCGCTTGTTTGGTTGTCTCAAAGTGCCATTCCATAGCGGCCAGCTTCTCAGGCTGATAGTTGGCGAGATATTTTCCCGATAAATCCCCGATAATAGCGCTAGAGAGAAGAAATACACTGGCGGCGATCATCGTGAGCTTAAGCGCTTTTTTATAATAGACGTGATTGCGGCCCTTGAGCAGTGACCAGGCAGAGATGGCTGCAAGCACGAACGCGCAGGTCAGGTAAGCCGTAACCAGAACATGAGATACCTTCGTTGGCATAGCGGGACTGAGCATGGCGCCGAAAGGTGAAATATCAGTGATCTTGCCGTCCTTCACTGTCACGCCAGCTGGAGCATTCATGAACGCATTGACGATCGTAATGAAGAATGCAGAGGCTGAAGATCCGATAACCACAGGAATGAGCAGCCAGAAATGCGTCATTTTGCTCTTGAACCGTTCCCAGGTGTACAAATAGATGCCGAGGAAAATAGCTTCGAAGAAGAATGCGAACGTCTCCATGAAAAGCGGAATAGCGATTGATTGACCGGCCACCTTCATAAAGCTGGGCCATAATAGGCTTAGCTGGAGACCGATAGCGGTGCCCGTTACGACACCTACAGCAACTGTAATGACGAAGCCGCGGGCCCATCTGCGTGCCATAAGTAAGTAATGTTCATCATTTCGTCTAATCCCGATCCACTCGGCAAGTGCAATCATAAGCGGAACGCCTACCCCGATCGTGGCGAATATAATGTGAAAAGCGAGCGTTAGCCCGGTTAACATCCGGCTGTACATGACTGGATCGTAGCTGCTTAGTAGCATGAAGTTTCCCTCCCTGAAAATTAGTATGTGCGCCGTACAATAAAGGATGCGCTTAAAGGTATTACCTGAATAAGTACTTGGATAAAGACAGCAGCATGATGGCTGCTACCACGATACATAGAATGATAAGCCTCTTCTCTTGTTTGGCAATCCGTTTGTAGTCTTCATTAGGAGCCATAAAGATCCCATCCCTCTCAGCGGTGATGTAGGTACTTTTAGTTATTAAAGCTTATAAGGGTATTATAAACGATTCTCAGGAATGTATGTGATTTTTTTCACAATAATTGTGACGAGGGTTTGAATATTGTTGATCTTGCTTCAGTTGTTAGTCATGAAGTCGTTCCGAAGGTGTCCACGTTTCTGGAATAAGGCGTCACTGCCTCTCTTTACTAGTCACTCTCATATAATTGAAGAATCAAGCCTATTTTGTGAAAATCAATCTCCTTTTAAGATAAAGGACATAATCTAGTAGAATAATAGATTCAACGCTTAACGAAAGGACTGAATATCATGGCAAATGTCCGCCGTTCATCAAATAACACTATTAACAATATCAATGTCACAACCATGAATGGATCAGCTTCCTTTAACGTCGGAGACTTCGCAGTCATTGACCCATTCAGTAGTCAGAATACGAACACGAGAAACTTTAACAGCAATAATAACGCGAGCAGCACGACAACCACTCAGCATGGCGGAGCCGGTGCGTTCAATACGGGTAACAACAACCGGTTCAATACGCCGTTTAACCGCATTGGCAATCAAGGGAACGGCGGAAGCGGGACTACCTGATCAGGAGGGATATCAGTTTCTATTAAAGCGTTCCTATTTCGACTCCTGCAGCTGCCAACGTTTTGTATAGTACTTCAGCCATGATGTTATAGCCAAGCACATTGGGATGCAGCCCATCATCGGCCAATTCGGGGCGTAATGTTCTACCGTCACGATCCGTCATGTAGGAATGATAGTCTACGTAAATAGCCGTCTCATAGACGGCAAGCTGCCTCGTGCCATGGTTTATCTGGAAGAGCAGTTCATTTCGAAGGTCCGTACTGGTATCCCGGCAGTAAAGAAGAGGTTGGGATTCAAAACACGGGATTCCTTTGCCGGTGGGCAAGTTTGAGCCGATAATCGGGATAATGCCGTATTTTTTGGCTTCACGGACCATAGTACCGATATCTGAAACGGTTTCGAAATAGATTTGATTCGGAGATTTCCTCTCCTGTGGATCGAATGCACCCATCCTCCAGGTGTTGTTAGTGCCGCCCATGATATGAACATACTTCGGCTTCAATTGAAGGACGTCGGCCGGAAAACGTTTTAACATAAAGAAGGTCATATCCCCCGAAATCCCGCGATTAACGATCGTATTTTTCCTTCCGCCGAAATAGGTTTGCACATCCCAAAATTGGGTAATGGATTCGCCGATGAAAACGAAATTTATAGGCAAGCGATTATGAATGATCTGTTCATTATATCGATCGTATACAGGACGCATTTGATCCGCAGTACCTCGAACGGAAAAATACCCCGGCCTAATAATAGAACTCCCTCTCAACCTTACACCATCCCCTTTTTCAACATACCTTCACGTAAAAAACGGAATTAGTCTTAAGTTGTGCTGTTACAGAATATGTGTGCATGCTTGACTAAATTCTTAGTCCTCATTATGAACGGAATAACGCTCGGGATTCGGCTCCCGAGGCTGTCCTTGAACCTTTCGGGAAGCTTTGTTGAAACCAATAGACCTGTCTATATTCCTGCATAAGTTTATTATGCATCGGGGAATATATGGATAAGATTTTCTCTGTAATTAGGAAGGGGACGCTTCTGAGAGGGAGATTACGATCAGCGGATTTTAAAATTGAGTTTGTTCAGACGAAGGGGAAAACAAACAATGAATTTATATATGGATATGTTGAAGGTTCCGTTGATGCTGAAACATTGGAATAATTTAGGAAAATTGAAACGATCGTTCTAATTGGGAGAACGCCTATCTGGCGCATGCAGCGCACACTCTTCAGCTCCCAGTTCCGCAGCTTCATGGCGATTGGACGGCAAAGACGCTTTGATTGAGGCGGATTGACGATAATACGCAGAACGATGTCATTCTAATTGTTCGATGGCGTTCCTGAAGTATTACCGAAGCGGCTTTGTATCCGGTTCCTCCATGTATCGGCTTTCTGTTGAATGCAATAAAGCTCTTGTCATCGGACGATGACAAGAGCTTTATTGCATTCCTTAGGCAGCCAATCCAGCGGACTGGTTGCGCGGTGCGCTATAATAATTCGATCCGGTAAAGAACAGCGCCGTGGGCTGGAATATGGGCACTCAATGTATCTTGTAAGGGCTCTGTCTTACTTCCCGTCCATAATTCCTTGCAGGCGGCCGCCCCTTGAAGATCCATCTGCTCCAACGTGACCGATACATGACTTGCCGAATCTCCCGTATTAAACAGCGCTGCATATTTAACACCGTCTGTCCCGTCGGCCGACCAGACAACCTTGCCGTCTTCCCGCATAATCTGCCTTGCTCCTGAACTATTCCGGTGCATCTCGAGAACGTCCTTATTCGTAAGAAGTGAGAGGGTCCATTCGTCGTTATCCCGAAGTTCGCCGCCGAACATAAGGGGAGAACGGAAAATCGTCCAAAGCGTCATCATGGTAATTTGCTCTTCTCGCGTGAAACGTGTCCATCTGTCGGCGCCTCCTCCATCAACGGACCGGATTCCGATATGTCCGAGCGGAAGCATGTCGCAGTCCGGCCAGCAGCCTGGACCCGGGCGTCCTTGCCATTTGTCGCATCGATCAAACATATCAAGGAGAAGCGGCCATAAATCCCAAAAGTCGTCAGTCATTCGCCACATATTCGCGTTGTCTTGCAAGAAATCCGCATAATCGACAGGAGCCGGACCAGGCGAAAGACTTAACACCATCGGGCGTCCGCAGTTGTCTATGGCGTTCCTGATGAGTTCGATTTCTGAAGTATGAGTGTCATAAAGCCTCGAAGCCGCAATATCATCCACCTTTACAAAGTCCACGCCCCACTCCGCGTAAAGTTCAAAGAGAGAATGATAGTAAGCCTGGGCTCCTTCTTTTGAAGCATCCACCCCGTACATATCCGTATTCCATGGACAAATCGAGTTCGTGTGCGCAATATCACGCGCGGTGGCTGCTGAACCCTTTATCGGAGTATTATTGTGAACGGCTTGCCGCGGAATACCGCGCATGATGTGAATACCGAATTTAAGCCCCAGACTATGAACATAGTCGGATAGAGGACGGAACCCTTTTCCATCTGCCGCTGAAGGGAACCGGTTCACCGCCGGAATGAGACGGGAAAATTCATCGGTTTCCAAAGGTACGAATGGCCGGTAATGGGACGAATTCGCTCCTGGCTCGTACCATTGAATATCTACAACTACATATTCCCAGCCGTAAGAAGCCAGGTGTTCGGCCATATATTCAGCATTGCACCGGATTTCTTTCTCCGTTACCGCGGCTCCGTAACAATCCCAACTGTTCCATCCCATAGGCGGGGTAGGCGCATACGTCTTGTGCAGCATGAAAGATTCCTCCATAGTGAATTGAATTAAATTGCTTTCATGCATTTATATTATCGTCTTATAGCTTATGAAATCCATAGTAATATGGATGGGTCAATTGTACAAAATTGCTGTTATGTCAATCAAAAAACAACCGGTTATATACCAACTGGTCGCTCCCTGAACGAAATGCGCCCGGTGTCTGCCCCGTAAATCTTCGAAATACCTTAATGAAATAACTGCCGCTTGAGTATCCTACTTGTGCTGCGATTTGTTCGATGCTCCAGTCCGTTTGGCGGAGTAAATCCATAGCCCGTTCCGTTCGGATCCGATTCAGATAATCATTTGGCGTCATACCGACGGTTGTGGAAAAGGTCCGCAATAAATGATATTTAGACAGACGAAGTTCGTCAGCTAATTGGTCTAAGCTCACCATACTTGCGTATTGGGATTCAATATAAAGTGCCGCAAGCCTGATCTTCTCCGGCCATCCCTCCCGATTGCGCTGGTTGGAGCTTGAGAAGCGGCATAACTCCGATATGAATTGATAGACAAAAGATGATGCCAAGTAGGGGTCTGAAATTCGTCCGGCACTGGCCTCGATAACAATATCCTTTAAAAGCTTGACCGGTCTGCTGCCTGCAGGAAGATAAGGCGTTGATCCGAGTTTGGACTTGGCTTCCTCCCAATTGGGTAAAACGAGGCGGGGACGGAACAAGAGAAAGTAGAACTCCCAATGCGAACCGCTGCTTGGAAAGTAATATCGGTGATCACTAGGGATTTCAGTAAGAAACGCTTTTTGCGCATCCATTCGATGGATCTTGTGTTCTGATTCAAATACGCCTTCTCCCTTCACTGTATATTGAAAAAGAAGGAGAGGGCCGTCCGTTCTCGTCAAACCGTCCCAGAAGTATGCCGCATCCCGTATGTATTCGTGACCCACAGCAAAAAGGCTGCACAACGCAAGATGGGGAGAATCGGAAAACCGAAAACCAAACGTCCCCGAGCTGTTAGCTTTCATGGATTTGCTCAACCCCCGCAGTATATGGATGAATAGAACCTGATCATGTCTCAGATGCTGGTCCTGCCTAATAACAGCTTGGCACAAAAAATGCAGGAGGACAAGGACACCTCTGCGGAGTCCGGGAGAATTCATGGCGGCGATGAAGCTCAAAAAGTCATTGTAGACAGCGGGAAGCGGAGATTCCATCCGCGTGGATGGAGATTGTCATACAGGGATCACAAATCCCAATTTCGCTTCCTTGCATACTTATGGTTGTCCGGAGCGGAGCTCAGCGAGGGGCCATTTAGCAGAATAACTTGAAAAAGGTCAATTTAATCGTGAAAAAGATCAAAATACCGTCATAGCGGACACTCCGGTTTTCTCTATAATAAGAACTACTTCACCACTAACTCTCAACTAAAGGAATTCGAGGTGCTTATCATGGAGACTTCATCACGGATGGCTGTAGACAGCAGCTTCGTTAAGCCGAAAAAAGCGCGATCGCTGCAAAGCGGTGAGACGCTCTTTGGCTGGCTGTTCGTCAGCCCGATGCTTATTGGCGTATTTATTCTGGTGCTGCTCCCGATTCCGGCTACGATCGCGCTCAGCTTTGTGGATTGGAAATTCATGCAGGGCTGGGGCGGGATTGACTTATTTTTTAATTGATATTGATAATCGTTATCAATATAATAAACTTAAATAGATAGATTGGAGGTAGATAGGAGTTGTCCATTCAGCATCATCTCTTACTTTGGAATTATGCGGCTTTAAGAGTGCTAGACGTACGGCGTGCTGCTCTTCATCCCGGGGAAAATTTGAGCGCCTATCAGCTTCCGGCCAGCGTATTCCTGTTCAGCACACGCGGCAAGGCGCGGGTGCTGCTGGATAACATAGAATTTGAGGCGGACAATTGTTATGTCTGCCACGCCGATAAAGGGGCTTTTCTGGATATTGAACAGGTTTCGGAGCCATTTGAGTATTATCTGGTATTTTATAAAGCCGTCATTGCAATGCCAAACTTCCGGGAATTGGCGCGACTGCAGCAATCAAGCAATCCATTCCAGGAGCAGTATGGCCTGGCACCGCATTATCCGATCCCGCTCTTCATGAGAATAGAGCAGATGTATCAGAAGTGGCAGCAAAGCGGGAATTTGGAACCCTTGCATGTCAAAGCCCTATTCCATCAATTTGTTTATGAGCTGCTGCTTCAGCTGCAGCAGCAGGGGTGTGAAACGAAGAGGCCTAGTCTGGTGAATCAGGCAGCCCGATATATACAAGAGCATTATGCTGAGCCGATTACGCTGAAGGCTTTGGCTGCTCTGCTGGACAGCAGCGAGCGCCAGCTGCAGCGGCAGTTCAAAGCGATGCTAGGCAGCGGTCCGATGGAGTATCTGATCCAGGTGAGGCTGGACAAAGCCAAGACATTGCTGCAGGATACGGATTTTCCGTTAAAGGAAATTGCGGAGGCTATCGGGTACACGGACAGCTACTACTTCAGCCGGATGTTTAAAAAATACATAGGTGTTTCGCCCAGCTTATACAAGGAACAGGCAAGACAAACAGCTGATAGTCGCCATAATCCATCCCGTCTGTCGCGATTGCCCATTGCTGCCGGAAGATCAAGAAGATATAGTGTTATTGATGATGATAATCATTATCAATACAAATCTGGAGGGGCTATACATATGTACAGAAGTTCAAAAGCAGCATTAGCAATCAGCTTGGTGCTCAGTCTTGCCTTGATGCTAAGCGCTTGCTCGGGTACAACAGGGACAAACACCAACTCAGGAGGTTCGTCAACCAATAGTGTGAATGCACAGACGGCGGATACCGGTCAGGCAAACAATGCCAAAGGGGAGGTAGCAGCAGAAAGCAGCAAACCACGCACGATTAAGCATCTTAAAGGTGATCTGGTGCTGGAACAAACGCCGGAGAAAATTGCCGTTTTGGACCCCCAGTATATCGACCAAATGATGGTGCTGGGCGAACAGCCGATAGGCAGTGTTATCGCAACCACCGATAAAACGCAGTTCCCGGAATATCTGGCGGATAAGCTAGTTGATGTGAAGGTGCTCGGGACCAAGGATGAGCCAAATGTAGAAGCCATTGTTGCGGCTGCTCCGGATCTGATTATTTGCACGGAATTTCAGGACAAAATCTATGACAAGCTGGTGAAGATTGCACCGACGATAATGCTCGATAGAAATGAAGATTGGCGGACGACGCTTCTTACGGTCGGGCAAATTGTCGATAAGGAACAAGAAGCGCAGAAGGTGCTGGATGATTACGATAAAAAGGTTACCGATTTGAAAGCAGCACTGGTTGGCAAGCTGAAAGGGCAGACTGTCGCCCTGCTTCGCCCGCGGGATAAGATGGTCAGGCTGCATACGACGTCTCATCGTACAGCTGAGATCCTATATAAGGATCTGGGTCTTACAGCTCCGAAAATGGCAGTCGATGCCGAGAATACAAGCAAGTCTATCTCACTTGAGGTGTTACCCGAATTAAATGCGGATCATCTCTTTCTATTAAAAGATGACTCGAATGCGGAGCTTACGGATGAGTTCCAGAAAACGTCCATATGGAAAGGTCTGAGCGCTGTTAAAGCGAATCAGGTGGATACCTTCAACACGACGTTGTGGATCGGTTATTACGGGCCTATTGCTATCAATCTGGTTGTAGATGAAATCGCAAAAGCGCTGTTATAAAACGAAATAGAATATCATCATGGGGAGGGAGCAGCTTGAGGCATAAGCCCCTCCCTTTTTCCTTTTTCAAAAATGATTATTGCAGAAGGGCGAGGAGAGAGCATGGCCGAAACCAACATACGGCTAACGATCGATTCCAGTTCAACTGATGATTTGGATCGCGCAAAGCTTGCTGAACTGCATCAGATCGTTGTCGATCAAGTGATGCGTCTGGAGATTAATGAATACGTGAAAGTAACCCTGGAGTACGAAGGTTCACTTCGCAGCCCGGGAGCGGTGACGAAGCCCGATGAGAAGGACAGCGGCAAAGCGGGGATCAGGAATGCGTTAAGCGAGAGGCAGCGGCAAATTGCCGAACTGTTATGCAATCACTACTCGATCACGAGAATTGCCGCTGATCTGTTCGTGAGCGTGAATACGGTAAAAAAACATATTCAGAATATGAAAAAAGCATTGGAGATCGATGCGTCGGGAGCGGATTTTATCTATGTATTGAAGCAGATGATGGAAGGGGGAGCATTTATGGGAGACAAACATAATCCAATCGGATAGGCGAGATTATCCGATTGGAGAATTTACCCGATCCGGGGTTATTGATATTCTGAATACTAGATTATGATAATGATAATCATTATCAATAAATGTTAAAAATCTAGTACTATTCCGGAGGAGGAAGGATACCGTGAATGTCTCAACTACTTTAAAGTCCAAAAACGAGCGCTATCTTGAAAGTCAGGCAGCAAGGGAATCGAGTGCGAGATCGTATCCAAGACGTATTCCGATTGCGATTCAAGAAGCGGAAGGCATTCATATCAAAGATATGGACGGCAAAGTCTATTACGATTGTCTTGCCGGAGCCGGAACCCTGGCCTTAGGGCATAATCACCCTGTTGTCATTGATGCAATAAGAACGCTGCTCGATAACAAGCGGCCGCTGCATACGCTAGACTTGACGACGCCGCTGAAGGAGGAGTTCGTCGAACAATTATTTGCAAGCTTGCCTGAGGAGTTTGCGAAGCATGCACGCATTCAGTTTTGCGGGCCGACGGGCGGGGATGCGATAGAAGCGGCGATTAAGCTTGTCAAAACAGCCACAGGCAACCGCAGCATACTATCGTTTCAAGGCGGTTACCATGGATCAACACATGCGGCGATGAGTCTAAGCGGAACGCTTGGGCAGAAGGAGAAGATCAACGGATTAATCCCGGATGTCCACTTCCTTCCGTATCCGTATGCCTACCGCTGCCCATTCGGTATCGGCGGGAAGGAGACACATAAGATCAGCAGCCGCTATATTGAGAATCTGCTGAATGATCCGGAAAGCGGCATCGTATCACCTTGCGGCATGATCGTTGAAGCCGTGCAGGGGGAGGGGGGTTCCATCCCTGCACCGGTTGAATGGATGCAGGAAATGCGCAGAATCACCCAGGAGCGCAATATTCCGCTGATCATCGATGAGGTTCAAACGGGATTTGGCCGGACAGGTAAAATGTTCGCTTTCGAACATGCCGGCATTATCCCGGACGTACTGGTCCTGTCGAAGGCCATTGGCGGAAGCTTGCCGCTGTCCGTTGTGATTTACCATGAAAAGCTCGATACATGGAAGCCCGGCGCTCATATCGGAACGTTCCGGGGCAATCAAATGGCTATGGCGGCTGGACTTGCAACGCTGAAGTATATGAAGGAAAACAGCATCGCTGAACGAGCGGAGCAGCTGGGCAAACGTCTTAGGGATCAATTAAATGGATTAAAAACAAAGTAAAGTTAATCGGAGATGTCCGCGGCCGTGGATTAATGATAGGCGTCGAGATCGTCAATGCCAATGAGGAGCCCGATCAATTAGGGCATTACAAGGCTTATTCGTTATTGGCAAGCTGTATCCAGCAGGAATGTCTCCGGAGGGGACTGATTCTGGAGGTTGGCGGCAGGCATTCGGCCGTGATGCGTTTCTTGCCGCCACTTATCATAACGGAACAACAAATCGATGATATTGTGGGGATATTCAGTGAAGCGGTCCATGCAGCCTGCGCGAATTTACAAGCAGGAGAGCGCGCCTTGACCTAAAGGGGCAGATGAGCCGAAGCGATAATGAAGCCGGCAGGAGAAGGAGTGAGTGAGACGAATGCTGCAGCAGCAAACAAAGGATTTCAATTCGGTGAGAAGTGTGGAGCTTGCGGAGAAAGCGACAATACGCGCATTGCTGAATAGCTATCTCAGAGAAATCGGCATAACCGATCCCCGGGTTGAAAAGTCCGCGGAAGCCTATTCACTTCCAGGGCAAGGAGAAATGTTCGTTGTTAATCTTCCATCGATCGGGAAAACCATTTTGGGTGCGATGACCTACTACTCGCTAATCGGGCAGCATACCTATGGAGCTGCTTTCCACGAAATCATTGCACCTGGATCACTCCCGAGCATAGATAGTCATGGCATAATCGGATTGCTCTTGGAAGAGATGAGCCAGCGGCAGGCATCAGATCAGCGCGAGGCTCACCTAACGATCATGAAAGCGCGCATCGAGAACAGTATCGGCAAAATGAGCAGATATATCGAACATTACTTTAGCAGCAGAGAGGCTCAAGCGGATAAGAGGCTGGACTTCATCCGTTCGGAACAGTCCCTCTATTACGGTCATCCGTTTCATCCCTATCCGAAATGCTCGGAAGGCTTTGCTGATGGGGATCTGGAGACATACAGCCCGGAGATGGGCGCTTCCTTTCAATTACATTATATGGCCATCCGCAAGGAGTACATCAGCGAAGATTGGCTTGACGGGGCAGCGCAAGCGCTGCCTTCTCACGCTGCCGCGTATGCGGAGAATCAATTCGATGGAAACTTACGCGAGTTTGCCCTGATTCCTATGCATCCCTGGCAGGCCAATTATGTGATGCAGCTGCCGGAGGTACAAGCGATGATGGATCAGTCAGCAATGATCGATTTGGGATTATTGGGTCCCGCCGTATATCCGACTTCATCGGTAAGAACGGTATGGGAGCCGGTGGGAGGGTACGGATACAAACTGCCGCTTCATGTTCGGATCACCAACCTGGTGCGCGAGAATACACCGGAGCAATTACAGCGGACCCTGGACGCGGCAAAAGTGATTCATCGGATTAAGAACGATCTAAACACGGATTATTTTCAAATCCTTTCTGAAACAGGCAGCAGCAGCGTCCGGTTCGCAACCCATTCGGAGGATTGGTCCTCGAGCTTTGCCGTTTTATACCGGCCGATAACCGTGCCGCAAGCAAGTACATTTGTAATGGCATCGCTGCTGGAGAGCTACCCTGGAGAAGAAGAGCCTAAGCTCATTCAGGTAATCAGGCAAAGCAATCAGGGACGGCTGCCAGATTTATTGCACTGGCTGGACAAGTATTTGAAAATCTCAATGCTGCCTCTCCTCCGGATATTGGCCGGGAAGGGCATCAGCTTTGAAGCACATTTGCAGAATTCGCTGCTGTCCATGAAGAATGGACTGCCGGACTGCTGGTATGTGCGCGATCTCGAAGGCGTCAGCATCGACCGTATTAAAGCAGCCGAAGCGGGGTGGATTCATACGCTGATCAGCGATCAAAGCCCGGTTCTCTATGAAGAATCTGAAGCTTGGCACCGGACGAAATATTATTATTTCGTGAATCATCTGGGTTCGCTTATCCACACGCTTGCCGTTTATCGCCAAGAAGGCGAGGAACACTGCTGGAGCGTTGTCCGGCAGCTGCTTGAACAGGAAAAAACAAGAGCCGGCGCTCGATTGCTGGCCTACATCGACGATTTATTGCTGCTTGATTATCTGCCGGCAAAAGCGAATTTTACAAGCTGCTTTCTATCAAGGGGAGAGACCCCCTGGTACGTTCATATTCCTAACCCCATTAAGGGGGAGCACTCATGACAGAGAAGACCGGGCTTAAACCCGAAGAGCTGGCATACCTGACCCAAAGTTACCCTATTTCAACCCATTCACGGCTTCAACAAGCGTCTTCCATTTCGATGGCAGATTTGGTGGATGAGGCCAAATGCGCGGCATATCTGGATAGGCTGACGGGCGCTCTAGGCTCCCCATCCAGAATGATTACGGCATCCCAGTTCGCAAAGCGATATGCGTTCCTAGCCGCTGCTCCCAGCTTGTATGCAATGACAGTGTTTGACAAAGGCCTGGATTTATCGCTCAAGAATTGCCATCTGGTAGCACCGGAAGGACAGCTTGGAGCAGCCGGTCTAAGCTTGGCAGATTTACAGGTTACCGTGCCCACGGCCGGGAATAGAGCGGAGTGGCGTCAAGGCTTAATCAACGGGCTTTTCGCGGACAATCTTGCACCGGTATTGCGAACCCTTTCTCAAGCCGCCAATATCCCAATGGCTATTCTATGGGAAAATACGGCTGTCCGCGTCTACTCGCTGTACGAGAAACGAATCGCTGAGCGGGCAGACAGTGAAGCGCAGTCCCGCAGCCGTGCGCAGGATGATTACGAATACCTGGTACGCCAGGCTCCTGCCGCGCTATTCGGGGAGAAGGAAAATCCGTTGGCAACGTTCTTCGGTACCGCAAAAACAGATTCTTCTACTCCTTCTTCAGCTCGCATCCGGAAGACCTGCTGCTTCTATTATGAAGTCTCCTCCATTAGAGAGTACTGTTCAGCCTGCCCGAAGGTGAAATCGTGATGCAGAATTGGAATGCTCCGTTTTCTCGATAGCTGCAGCGGTCTTACAAGAAGAAGGGAATGGATCTTCACGGTGGAAAAGTGGAAACGAAACCTATTCATTTTATACGTGGGGCAGTTTCTGGCCATGGCCTCAACGAGCTGCATCACCCCGTTTTTACCGCTATATTTGCAGGAATTAGGACTTACCGATCCCGGGGAAGTCCGGTTATGGACAGGGTTGATTTTTGGCTCCAACCTGCTGACGGCTTTTCTTTTCTCACCCCTATGGGGGAAGCTGGCGGACCGGTATGGACGTAAGCTCATGCTCGTCCGTTCGGGCCTCGGGATGGCTGTCACCATCACGCTGATGAGCTTTGCCACGAGCCCGGTTCAATTGCTGCTGCTGCGTTTGCTAAATGGAATGATGGCAGGCTTTGGTCCGGCTGCGATCGCTTTAATTGCTACGAACACGCCCAAAGAGCGGAGCGGTTATGCGCTGGGCATCCTGCACTCCGGAGCTGTGGCAGGCACGATGTGCGGCCCTTTATTAGGAGGACTCATGGCTGACTGGTTCGGGTTTAGCGCGGTATTCCTCTATACCGGATTAAGTATTCTTCTGGCCTCGATGATTGTCATTTTCCTGGTGAAAGAGAAATTTGAGATAAAAGAACGGAAAGACAAGTCAGCGTTTATGCAGGATATGAAAACAATCGTATCCAGGAAGCCGATTGCGCCTCTATTCGTAACGGCATCCATTATCCGATCGGCGATGGTGGGCACCTTGCCTTTTATTCCGCTATATGTCCAGGAATTGGCTCCAAGTCAGGATAACCTGGTCTTGTTAGCCGGAATTACCGCAGCTGCGATGGGAGTAGGCAACATGATCGCCGCTCCACAGCTTGGCAAATTAGGAGATAAGTTTGGCTCTCATTATGTTTTACTCGGTGCGGTATCCGGTGCGGTTCTGTGCTCGATTCCACAAGCTTTTGTCCAGGAATTGTGGCAGTTAATCGTGCTGCGTTTATTGACCGGAGCATGCCTTGGCGGGATGATGCCTTCGATTAACGCGCTCATTCGTCATTATGCGCCGGAAGGAATGGAGAGCCGAACCTACAGCTATGTCAATTGCGCTGTGTTTTTTGGAGGCATGGTAGGGTCGACCGCAATGGGGGTTGTTTCATCTCAATTCGGCCTGCCGATGATCTTTATTGGCTCCGCTGTGCTTCTGCTGCTGAACAATGTTTGGATGAAAGTTACGATATTTCCTGAAATCAAACGCAGTCGTGACACAGCAGAAATTATGAATGGATAGGAGAGGTTGGAATGAAGACATTAGAACCCGTGCAGCAGACAGAAGAAAAGGATTGGAGCGCTGCTTATCCATCCGATGTTTATGCCCAAGTGGAGCAGAGGGTCCTATGCCAGTTGATCGAAGCGGTTCTCTACGAAGAGATTGTCGTTCCTCATCAAGGACTTCCCGCAGCCCGTGACTTTGCAGGTCAGCTGGTTCTTCCGGGTCAAACAAACGAAGGACAACCCGTTCAATACCATTTTCATGCGAAACGTAAATTCAGCTTTGGCCGCTTCCGTCTTGAGCGGGGAACGGTTAGCCGCAAAGCGGGAGATGAAGCTCCGTCTGCGGCGGCTTTGACCTCCTTCGTTGAGGAGGTGCTCGGCCAGGTTCAGAAGAATGAAGCTTTGATAAGGCTGCTTGAGGAGCTTGAGAATACACTGGCAAAAGATGTGCAGGCCCAGCAGTTGAAGTCCGCTGCTTCTTCATCAGAGATCCAGCGCGATTATGACGACATAGAAGCTGAACTGGACGGCCATCCTTACCACCCTTGCTATAAATCGAGAATCGGGTTCAGCTTACAGGAAAATGCACAATACGGGCCGGAATTCAAAGCCGGTCTAAGACCGGTCTGGCTGGCAATTTCCAAATCCCACAGCCACCTCGCACTGGCAAATGGAGAAGATTATCTCACTTTTATTCAACAGGAGCTTGGAAGCCATACCAATCAGCAGTATCTTTCTTCTCTCGCGGAAAAAGGCTTGAATGCCGGTGATTACTGGTTCATGCCCGTGCATCCCTGGCAGTGGGAGCACATGATTCTAATAAGCTTTCATCGCCAGCTGGCTGATCAGACAATCGTCCTTCTCGGCAGAGGCACGGATGTATACCGCGCTCAGCAGTCCATACGCAGCTGGACTAACCGCTCGAACAAAGCCAAACCCTATATGAAGCTGTCGCTGAATATCCTTAACACCTCAACGAAGCGAATATTAGCGAAGCATACCGTAAGGAACGCACCTCTGGTTTCGGATTGGCTGCTGTCCTTAATCCAGAATGACGACACTGCCCGCGAGCTGGGTTTTATTCTATTGGCTGAATTCGCCGGAATCTCTTACGCATACGAGAAGCTCCCGTCTACGATGCAGGTAGCCGCGCATGGAAGCTTAGGCATGATATGGAGGCGAAGCCTTCACTCCTATTTAAGCGAAGAGGAGCGGGCCCTTCCATTCAGCGCGCTCAGCAGTATGGCTGGAGACGGGCAGCCGTTTATTGAACCGTGGGTCCGCAAGCATGGATTGGAAGCCTGGACACGCCGGCTGCTGGAAATTACGGTGAACCCTATCATTCATATGCTGTATGCTCACGGTCTAGCGATGGAGTCCCATGCCCAGAATTTAGTCCTTATCCACAAAGACGGTCATCCCGCACGCCTGGCGATAAAGGACTTCCACGATGGACTCCGGTTCTCCCGTGAACATCTGCCGCAGCCGGAGACTTGTCCCGATCTTCATCTTGAGCCTGCCCACCATCGTGCGCTCAATCGCCATTCCTTTATGCAAACAGATGATCTATCGGCCGTAACAGACTTTGTGCACAGCGCGTTTTTCTTTGTCTGCATGAGCGAGCTGGGGATGTTCTTAAATGAGCAGTACGGCATGGAAGAAACGGGTTTTTGGACAATGATAGCCGGGGTTATCTACGACTATCAGCACAAGCATCCGCAGCATGCTGCTAATTTTGAAAGGTATGATCTATTCTCCGAAACCATTCGAATCGAGCAGTTAGCGAGAAGGCGGCTGTGGAAGGACATCGAAGTCGAACCCAAATCAGTGCCCAACCCTCTCTATTATTACCGGTTAGATGAAGGAGCAAAAGGATGATAAAGGTAGATACCACTAACGAGAATATGGCCGGATCATCCATTATTGATGTGCAGCACCGTGTCCTGGAAGATCTGGTCAATGCGCTGCTTGCGGAGAATCTGCTTATTGAGCTTGACGGGGTGAAGCTTCTCTCTCAAACCGAATGGAAGAGAATGGTTGAGCGAGATGCTGCGGCGGCTGCGGCAGACCGGCAGCTTCATTATTCGGATCATTCCAAATTCTATCATTGGGAGCTGGATTCGGCTCAAGAGTCGATAATTGTTTTTCCTGTCTATCCTGCATTTCTTCAGCCGTACCGCTATGAATCATCCGGGGGTATTTACGAGGCGCGGCTTGAGGATCAGCAGATCAAGCTGACGGAGCTTGGACCGCTTGAGCTGATGCGGCATATCATTCTCGGGTATGCGGATGATCCAGTTACAATCGACCCGGATGGAGCTGACCGATTGCTGAATATGCTCAATTTGGCTGTGCAGCAGCTGGTATGGTCTCTTGAGAATAAGCAGCCGGCGGCTGGAATTCTGGAATTACCGCAAGCGGCTTCTTTCCTCGAATTGGAGCGGAAAGCGGCATTCCGCGACCGGCCGTTCCATCCCGTCTCCAAGGTCAAGCTAGGCTTCACAGAGGAAGAATACCGCCGCTATACAGCAGAATTCAGCCAACCGATTAAACTGAATTGGATGGCGGTGAACCGACAGTATCTGGTGAGCGGCTTGGATGAAACCGGTTCGCAAGAGAGGGACAAGCCGGCTGAAATAGAGGCTTTATCTCCAATGAAGCTGCTGCTTGGCGAGGAACAGCAAAATCTTGTTCACGAGGAAATGCTCATCAGGGGGCTGAGTACGGAGGTGTATATGCCTATTCCCGTTCATCCTTGGCAAATGGCCGCTGTACTGCCGAAGCAGCTGCATTCGGAATTTCAAGATGGAATTTGTATCCCCTTGAACGTTGAAACGGGGACATTCTATGCCTCTTCTTCCTTGCGGTCATTGATGTCTGATCATGGAGGGAATGTGCATATCAAGATCCCGCTCGGGATCCAATCCCTGGGAGGTCTTCGTTACCTGTCGGCGATTAAGCTGATGAACGGACAGCGTGCGGAACGATTAATGAGACAGGCTTTAGAGCGGGACCCCGTTCTAAAAGAACAGCTGTATTTGTGCGATGAGACGCTGTGGTGGGCCTATCTGCCTGAAAACAGGGACTTATTCGCCGATCCCCCGCGGCATTTGTCCGCTATGGTCAGACAATACCCTGCTGAATTAACGGCAGACGAGCATGTCCGTTTCATGCCGATGTCATCCCTGGCGGTTTACGATGACGGGAAGAAAGGCCATTTGTTTGACGAATGGCTGCGCATAACAGGATCGGCGGTAAGTGAATCATCTGTCCTGCGGTTATTCAGCGCGGCTTTGCTGCCTTACTTTGAAATTTGTTTCCGGTTGTTCAAGCTCGGCATGATGCCTGAAGCGCATGGGCAGAATGTGATCCTAATCTTGAAAAACGGGCAAATTGAAGGACTGCTGCTGCGTGATCATGATGCATTGCGCCTGCACGTTCCGTGGCTGCATGCTAACGGACTGGAAGATCCCGAGTATCGGCTGAGACCGGGTACTCCCGATTCTCTCTATCATAAGACACCGTACAGCTTGCTTTCGTTTTTTCAAATGCTGGGCATCCACGTTAACAGCTATGCAATCCTCGAAAGTGTATCCCGCTGTTACGGCATACAAGAGGAACGGTTATGGGCTCAGCTTCGGGCATGCTTGGAGCAGGCGATGCTCCAAGCTGACTTGCCGGATGACGTCAGACTTGTATTGGAAGAAGGTTTATTTGCGAGTGAGACCTGGCCGTGGAAACAGCTGATACGTCCGCTTGTGAAGCATCATCCCAAGGTGGCGGGAAGTATGCCGTATGGACAGGGAACCGCGCCAAATCCTTTTAAAAGCTGCTAAATGAATAATCGTATAATTAATTAAACGTAAAGGAGCGTGAAGCCTCTGTTCCGCATTCAGCCGAGAGTACAGGGAGTAACACCGGAGCTGCTGGACATGTACCGGGAGATCAGTCCTTCGACTATTGGCCATTTCACCGATTTTGGTTTCCTTAACAGCCTGCAGCCGCTTTATCGGCCGATTCAAATGGTCGGCAATGCAGTTACGGTTCGTATTCCGCACATTGATTCTGCTGCAATTAGCCATGCGCTCAAGCTGGTGCAGCCTAACGATATTCTTGTCGTCGATATGTCAGGCGATGACCATCGGGCATGCTGGGGAGAATTCAGGACCTATGCGGCAATGGCCAAGAAAGCCGCCGGCGTAATTGTGTCCGGCTGCGTCACAGATGTCCGCGCGATCACTGGGCTTGGGTTTCCTGTCTATTCGAGAGGAATCAGCGCGCTGACAACAAGGTCCCTTGAGCTGCAAGGCGAAGTAAACACGACCATAAGCGTATGCGGAGTAAGCATACATCCGGGGGATCTGATCGTAGGCGATGATGACGGCCTGTTTGTCGTGAACCCGGAAGACGCCGTGGAAATTGGGTGCGCTGCCTTGGAGAAACAGCATAAAGAAGCACTGCGCAGACAAGCATACGTCTGCGATGCAAACCGGGATTAAGAGAGTCCCAGAGGTTTGATTTTGAACAGGCAGTAATGAAATCCAAACCCAGCCATTGGTCGTTCTTTGGCTGGGTTTTTCATCGTTATTTTTGAGATAAGGGCCTACGGAAATCCGGACTACTCGCCGGATTTGTCACTCAGCGGACAGTAGACGCAATAGCAATTATTTGTTTATATAGGCTGTAACATATACTCCGAATTCTGCTATGTCTAATGTAACCGATTCCAGTGTCGGCGGCAGCGCATCCTGGCTTTTATTATAATTAGTCTGTTGTATCTATTTAATGGTCTAAAAACGATCGTTTTTTAGGGATGTAACGCATATTTGAGGAGAAGGTTTCGGGGAAGAAGAGTGACCGTTCGGAGTTGACTCGAACTTATGAATTTTCAATATATATAGGTTACCTTAACCACCATTTAACAATCGTTTGCTATTATTCTCTTAACATTTATTTAGGAGGAAAAAAATTGAAAAAAGTGTTCAAGCGTTTCTGTGCAGCCTCTACCGCTGCCATACTTAGCTGTGGTATCTTTTTGAGTTCTTCTCAAACTTTTGCATCCGAAAATGATGGACAAGCAGCATCTCAAAATGGTAAAGGCAACACCGACCTTGTCAATCTCCAATTATTAAGTTTAACAGACCTCCACGGGTACCTTCAACCATTCAATGACAATGCAAACGGTCAGATTATGACTACAAATGGCCTTCTCACTGTTGGCGGTGCAGCGTATATGGCCGCTCATATTAATAAGCTAAAAGCTGGGCACGAAAACTCTATCCTTTTTTCGGCTGGTGATGACTTCAGCGGCTGGCCTTTTGAAGTCGCATCACACCATAATGAGCCCACGATCGAATTCCTTAACGCAATTGGGTTTGACTTTTCGGTGGCCGGCAACCATGAGTTCGATGCTTCCAAGGAATTCTTAACTGAACATATCATGAAGGGAAAAAGTTTTGGAGTCCAAGGCGTGGACAGTTCTTTCATAGACTCCACGGGAAAGAAATTCAAAGGGGCAGACTATGATTATCTTTCTGCAAATATCCGTGATGCACATACTGGGGACTTGGTGTTAAAACCTTACACCATTAAGAGGGTCCATGATGGAAAAGGCGGTACCATCCCCGTCGGTTTCATTGCTCTCACCACACCAACAACAATAACAGGATCAACATCGTTTCAAGAAGGTATTCTAACTGCAGATCCTCTCGTAGAAACAGCAAACAAGTATGCAAAAGAGTTGCAGGAAAAAGGTGTTGAAACAATTATTGCTGTCGTTCACGAGGGAGGATCGACGAAAAGTGACGGTACTGACATTAACGGCTCTGACGGTCCTTTTGGTCCTATTTTCGATTTTGCAAAAGAGGCTTCACCTGCGATTGATGCGATTGTATCCGGTCATTGGCATGCAAAATTCAATGCCTTCATTGAAGATCCTGCTGGCAACCCGCGTCCAGTGGTAGAAGCTGCCAATCATGGCCGCCTTCTTAACGAACTGAACTTGTCGATTGATCCGAAAACCAAGGATGTCGTACGTAATTTGACCAAATCCTTGAACCACCCGGTTACACGTGATATACCAGCAGACTCAGGGATTGAGAAGATTGTATCTTACTGGGTAGAACGTGGAGCGGAACGCTGGGCAGAGCCAGTTGCAAAATTGACAGGCGATCTGAATAGAGTACGTAATGCAAACGGGGAAAGTACACTTGCAGATGTTGTGGCAGATGCTCACTATGCTTCTGGAAGAAAAGCAGAGAATCCAGCCGAATTCGCTTTGACAGCTGCTAGTCCGTTACGTGGTGATCTACTGTACAAAAAAGGTAGTAATGCCGCTGACAGTGACGGACAGATCCTATTTGGCGAGGCATGGCAAGCACATGGCTATCAAAATCCAGTATTAGTCGTAACGTTAACTGGACAGCAAATTAAACAAATCCTAGAAGAGCAGTGGAGAAAGAACGCGAACGGATCCGAAAGCTTTTACCCGCTCGCTGTTTCCTACAATGTTCACTATAGCTACGATAAAAGTAAACAAATTAACGATAGAATCGATCCAAAGATGGTTATTATTAATGGGGAGTCCCTTGACCTGGACCGCGCTTATCGTGTTGCCTCTCTAGCATACATGGTGATCGGAGCAGATGGATACCCAACATTTAAACAATATCGCGAACCTGTTCGAACTGAAGTCGATTATTGGGCTTTCTTAAACTATTTAAAAGAACAGAAGGTCATAGAATCACCAGCACTAAACAGAGTATTATCCTTACCAAATTCTCAATAAGTCGTAATTAATAAGTGCTGTTGACATCTTGGTCCTGCGCAATGAAAATCCATGAATGATGCCCAGTCCATAAGGAAGCAGCATTTAGTGGAAGCTCTCATGTCCCGCAGTTAGCCTAAACGGAGTTAACTGTTTAAGCAACGCTTATGGAAACTAATCGACAGAAGGTCATCGGCTACATAATTAGAATAAAAAACTCATCCACTTGGGTGAGTTTTTTTGATCTAATGCAAATAATCTTATTGTTACTGCTAATAAAACTTAAACTACATTCCTTATATTTTTTCCAGGTCCATAACGATGTGGCCTCAAGTTCATTTCAAAATCCACGGTTGTGGCGCTACCTTCAGACGATATGAGCAATGTTTATGCAGGAGAAGAACAGCAAAAACATTGTTCTCTTACAGTCACCATTAATGGGGAAATGAATGATATTGATTGAAATCCTGATCTCGGTGTGCGGTCGCTTACGAGCCGTGGTAAAGCATCTTTCCATTCATTCTTCTTCCTATAATCCACAAATTAATGTTTGTCTCATTACTTCACCTTATACATTTTACCTTTACAAACACATGTTCGAAAAATATATGTTGCTGCAGATGAACCTCATTATCCGAGCGATTATCAGGTTTGGCATGTAAATTTCTTCTCCAATTGCTTTAATGACCTAGACTTCATAATGATATTCAGATAGCGTTATGAATCGTGTCCCAATCTCCTTACTGGCAATCTTTAAGTTTCATTCGTAGATAGAGCAAGTTTTGTCTGTAAACGATAGAGAGGAGCATTCACTTAATGTGAGTGCTCCTAATTTTTATTGGTATTGGTTGCCTTAGTAAGGTCCCATAACATATGGGAAATAGTCGAAGCCAACCCCTCGGTGATCCTTTTTTTCACTTCCTGGTCCATTTTGCTAAGCTTTCGTATAACGACCGATTAATGATAAAACGCGGCTCTCCCATTCACTATAGGAAAGGGAGAGAACCGCTTCGACTAAATTGCCTTCTCTGTCTACTAGGAAAGTGGATGGCACGAATCGAATCCGGTAAGCTGATGCGGCTTTGCTTTCAGGGTCGAGCAGAACAGGATAGGAAACGTCATAGTGCCCGGCAAAGCTTTTAACGTCCTCTAATTTGTCTCTCCACGTAACATTAACCGCATAAAAATCGATCTGGGTACCGTAGCTTCGGTACAGTTTTTTTAATACCGCAGTTTCTTCTTTGCATGTATCGCACCATGTTGTCCAAAAGTGTATGATGAGCGGTTTTTCCCCCTTTGACCACCCAATTTGTAGGTTTGTCCGTCCAGACTGTTTAAACTTAATCGGGGAACAGGTTGGGAAACCGCGAATTTTGGTATGCTTCTTACTTTTTTATGCTCGATAGTAAAATAATAGTAAATAAAAATGAATATAACTACAATCGACGATAACGTAAAAATTAATCTTCTCATGTCCATAGTGTAACAAATATTTAAAAAAAATCCAGTAAATTTTAAGTTAATAGTAAAATACTAATATTTGGATCGGTATATTTACTTTTTATTTACGAAACGTTGATTATTAATTCACAAACCACAATTATCATACAATTATACCGATAGGGGGGCGAAATAAACTTCATGAGTCGTTCAAGGTGGTTGCTTCTTATAGCTCTGTTCGTTGCCTCAGCGGTGCTAAGCGCATGCGGAAACAAATCGACTTATGAATCCAGTGCAGTCGATCCTATACAACAAGCAGCGAAAAATGCCAGTTCCCCAAAGGGGTATACGTCATTTACATTTGATGACATGTACGTGAATCCCTCAAGTACGGATTTATCCCCCAAAATTCAAGAGCTTTCAGGTCAACAGGTTCAAATGAACGGCTTTATGGCGCCACCCCTGACACCCGAACTCGAATTTTTCGTTTTAACCCGCTATATGATGGAGCAATGCCCTTTCTGTAATGCGGTTATGAATTGGCCTAGAGATATTGTGGTCATTTACTTGCCGGAAGGTCAGCCGATGGAAGCGACCGATCATCCGCTATTCGTCAAGGGAAGATTGGATGTAGGCCCTTATAAGGATGAACTGACCGGATTTGTCAGTTTGGTCAGAATTTACGCGGACAAGGTGGAGGAATTAGAATAATGCTTATCATTAAACAACTCGTCAAATCTTATTCAGCGGATCAACAAGCCATAACCGTCTTGGATCTGCCTCATCTCGCCATTGATCCCAAGCAAAAAGTCGCGTTGGTAGGGCCCAGCGGCTGCGGAAAAAGCACGCTTCTCAATATTATAGCGGGTATCGTACGACCTACCTCGGGCGAGGTCAACGTTCTCGGCACGGATATCCTGGGTCTTTCCGAAACGAAGATGGATACCTATCGGGCCCGCAACATCGGTTATGTATTTCAGAACTTCAATTTACTTCCCGGATTTACGGCATTGGAAAATATCCTCATTGCCATGAGGTTCGCAGCAACGATTCCGGCTGGGAACCGGAAAAAGCGGGCCATTGAACTGCTCGAAAGAGCCGGTCTTCACCATCGTTTGCACATTAACGCTAGCAGGCTCAGTCAAGGCGAGCAGCAGCGGGTTGCGATCGCAAGAGCGATCGCGAATAAGCCTTCTATTGTGCTGGCGGACGAGCCTACCGCCAATCTGGACAGGCATAACGCAGCTATGGCGGTGTCCATGCTTAAGGAAATGTGCCGTACCCAGCAAACGACTCTGATTGTCAGTACGCACGATATGGAATTAGCAGGACAAATGGATGCCATCGTAAATTTGCGAGAGATGAAGCCGGATAAACCGGAGGTGGTATGTAATGTTTCTGCTTAGCATGGCGATTCGCAACCTGATGAACCGCAAGCTGCAATCCGTTGTCATCATGATCATCATCATGACAGGCATTGCGATCGCTCAGAGCGTCACGCTCATATCTGACGGGCTTAAAGAGGGGATGAAGCAGACAAGCGGTCCTTTCGGCATGCTGGTCGGATCCAAAGGCAGTTCCACCCAATTAGTTATGAATACGATATTCCTTTCGGATACGCCGCTCGCCAACCTGGACTACGGTTTTTTCGAAAAGGTCGATAACGACCCTCGCGTAAAGCTAGCCGTTCCTTTCGGTCTGGGGGATCAGTACAAAGGATTTCGAATCGTGGGTACCAATCAGGATTTTTTTCAGCTGAAGGCAAAACAGAGCGATCCACCCTTTTTCCGTTTGGAATCGGGACGTCTGTTCCAGCAGCCTTACGAAACGGTCATTGGCGCGGAAACTTCGCGGCAGGGCCATATGAAAATCGGGGATTCATTCTTCGCCCGTCATGGAGTCGTTGAAACCAAAGACGAGGGTTCGATGCACAAAGACCATCCTTACCAAGTAGTCGGCATTATGGCGCCGACGCAAACGTCGGCGGATCTTGGCATCTATACCCCCTTGGACAGTTATTGGATCAGCCATCATTCGAAGGAGACAGGCTCCATTCGAGGCGTAACCTCGATCCTTGTTAATCCCGACAGCATTGAACACCTCTATCGGCTTTACCAGGAAATAAACCTGAGCAAAGAAGCGCAGGCGGTATTTCCCGGTAAAGTGATTGCGGGCTGGTTTGATATGATCGGAAACGCAGAAATCGTGCTATCCTGGATTAGCTATGCGGTTATGGGGGTGGCTGTTTTGTCCATCTTGCTGTCTTTATACGGTTCCATGCTGGAAAGACGGCGAACCATATCGATTCTTAGAGCGATAGGGGCGAGCAGGCGCCAGCTTCTGACAATCGTGTTCATCGAAACATTCGGGTTAATTGTAATGGGGCTTATACTCGGAACGGCTGCCGGGAACGGCTTTGCCGAAGGAATGGCCGTTTTCTTGGTCAAGAAGCAGCACGTTTCATTCGTCCCCGTATATGAATGGAAGCTTTCCGCGTTATGGATGACAGTGATCGTAATCGGTTTTATCGGCAGTGCCGTCCCGGCTCTCGCGGCTTACAGGACCGAAGCGGCCAAATATCTGAATCCAGTTTAAGGAGAATGAGGAGGTTGGATGTGAAACATTTTCCGAAATGGCCTATCGTTCTCGTGTTCATCCTGCTTGGTTGCTCGATCTGGCAGTCTCCGACCAGCGCGCACTTTCAGACATTCGGTTATTCGGATATAACCATTCAGAATACGACGATACGATACAGTCTTGAATTGGACCCCTATGAAGTTATGATCAGTGTGCCCGAATTGGACAGCAATCAGAATTCGTACGTGGAGGACGAAGAGGTCGCTGCCGCCACGGACAGCCTGTTTGCATTCGTGCAATCGAATCTTTCAGCGACAAATGACGGGGAAACCGGCACGGCGATATTGAAGGGGACGAGTATTCAGGTGAAAGACAAGTTCCCATTGCTTCGGTTCGATTTCGAATTTCAATTTACAAAACCGATTGACCAGTTTGAACTGAACTACCGTTTCTTCTTCGATAAAACGGATCCGCAGCACCAAAATTTCGCAACCGTCAGAGCCGGCGACCGAAGTATCGAGACCGTTATTCAGCAGAGTCATCATGTGTTGACACAAGCGGATATCGGCCAGAAATCCGTTACCGTTCAAGTGCCGAACTGGCTGCATGATGCCGCCGCCTATGTCGGAATCGGGATGAAGCACATCTGGTCGGGGTTTGACCATATGCTGTTCCTGGCTGCTTTAATCATAGGAGGCGGCAGTAAGCGCGATTACCTGAAAATGCTAACGGCCTTTACACTCGGACACAGTGTGACACTCGCGTTATCCGTTCTGGAAATCGTTACGATTTCCCCCAAGATCATTGAACCGCTGATCGCGCTGAGCATCGTTTATACGGCTGCGGAAAACATGTTTAGAAAAAATCTGCAGTATCGATGGTTGGTGACGCTGCTGTTCGGATTGGTGCACGGCTTTGGTTTTTCCTATATCTTGCAAGGGAAATTGACGGGCAACTACGCGCTGTCGCTGTTCTCGTTCAACCTTGGCGTGGAAATTGGACAGCTTGCGGTGCTTGCAGTTCTGCTGCCGGTGGTTTGGGTACTGGCGAGAAAGAAGTGGCTAGCCCGAGCCGCTTATGGCGCATCCGCTATTGTAGGCGCAGCCGGTCTATACTGGTTGGTTGAAAGAGTGGTTTCAATCTGATACGGGGGTGGATGAAAACCAAAGTTGGCCTTATTACGAGGTTCGTATAACGTGGTTTGTCTATCGTGCGGTCTGCCCGAATCGCAATTCATTATTGGAAGAATGGCGATGACCCACTGCATGGCTGATATGGCGCCATATGATAATCATTTCCGAGTCCCAGGACGCGGTTCAATTTGCCAATGACTCCTGGATTACCGTAACCGGGACGATTAATCAAATTTATTAGAAGAAGAAGGCCTTGAAAATCGATATCGCGAAAATCGAACCCGCCGCTCCTGCCATGGTGCCATACGTTTATCCGGACTGGGATTTGCGTCCAAGCTGTAATTGAATCCATCGAACTTTTCGGTCATTCAGGATGGGGAAACTGGCGCAGAGACTATAAGGGGGGTGAGCATACAGAACAAAGACAATGATCTTTGCTGCACAGTCGGAATACGTCCCAGAATTTTTATATCTAATAGGAGGGTGAAAGAAACCAATGTTTTCCCGATTGCGAACAAAAATTGCAGTTCCGCTATCATTGCTGCTTACGTTGTGTCTTGTGCTTCAATTTGTGCCGCTGTCGCTCGTGAATGCGGCATCGTCCGCCGGTATGAGCAGCGATTCCCTGCCTTTTTCTTATGGTCCCAGCGCACAGGACATGTTGACGGGAACCCCGTATTATTATGTGGAGAACGAAAAGGCGAAAGTGGTTATATCCACGGTAGCCGCCGGCAATAACCGGGCAGGCTCTTTTCAGGTCAAATATACGCCGGTTGATTTCGTCTTAAAGGACTCGATCAAAAGGGATACGTTGGACTGGACCCAGTTTATCCTTTCCGATACCCCGGTCGACGGCTGGAATTATACCGGCAAATCGATCGATCTGACGAACGTTGAGGTAAGGGACGGCGACAAGGTTGTGGCTTCGGGCGTTTCACAAGAGAACAGCAATCTTGCTGCCACTGTTTCGTACACGCTTCTGCCGAATGCGCCGATCATGAAAATGACGGTTCATCTGGAGAACACGGGTGCGGCGGATTATAACGGCTTCCTGAACTACCAGATGGACCACGATGAAGGGGAACAAATCGCATACGCTCCCGGATTGGGATGGGATCCCAAGGCGTTGGTTACATCCGGTTGGACCGGGAACTACTTGTACGATGGAGATAGGTCGGAAAGCTCGACGCCGGCGCATGGCATTGCCTGGTACGAGAACGAGCCTGTCGCGCTTAACGCCCAAGGCTATATCGCAGGCGTGTGGTTCGATGCCAGCGTCAAAGCCGGAAACAGCCGGGATATCAGCATTTACCACATCACGGATCGTCCGCTCGGCGAAAATGCCTACACCAGCATCGAAAACTGGGCCAGCCTGATTCCAGGCATCCAAAGCGGCAATGTTACGATGGCGAGCGTAAATGGCACCGTTTATAACGAGGACGGAGTCGGCGTGCCGGGCGTGAAAGTAACCGCCAGAAACATTGAAGCGCAAGCGGTTAACGCGGCGATCACCGACGATCAGGGCAATTATTCCATGTATTTGCCTATAGGCACGTATACCTTGACCGGCAATCGGATGGCCTATAGCGATTCATCCAACTCGATTGAAATCGATTCCGTTTCGTCCCCTTATCAATTGAACTTGTATATGGAAAGCATTACCGTTTCTACAGGAACCGGCAAGATGATTCCAGGGGGATTATCCGAAGGCGGCGTTAACGATATTGTCATGGAGAACCAAAAAATGGCGGTTACGATTGCCAAAGCCTATGACGATCCTCAGTTGGCGGGCTACACGGCAGGCAAGCCAGTCGATATGGCCGCCCAAGGCGCCAATGACGGGCTGGACTGGATCAACTTCCCCTATGTGAGCGACACCCAGCCGGGCGGCGCCCAAGCGTGGCAAATTCTGAAGCTGAAAAACCAGGCTGTCGACATTGTTGAAAACAGCGGCTCTATCGCCATGGTTAAAGCAAGCGGCACGACAGAAACGGCCGTTCCTTTCCAAGTGGATACGACGTATACGATGAAGCCGGATCAGGCATGGGTTTACGTGGATAGCGCCATCAAGAACCCAACGGACCAGCCGCAGACCGTCTGGGTCGGCGATGCGATGGATGACGACGACAGACCGGAGGTCGCCTATGTTCCCGGAACCGGTGTTATCAGTGCTGGCAGCACCACGCTAGGCACCTTTACGCCGACGATGCCATGGCTTGCCATGTACGGCACAGAGCCTCAAGCACACGCCCTCATTTACGAGGGAGACTTTGAAGGATTTACGGCTTTCGGAAATACGACGTGGATGGGAAGCCAGAAGCAGGTAACGATTCCCGCCGGCGGAACCTTTCATTTGAAACGTTATCTTGCATCGCCCAGCACGACAGGCTTTGAAAACAAAATCGATGCGGTTTTCGGTCTGTACGAAGACATTCTCAAAGGGAAAACCGGCTTGAACACCGATTTTCAATTGACCCCGCAAGGCATCATCAAGATTGGCGACAATGCTACTGCGGAAGTGACGGTCACGAACGATTCGGACAAGACGGTCGAAGGGTTGAAAGTCAAGCTGGGATTATCGGCCAACCTGTCCGGGACTGAGGCGCTCGAGAAAACGCTGGATGCGATAGCGCCGAAGAGCACGGTAAAGGTACAATGGCCATTGACCGCCGTATCCGGAGGGCGCGGATCGGCGAGTATGGATGTTGAACTTGCCGGCAATCTGATCGCATCCAAGACGGACCGTATTTTTGTGGAAGGCCCAGGCTGGTATGCCGGCGATAATCATTCTCACAGTCGATGGAGTGACGGCAGCGGGACCATTAACGATAACTTCACCTCCGGCCGCAACAAAGGAATGGACTTCTTGACAGCGACCGACCATAACACGGTCAATCAACAAAACGACGTCGTTAAGGAAAACCGCGATGATTTTGTCGCCCTCTGGGGAGAAGAAATTTCGACAACCGCGGGACATTCGCTGGCATACAACATCAGCGACTATATCGATTACAAACAGACTGCTCAAGAATATATCGATGATACGCGGGCAAGCAACAACGGTCAAGGGATGCACTTCATCGCCCATCCGTTCTATCCCGGATTGGAATGGGAGAATTGGGACGCAACCAACTACAATGGCCTTGAGGTTTGGAACGGTTTTTATCCGCCCAAGCATCCTGTAAACGCGCAAGCCGTCGCCAAATGGGACGAGCTCAACAACCAGGGCAGACATCTGTACGGCATTTCCAATTCGGATGCCCACAATCCCGGTAAGGTTGCGAGCAATTACATCCGGGCGTACCTTCCGAAGCTTTCCAAGGAAAATATTTACGAAGCGCTTCGCAACGGCACCTTTTACGGAACGAACGGCCCATCCCTGACCTTTACGGTCGATGATGTGATGATGGGTAAAGACGTTGCCGTTTCTGCCTCCGGCGGTACGGTAACCGTTGATTTAAGCGGGTACGCCGAGAAAGGCTTGACTTCCATACGATTGATCAAAAACGGTGAAGTCGCCCAGCAATGGACGCCGAATGGAAATGAATTTAATGTTGAATACGCGGCGGAAGCGGTGCCTGGCGACTTTTTCCGGATCGAAGTCGAAGGGAATAACGGACAGTATGCGTTCTCGAACCCGGTCTTCGTTGTGGAAAAGGATAGCGTAAAACCGGTATGGGAAAACGGCCAGCTCTCCGTGTCTGACGAGACGGAAAACGGAGTTACGCTGAACTGGTCGGGAGCGATGGATAACAAGGCCGTGACGCAGTACAAAATTTTGCAAAACGGCAGTGAGTTGAAGACCGTCAAAGTTGGTGATTTGACCCAAACCAACAATATGTATAAGTACCCTGTGACAGGATTGTCCCAGAGCGCCGGGTACACCTTCAAAGTGGAAGCCGGCGACGCGGCCGGCAACTGGAGTACGGACGGTCCTAGCGCTAAGGTGAAATTGGATAAAACAGCGCCGGTTACGACCGACGATGCGCCTGCGAATTGGGTGAATAAAGACGTAACCGTAACCTTACAGGCGACTGATAATGGTTCGGGAGTAGATGCCACTTACTATAAGGTAGATGGTGGCGCTCAACAGAAAGGATCTTCCGTCATGATCAAGGAAGAAGGCCAGCATACTCTTACGTACTGGAGCGTAGATAAAGCAGGGAACGTCGAAGCTCCGCATACGGTAACCGTCAATATTGACAAAACGGCGCCAACGCTAAAAGTAGTGCTGGACAAGACGATGCTGTGGCCGCCTAATCACAAGCTTGTTGCGATTACCGCTTCTGTGAATGCAGTAGATAATACCGTCCCTGTTGACTCGGTCGCTCTGACCTCCATTACAAGCAATGAGCCGGATAGCGGCTTGGGAGATGGTGATCTACCGAATGATATTCAGGGCACGGCGTATGGCACGTTCGATAAAGCGTTTATGCTGCGTGCCGAAAGATCAAAGAAGCGCGTGTACACCGTAACGTACACCGCTACTGACAAAGCAGGGAACAAAACGTCTGCTTCCGCCACCGTTACAGTGCCGCACGATCAAAGCGGCCAAAATGGTTAAAATGGTTCGACGATAAGGAGAATGTCACAACTTCATTTGCCGTTAGAGGTGATAGGCTTCCTATAACTTCTAACGGCATCTTTCTTTTTGCGTCATGGCAGTGGAAGTCATTTTAAGAATTCCGCAAGTAAATGGAGTTAAATAGTATTTTCCTGAAGCTCCACACCACTATTCGATCAGCTGTCTGTCGACATGGATTTGTTTAAATGGATGAACAAACCTATAAGTTTGTTGCCCTTACAATCGCTTTACGACAGATCGTATGACATTTGGTATAGTAAAGGCGGAAATTGGGATTATGATCATAGACCGATTAATAATAAGAGGGTAACCATCTGGGTATCCCCGTTTGAAACCGTAAATGTCATGGTAGCTGACGATCGTGCTAATGGCATAAGAACTCAGGTTCCAGCTTCAAAAGCATTAGAGCTCCAATTACGAAAACAAATTCGGAACTTTGATTGATAATGGATAGGGGTAGAATGAAAAAACATAGTGATAATTCCCATTTCGTTTCCATACGTTTGCGGTCTGTAACAGCTACGCGGGTATTACCCTTACTCGCTCTGAAGCTTCAGCTGTTTCCGGTACACGGCCTTGGAAATCGCGATGCTGATTTCGTACAGCAAAAAC
>NZ_JBHSOW010000101.1:0-16850 GCF_042656405.1 Paenibacillus solisilvae | reverse complement strand
TTTTTGTTTTCTTTTAACAAAGAAAGGGGCTGGCCCGCAGGTCAATTTATTGACCTTATGGGACAGCCCCTTATTCTTTTTCTGTACTAGTAACCCTGTAAGCCTGATTTATCAGGCTTGTTCTTTACATATAGGCCGTCATTTCATTTTCCTTCAACAGCTCAACGATTTCTTTGACAGACTGCGCTTTGTCCTTGGGACATATGAGCAGCGCATCTTCGGTGTCTGCGATGATGAAGCCGTCTAAACCTATGGTCGTGATTAGTCTGCCATTGCCATAAATGATCGAATTCCGTGTATCTATACCTAGATGGTTCGCTTTTATTATGTTCCCCGCTTCATCCGGGGGGAAGATCGCGCCAAGAGCATCCCAGCTCCCGATATCATTCCAGCCAAATTGACCGGACAGAACAACGATTTCATCGGAGCGCTCTAATATACCGTAATCAATCGAAATGTTTTGCAGCGTTGGATAAATCTGATTAATGATTTCCTCTTCCTGTTCTGACCCCAGGTAGTCGCTGATTGGAAGCATCGTCTTATAGAGTCGAGGCAGGTAACGTTTGAAGTTATTAATAATAACCGATGTTTTCCAAATGAACATCCCGCTGTTCCACAAATAATTTCCGGAGGCCAGATAACCTTGTGCTTTCTGGAAGTTCGGTTTTTCAACAAACTCTGCGACCCCATAGACGGCTACAGGATTCGAAGCAATTGGCTCTTTGTCAAAAGCGATATAGCCGTAACCAGTTGAAGCGAATGTCGGTTTAATTCCGATGGTTACAATTTTGTCTGTTTCCATAGCGACCGTGCAGGCTTCGTCCAGTGTTAGCCGAAATTGCTCTTCATCGGTTATATAATGATCTGAGGGCAGGACAACCATTAATGAATCACCATGGGATTTTTCTATCGACAAGGCAGCAAATAGGATGCTGGCTGCTGTATTTCTCGCAACAGGCTCGATCAGAATATTACCTTTCAAGACACTTCTATGCATGATACTCTCCAGCAAAACCGCTTGGGAACGATTCGTTACGATAACTGTATTCTCCTGAGGGATAATGCCTTTGAAACGTTCTATCGTGTCGTTCAGCATAATGTCGTTTCCGCTTATATTCAGAAGCTGCTTCGGAGTCTCTTGTCTAGACAGCGGCCAGAAACGAGTTCCGCCCCCGCCTGCAAGAATCGTAGCAAATTTATTCATGGTGCATCACCAAATGGGCAATGGTGAAGGATATGATGCTTTCCGATCCTTGGTTAAGGTTTAACCCAGTCGAGTGAATGCCATCGTAGCAAGCCCCCGTTTGGGGATCAACGAGAGAAGTTTGAAATGAATTACGTCCGAGATACCATTCATAGCATAAGGCAGCTTGCTTCAGATAAGCGGGGTCTTGGAGCACAATCGCTGCTTCCTTGCATGCAAGCAGCATTTCGCAGGCTTCAATCGGCTGCTCATCGTAGGGAGCGGCTTGCCCGTCTCGCAGCTGCCAGCCATGGCTGCCGATCGGTTTATAGTAGCCTTCTTTTGAGAAGGTTTGGGAAGCTAGGAAATCCAAGCTTTCTTTGGCTGTTTGCTTCAAACTATAATTATCTGAATGATAGAACGCTTTTAATAAGGCCCATGGGAGCATGGAGTTACCGTAAGTAAGACTGTCTTCAAACCAATTCCAGCCATTTCCTTTATTGTTTTCGTATTGCGTATGCAGCTTTACTGCCACATTTTCGATCAGTTCAACTATGAATGCCCGGGGCAGAAAAGCCTTTTCTTCCGGAGTCGTTGGCTTATGGGGATAGGGGAAGGAGTACGATAAAGCATTTGGGGTTTCGAGCAAATAACTTAGACCAATGATGGCGTAAGCACGAGCACGAGGAGAACCCAGCGTATGAAGATACGGCAATGCTTGATTGATTAAATAACGGCAGGTATTCAGCAAATTATCGGGCAGGGAGGAGGAATGAGCAAGGGTGAATCCAAGTGCCCATAACGTGCGGCCTTGACAATCCTCTGAGCCGTGATCTTCTACGAATGATCGGTTGTAATCCATAAAATTTCGAAAGTTTCCCTCTTTATTTTGAGCATGATGAATGAAGGAAACATAAGTATAAATGAGGTTCAGCACACCGGTGTCTTTGCTGCGGCTGTACAATAAAACGGCTGCAATTAACGCCCGCGCATTATCATCTGTCGTATAGCCCTTTGAGCGATCAGGGACTCCAAACTTGGTATGTTGGAAAATCCCTGTATCATCGGTGATTCTGCGCATGTAATCGGTCTTAAACTGTAGAAGTGTTTGAATTCCCATTAAATCACACTCCTATTCGTTAACTCTGAGTTCGTTATATTATCTTTGAAGATTGCTGCATACGATTTGGCGATTTCACTCCACATCATGGTCTTGCCGAGCTCATGCGTGAGTTTTTCCATTTCATGTATTTGACTAGGATTATCCAACAGTTGGAGAATACAAGCTTCCAATGAGGCAGCGTCTCGGAAGTTTGCTAGCAAACCTCTGCCTTCTGCCAGCATTTCCTCCGCGTAGCGATAAGGAGTGGAAACAACAACTCTTCCGTAACCGATACCGTATGCCAATGTGCCGCTCACGGCCTGATCTTTGCTAAGATAAGGAGTTAAGTAGATATCGGACATAACTAGCGATTGAATAACTTCTTCCTGCGTCAATAGCTTGTCGACGAAGAGAACGTTACCGTTCAAACCAAATTCCTTAACAAGATCCATCAATTTTTGTCTATATACTTCGCCGGTCTCTTGTTTGACGACCGGATGTGTTTTTCCGAAAATAATATACAGCGCATCTGGATGGTGTTTGACCACTCCGCGCATAGCCTCGATGCTATATTCAATTCCTTTGCCGGGGCTTAAAAAGCCAAAGGTGGAACAAATTTTTCGGTTTCCAAAGCCATATTGTTCTTTAAGCTTAGCTCTGGATTCAGTTTGGACATCAGGTACGCCATGATGAATGAAAGCTACCTTTGTGCTGTCAATCCCATAGATTGAGATCAAATCCTTAACGGTAGACTGCGCCATGGTGATGACTTTAACACTTCTTTCCGCAAGCCTGTTCATGATAAGCCGCTGTTTGGCAGAAGGCTTGGTCAACACGGTATGATAAACAACGATATACGGAATACGCAGTTTCTCGACGAATGGAAGCAAATATACCCCGCTTTCACCCCCGTAAATTCCGAATTCATGCTGGATGACAAGAAGATCCACATTGGATAGGTTAAGATCATCGGCTGCATCCAAATAATCGGATAGTTTATGCTGGTCGATTTCCCTCATTACCTGATCCTGGTAGTAGTAGGTTTCATTGTTGTTGATAGCAATAATCCTCGGTTTATTGAAGCCTTGAATATGCTTGAGTTGATCTAATAGATCTTGTGTAAAGGTAGCTATGCCGCACTCTCTTGGCAGGCTGGTTCCCAGAAAAGCGATGTTTCGTTTACTGTCAGCGTTTCTCATATCAAGTATCCTCCATATAGGTATTGCGATTTTTGACAATAAAAAAAGAAAATAAAGTGGGCTTTATTTTCAATAGGGAAAGGGCATTTAGTTTTCAGAAAATTCTAAAATTTTTCCTGCATCCAATATATCATGACCATTTTTTCTTGTCAATTTATTGACTCTGCTCCTATTCCCCTATATATTGATTGAGGAGGTGGGTGTATGACAGTCATACGCAGTAAACTTAAAGAGGTCATGGAGAATCATGATCCCAAATTATCGATACGCAAGCTCGCAAAAGATGTTAATTATCATTTTGATTCTATTCGCCGAATGTATAAAGATGAGATGGTGCAGTATCCGAGAGATTTACTGCTAAAGCTCTGTATATATTTTGATGTGCAGCCCGGACAGCTTATTGGAATCGAAAAAGGTGTTGAAAACGATCGAGGTAAAGATGAATCGATTGCTCAACAGGAAGATCGCAATGAATAGGAACCTGATGGCTTAACTTGACAGCTTAATTGACTAGATTCTATGGTCATGTTATAATCTTAAGTGACAAGAATTTATGGTCAAAGAGAGCAGGTATTATCAATGAGTATATTTATTCAATTAAACAAGCGCACTGGTGAAACAAAATCCCACATGAATCAAGCAAGAAAACAGGGACGTATTCCGGCCGTGTTGTATGGTATTGGTAAAGATACTTTGTCGTTAGAAGTGAAAGAAACTGAAATGCTGGATATTTTGAAAACAAATCCACGGGCAATTTTGCAAGGCAAAACTTCCGATGAGAAAGTCATGCCGATCAAAGTTCAAAATATCCAAAGGGAAATCATGTCAGGCAAACTGCTGCATATCGATTTTCATCATGTGAACATGACGGAAAGCATGGATAGTAAAGTTACGATCCACTTCGCAGGCGAAGCGATCGGCGTGAAATCCGGCGGGGTACTGCAGGTAGACATATATGAAGTTGAAGTTCGCTGCATGCCTGGTGATTTGCCTTCTTCCATGGAAGTAGATATAAGCGGCCTGGATACAGGTGATCAGCTCCTCGTATCCGACCTGATCTTCAAGGATGGAATTGAAGTGTTGACGGATCCCAAGACGGTCATGATTCAGATCAAGAAGGTACATGAGGAAACAGCAGAAACGGCTTAATAGATTCAAGAATACAATCCCCTTTCAGCAAAAGTGTGAAGGATTATGAGTGAACCTTCATTTACTGCTTGAAAGGGGATTTTCTATTTGTTTATTGGCGCCGCTGAATCCGGGCATTACCGATACTGATGCTTGCGACTAAAGCGATGTATACGCATATCAATCCTGCCAAGAAGACATGGCTTAAAGCGACACTGACATCGAGTCGGTGCTCATAGTCACTGAGAAAGCCGCAGAGGGCGGATCCGCCTGCCAAGTCACCTCCCAAGAGGTGACTTTTTTCATTTAGGATAGGAGCTTTCATTTCGCAATCTTGCTATCTTATTCGTGTTCTCTTACCTTTGGAGTATGCTGAGGTGTAGTATGGATACGTGCCAATCAACTAGTGGATCAGTAATAGTCACTGGAGTGAAGAAAACTTGGGAACCGTAATAACGAAGTGTTTTGACTATGGACAGGACGAAATCGATGCATTGACAAGTGTAGATTCGGCACTCGGGGAAGCAATGATGCGACTCGGCAGGATCGAGCGTGTCATCATTCCCGATTTGTTCGCGGCTCTTGTCCATGCGATTGTTGGCCAGCTTATTTCTGCGAAGGCTGCCGTTACGATCTGGGAAAGAATGCAGATTCAATTTGGAGACATTACTCCGTCAAATCTTGCTATGCAGTCACCGGATGATATACAGAAATGCGGGATGACGATGAAGAAGGCGGTTTGCATTCATCAAATTGCCGAATCTGCTGCCAAGGGTGTTTTTTGTTTAGACGAGCTTTATGACTTGTCCGATTCGGAGGTCATTAAGAAGGTAATGACATTAAATGGTGTGGGGAAATGGACGGCTGAAATGCTGTTAATCAACGCAATGGAGCGTCCTGACGTAGTCAGTTGGGGGGATATTGCCATTCGGCGGGGGATGAAGAAACTATATGGCCATGATACGCTTACGAAAGAGCAGTTCGAACAATACCGGCAAAGATATTCGCCCCATGGCTCAATTGCTTCCATATACTTGTGGGAAATTTCATTTGAATAGGTGGACACACGGATGAAGCAGCTCTTATTTGAATTAGCTGATGCAGAATATCAGCGTTTTACTTCGGCATTGATTCCGAATATCAATAATGTGCTAGGTGTTCGGCTGCCAGAGCTGCGTAAGCTGGCCCGAACGATTGCTAAGGGAGATTGGCGTACGTATCTGAAACAGGCTGAAAATGAATATTTTGAGGAAGTCATGCTGCAGGGTATGGTGATCGGCTATGTGCAAGCGGATATCGGTGAAATCCTGAACTATGTGGCCGAATTTGTCCCTAAGATTGATAACTGGTCGGTTTGCGATAGTTTCTGTATCGGGCTGAAGGTTACGAAGCTTCATTTGGAAGAAGTATGGGATTTCCTCCAGCCTTATCTACAGTCTGCCGAAGAATATGACATCCGTTTTGGGGTCGTCATGCTGCTTGATTATTACATTGAAGCCGATTATATCAGCCGTGTTTTGCAGCTCCTGGACGGCATCAAGCATGAGGGGTACTATGTCAAAATGGCGGTTGCGTGGGCAGTATCCATCTGTTATGTGAAGCTTCCGCAAGAGACAATGGCCTATTTACCCAGCAGCTCGCTGGATGACTTCACCTACAATAAAGCTCTGCAAAAAATCACCGAATCCCTGCGAGTGGACGAGGAGTCCAAAATTCGAATCCGGAGTATGAAACGCAAATAAACAGAGCGATATCGCACTACTTAGCGTCATGAAAGATTATTCCCAAGCTGTATCTGGTTCCTGTTAAGACTGTGCTGACCCCATGCCGCAGCGTTGTTCTGTAATAACCGCGCGTTCCAAGCACCGGTCGATGATTCGTTGGAAAAATGAGACCTTCTCCTTGATTCAGTCTAATGACATGACCCCGGCTCTGCGCACGAGGCCGCTGCTCCGTCAATAGAAATTCACCGCCCGTATAATCTTCTTCCTGTTGACTGAGGAGGAACACCGCCTGGAAGGGGAAATACACCTTTCCATATAAATCCTGATGAAGACAATTGTATCCGCCCGCTTCGTACTTCAAAATCAATGGCGTTGACCGAAGCTGATCCTCTTGGCGGCATTGAACAAGAAATTCATCAAGCTTGGGCGGGTAGGAGGCAGTCTGGCCCAACTGCTCAAGCCATCGATTGGCTGCTGCTGCAAGAGGCGGATATAACTCTTCGCGCAGCTGCTGGATTAGAGCCGGGAGGGGAGCGTTGTAATACTTATACTCCCCGACGCCAAAACGATACCTTGCCATGTCAATGGTGCTTCTGAAGCGGTCTTGTATGTGATAGGTATCCATGATTTCTATGCATTCCTGATTCGTTAACATGGAGGGGAGCTTGGCGTAACCCTGTTCATCTAATGATAACTGCAGGGAAGGCCAGTCCAGCTCTGCTGCCCGCACAATGAGAGGGTTCGGCATACTATGCACCGCTCTTTACATGCGAGCCGTCTTGTTCCAATTGCAGGAGCAGTGTTTTCATGTCGAGCCCCCCGCGGTAGCCGGTTAAGGCGCCGCCTTTTCCGATTACACGGTGGCACGGTACAGTGATTAAGACCGGATTTGCGCCGATGGCAGCGCCAACTGCCCGTACAGCGGCCGGTCTTTGAATCTGCTCAGCAATGTCCGAATAAGATGCTGTTTCCCCATACGGAACCTTGCAAAGCGCGTTCCATACGGATAATTGAAATGGCGTACCGTAAAAATCAAAGGGGATTGTGAAGTTCTTGCGAGAACCCTGCAAATATTCAATGAGCTCGGCTGCAAACGGCTCAAGCTTCGCATCGTCTTGAATCAATGTACTGCCAGGAAAGCAAGCTTTCGACCATTCGCTCATTTCTTCGAAATTGTGATTTTGCGAGCCCACAAAACAAAGTCCTTTTGCTGTAGCCGCGATATGCAGCCTCCAGTCTTGATGTATTAACAATGACCAATACACGGGTAAATCTGATTTATTTCCCATTTGGGCGAACCTCCTCTAAGTTTCGGGTCTGTATTTGGCGATAGCCTGCCGGCGTGAGTCCCGTCTTTTTCTTGAACAGTGTAATAAAATAAGGCGTGTTTGGCATTCCCGCATAGCGGCCGATCTCGGCAATGGATTTATCCGATGTAACCAGCAGCTCCTTGGCATGGTCGATCCTTTTTTGCTGCAGATACATAACCGGTGTTATCCCCTTGATTCGCTTAAACGTCCGAAGCAAATGGTAAGGGCTCCCGTGCGAGATATCGGACAGAATCTTCAATGTTAATGCCTGTCTATAGTTCTTATCCATATATTCCGTAATCAAGGCGATCCATTCCTCGTCAGGCAATCGCTGGCCGGTGGGCCTGCATCGCTTACAGGGGCGAAACTTGGCGGATACGGCTTGCTCGGCCGTTTCGAATAATTGAATATTTTCTTTTCTGGGCGGTCTGGATTTGCAGGAAGGGCGGCAAAAAATACCCGTGGTCTGTACCGCATAGAAGAACTGGCCATCATACGAAGCATCATTGTTGAGGATAGCCCGCCACCTTGCATCGGGTAAATTATCCGCGTTTACTTGCTTTCCCATTGTCGTTCACCTCCCCAAACAGTATAACCCCGTCAATGGACATTTGTACGCATTTTCGATTATAAGAGCAAGATAACGAAACGAATAACTTGCTTGCTATAGGCAGTAATAATCAATATTATGGAGTAGGCAGGTGAATGGAATTCAAATGAGAGGTATGAAGGAGGTCGCAATTTGACTGAGAAAATCAAGGTAGGCATAGTCGGTCTCGGCTTTGGAGCAGAGTTTATCCCGATTTATCAAAATCATCCGCATGCCGAGATGTATGCGATTTGTCAGCGCAATGAGCAGGTGCTGAATACGTTCGGAGATCATTTTCAAATTCCGGTCCGATATACGAGCTATGAGGAAATGCTGCAGGACCCGAGCCTGGATGCTGTACATATTAATACCCCAATTCCAAATCATGCCGAACATGCAATCGCTGCATTGTTAGCCGGCAAGCATGTCGCTTGCACCGTGCCGATGGCAGCCTCCATCGAAGACTGCTGCCGTATAATTGAAGCGCAGCAAGCTTCGGGTAAGAGCTATATGATGATGGAAACCGCTGTTTTTTCCAGAGAATTCTTATATATCAAGAGCCTGCACGAGAGTGGGGAGCTAGGACGCATACAGTTTCTCCGAGGCTCCCATCATCAAAATATGGAGGGCTGGCCGGGCTATTGGGAAGGTTTGCCTCCTATGCATTATTCCTCTCATGCCATTGGACCTTTACTTGCGCTCGCAGGAAAGGATGCGGAGATGGTCACTTGTATGGGCTCTGGACAAATTGCTGAACATTTGGCTGCCAAATATGGTTCTCCGTATGCGGTGGAATCCGCTTTATTCAAGTTAGAGGACTCCGATCTGGCTGCAGAAGTTACACGCTCCTTATTTCAAACCGCCAGAGAATACCTGGAGAGTTTCGATGTGTATGCGGAGCACATGAGTTTCGAATGGCGCAGACTTGATCAGGAGAACCCTTTCCTTTTCCGTGGTGATCAGGGCCGGCATGCTGAGATACCGGATTTTGATTTCCTTCTGCCGGAAGGTATACGTGCTTACGCATCCGGTTGTCTAAATGATTTGGATGAGCACCGGGAGCTGGGACTCAAAAGACGGAGCAGTCATGGAGGCTCGCATCCTCATATGGCTCATGAATTCATCAGCAGTATAGCGGAGAACAGACAACCGTTCCCGGATGTCTTCACTGCTGCCAACTGGACAGCAGCCGGACTTTGCGCACACGAATCCGCACTTCGCGGCGGGGAGCCCGTTCGTTTGCCATTTGAGATAAGGAGGCGGAAGGCTTGAGAAGCGTCATCATTGTACATCCTGAATTTGACCGGACTTGGCCGTTTGCTGTCGAACGGCTGGTAGAGCTTATGCTGAATGACGGGGCAGTGGAATTAATTCGGCTGGAAGCCGGATCCGCCCGCAGGGCAAGTGAGGTTGTCCGGAGTCCCGAAACTGTAACCCGTTTGATCTGCTTGAATGCGGATATTACCGCTGACTGCATCGGCCGGTTTTCTTCGCTGCAGGATACCGTCATTGAGTCGACATTTCAACGCGCAGAGCCGGCACCGGCGATCATTGAAGTACTGAATGAACGCAACATACGGTGGTATACCCAGCCAACAGAAGGGTTCTGGAGCCAATCGGTCAGTGAGTTTGCGCTTGGCTTGACGATTTGTGCCTTACGCCGCATTCCGCAATTGCATCATGAAATAATCACCAGTACGCAGCCGTGGGACTATGATGTTCCCGGAGGCATTGGAAGACCGGGAGCAAGAGGCTTCCAATTCGGTGATGATAACCGGTTTGCGAATGGTACCGTTGCCGGCAAGCGGGTACGGATTGTAGGCGCAGGCAATATTGCAAGCCGCTATGCAAGCTTTGTCCATATGCTTGGCGCCGATGCTGCAGCATGGGATCCTTTTGCGACGGAACCGAGTTTTCATCTGGCAGGGGCGCGGAAGGAATGGCATTTGGACAAGCTGATTGCAGATGCCGAAATTTTTGTTCCAATGCTGCCGCTTACCGAAAAAACCAGAGGGATCATAACTGCCGGGCATATTCAAGCCCTCCCAAAGGGAACGCTGGTCGTGCTCGCTACGCGTGCGGATATTTGCGACATGAAAGTGCTTCGTGAAAGGGTATTGGCAGATGAACTCAGTTTGGCAGCGGATGTATTTGATATCGAGCCGCTGCCTGTAGACGACCCCTTGCTTGGGCGGCATAATGTCGTTCATACCCCGCATCATGCAGGGCGCACGAAGGATGCCAACTATCGCTTTGTTGAGAAATTATACGAACAATTTCAACCGCTTCAGCACTTATAACCTTGCTGATCAATGTCACAAATCATGATAGAATGGATGAAGGTCAATTGGCTGCATTTCGCCGCCTATGAGAACGATTGGTGAGAGGAGTTCTTTATGGCAGAAGATATTCTTATCCGCAATAATGTGAATATAACCGGCAGCGGTTCACAGTATATGATTTTTGCCCCTGGGTTCGGGTGCGATCAGAACATGTGGCGTTACATGGCTCCTGCCTTTGAAGATAATTACCGGGTCGTGCTGTTCGATTATGTCGGTTCAGGTAAGTCGGACCTTCGTGCGTATACCCCCGGCCGATACAGCCAATTGGATGGTTATGCCCAAGATGTGCTTGACATCTGTGAAGCCCTTGACATAAAAGATGCGGTGTTTGTCGGGACAATTTGAAACGATTTTAACGCGATCCAGCTCTATTTTTTATAAAATCGTCTTCTTTTCACTCATTAAGCTGAATGGAAAGATAGAGAATATGCATTTATCCTTACAAACCATTCATGGGATCGAAATTCCGATTCTCTTGCATGCCGTACGACTGGAGCGAGAAGGGGAGTTCGTTCACGATTTACAGATTGAACGCCTATGAGCGCATCGTGACCGCCTTCCATTACGATAAACCAGAACACACAGGATGAGGATGCCATGAAAACAAAACCTGTTATCAACACAAAGCTATCTGGGAGAATAATGATTACGATGGTCACGGCTATGGCCGGAGGGACCTTGTTTAATCTTCTGCATATGCCGATCCCATGGCTGCTCGGACCAATGATCGCCGTTCTGATCGGTTCCAATGTGTGGAAGGAGCGTTACGGTTGGCCTGGCTTGGCCAGAAACACAGGGATGATCATTGTCGGATATACAATCGGATTATCAATGACAGCTGCTGCGCTCCGGGAGATATCTCATCAACTTCCATCGATGCTGCTTCTAACGGTTCTATTGCTGCTCTTCTGCGGCGGCATGGCTTATGTAGTCTCCATTTTGGCGGGAAGAGATTATTTGACGATGCTTATGGGGAGTGTTCCGGGGGGATTGACCCAGGTCCTTTCATTGGCCGAAGAAACGGAAGGAGTCAACATAACGGTTGTGACCGTCATGCAGGTTATTCGGCTGATGACCATCATTATTTGTGTTCCTGCTTTCATATTCAGTCCATTGTTTGGGTACCATCATGCAGATTCGATCGCTGCCCAAGCGACTGCAGTTGTCAGTATGGACGGGACGAGCTTATTCCCCAACCTTTTGATTTTTGCTGCCGTTAGTATCCTTTGTGCGTTATTGGGCAGTAAGATCAAGTTCCCTACCGCCTATTTGCTGGGGCCGGCAATCGGCACAGCGGTTCTTCAGTTGATTGGCCTGCACGGACCTGCACTACCATCCTTTATCATCAGCGCGGCGCAGTTTATGATCGGGACTTATGTGGGAATGCTGCTGAGGCCAGGTCAGTTGACACATAAGCTTCGGACGATTTCCTTATCGATTCTGAGCAGTCTGGCGCTTGTTGCCGGAGCGCTCGGCTTCGGTCTGCTGCTGACCAAGTTTCAATCCGTTTCGATGTCGACGGCATTGCTGAGCCTGGCACCAGGCGGTATGGATCAAATGGGCATTATCGCTCACGAGGTTCATGCGGATTTATCTATGGTTGCAGGGTATCAATTATTTCGTACCTTCTTTATTTTCTTCGCAGTTCCGCCGTTGCTAAGACTAATTATTAAATATGCAAGGAATCAGGATGCGAAGAAAAAATTGGGCTCGAGGCTCAGATAGGTCCAGAATCGGGTTCCAGCAGGGGACAATCGGATGACTGAGGTGAAAATGGTTATGTCGAAGAATGATAATAACGAAATGAATAGTCGGAGTCATAACAGCGAGCTGCCGGAGTCTGATCTTCCAAGCGGATTGGCCAGCCCGGCGCGCCGGGCACTTGCTGGAGCTGGATACCAGCGGCTTGAGCAGTTCAGCAAGCTCACCAAGGCTGAGGTATTGCAGCTCCATGGGATGGGACCGAAGGCAATGAATCAAATGAGCCAAGCTCTGGCTGCAAAGGGTTTAACTTTTGCCGACGGTTTATGACATTCTAAGCCTCTAAAAACACAACTCATGTTCCTGTATCAGGGAGCGGATTTGCAGGAGCTTGCTTTAGGGCAGCTCCTTATTTCTGTTGTTGAAAGGAGAACATAATTTGCCCATATTATTCCAACCGTCTGACAATCGTTTCGAAATAGTTATTCAAAACGGCTGCTGTCAACGAAGTTTATTTTTTACCTTTCAATACAAATTGATTGCGGTAATCTCTGGGGTTCATTCCAGTTGAGCTCCTGAACCGGCGGGAAAAATAAGGCGGGTCATCAAAGCCGACTTCCGAAGATACAGCCGCTATGGATCTGTCGGTGGTCAGCAGCAGCATCTTGGCTTGTTCGATCCGGTATTCGTTCACATATTCATTCGGTGTACATCCGAATACGGTCCGCATGCATCTAGTGATATAGATGGGATGATAATGGAGTGCGCCGCGCAGCAGTTCATTGGTAATCATCATCCGGTAGTTTTCTTTTAGAAAAGATGCCGTTCTTTCCGCTAATTTGACGATGGCCGAATCCGGCCGATCCAGTTGGGAATCCCCGCACATCCGGAACAATAGATGGTGGAACGCCGTCTGCTGCTTCCAACAGCTTAATAAGTCGGTTTTGGGCAGCAAATTCAGCAGACCTTCCAATTCGCTGTACATCTCAAGAGGATTCGATAACGTCAGATACCGCGGCAGATGAAATTGGTATTGGTTTCCAATATTATTTAATGAGGTTGTGTCCAGGCCCGGCATTGAAGAGAGCTGGAATGGAGCAGTCTCATGCTTTTCCATCCAAGGAGAAGACACTTGAAAATGAAGCCAGTAGAACCGGGTTTCAGCTTCGCAGGCTTTCGTCGGGTAATGGTGCAGATCCGGTCTTAAGATGAGCGCTTGTCCGGCATCAAGCTGGATGTCTGTTCCATCCTCACCCATATATAATGTTCCTTTGGAGACGACGATTAAATCAAAAATACCGATCATATGCCGTTCGACATGCTTCATTCCAGGCCCAAACACGTCTTTTCCAGCCGTTAAAAAATGAGGAAGGGGAGGAACTTGTACTTTCAGCTCGTTCAGGTGCATAAGGGGCATCTTTCCTTCCTTGATAGTTTCGAATGTGTAAGATATATATGTAATCGCAACGTTTCTGCATTCATCCACTATATCCTGATGTCTTCAAACGTGTCAAAGATTTGATCATACTTTCTCATCGTTAGGCAGAAGTATGGATTGTCATTTGCATGTAGTTGCATTAGTTCCAAAAGTACAAGTTATAGTTGTGTTATTTCTTGTTTCGTAAGACTGAAACCTCTATATTAAAGGTATCATAAGGAGGTTTAAAGATGAGCCAACAGTTATGGAATTTATTTTCAAACAACTATCAACAAAACTGCCTCTCCTGGAACCATTCCCCGAATAACCCGGTTATTCCAGCAAGCGGAGACACGTGGAAGAGTATATGGGTGGCAAATCCGGATATTATTGGGTTTAACAACAAACAATTTCTCTATTATCGAGGAAATGGCATTATGCCAAATACGGACGGTCAGCGGCATGACCGGCTCGGTGCAGCTGAAATTATCAGCGTGACATCAGATTCGATCGAAATCAGGGAATTAAACAACGGAGAACCAATCGTAGACGTCGGTTTGCCGAATGAATTCGACAGCAAGGATGTTTTGGATCCGGCAGCTGTCGTATTTAAGGGACAGATCTTCATTTATTACTCAGCTATAGGAGATGGGCCGGATGCAATCGGGCTTGCGACAAGCCGGGACGGAATCACGTTCACAAAGGTCGGAAAGATTATGGACGGGCGGGCTCCTGCCGTTGTGATGAAGGACGATAAGATTTATCTGATCTATCAGCTGTACAGAAACAACGGATATCATCTCCATTTGGCTGACTCGGAGGATGGCATTCATTTTGAACCGGTTTCGGACGAGCCCATTTTTGCAGGCAAACCTGGGAACTGGGATTCATTGTCCATCGTTACCGCCCGATTGATTAAAGACGGGGATATCTATTATATGATGTATGGCGGAAGTTCTTATTTGGCTGATGAACCGGATTATTTTGGACTTGCCAAATCCTCGGATCTGCTGAACTGGGAGCCTCATCCCGGCAATCCGATCTTTGGGTGCGGAGCGATGGGGCAGGAAGACGGAGGAGCGATTTGGTTTCCGGCTTTAATAGAAACTGAAGATTCTTATGTGATTCTATACGAAGGAAGCCGGGGCAAGTACAGTTGGGACATTTCATCCCAGATCTGCATGTCCTCAATTCCGAAGCAAAAGTGACTCCCGCGAACTCCGTTTTGATCCTAACCGGCGGTAAAGAATGCTGCCAAGGATAAGAATCCGAATGATGCTCAACCAGTTCGTTTAGGCTGCCGATCTCGGCAGCCTTTTCAGCTTGCGGGTTGAAGCATGCAGCTCTCCATTATAAGCGGATAGGTTTGCGCTGTAAGTTTGATCAGCATATTCACGGCGTATTCACGTGACGCGGCGAAGGAGAAAGCTGGTGACAGCTTAATAAAAAGAGGTCAACCGGTAACAACCGGCTGACCCCGCAAGGGAGGATGGTTCACATTAAGTAACCATGCCTAAGTATGCTTAATGTCCCTGTTACATCATGGGCTGACCCTGCTGAGCAGGTGCTGGCATCTCCGAATAGGTTTTTTGACAAACCATGTTTGAAATCCGCGGAATGTACACCATTTCGCCTGCAGTCAATTGATTCTGGTTGGCTAGGTGTGAGTTGGCCTCCTCCAGAATGGAATGAGGCATATTATACCTGTGGCCTATCGAAGCTAACGTATCTCCAGCTTGGACTTGGTGCTGAGCGAAAAGCATGTCATTGGATTGACCATCCCTGAAAAAAGGAAAAAAGAATGGGGAAAAGAAAAAGAATGGAAATAAGGAACGGTTAGGGAAAAAGGGATGGCGAAAAGGCCGAAAGAATGGACGTCCGAAACCTCCACCAAAACCTCCGCCGCCGCCGGGAAAAAATCCACGATCCATAAGAAAACCTCCTATAAAGTAGTCATTTGACTATATAGGATATAGCCTTGGTATCAAATGTGTTACAAATCAATTTAAAAAAATGAATCCTGCGGCACGGATCGTCAAGATTGATGGAGATTGAGGATTGCCAAGCGGCAGTCCTTTTGCTTTGCAGATTCATATAGCTGCCTAACATCTTTTCGGATAAGATGAATGTCATAAGATGAGGGGGAGGTTAAGAAATGGTAGATGATGCGGTACCTTTTCCAAGCCATGAGGTATTGTCCATGTTTGGCGCCAATGTAGTCACATCACTGGGCGGCAGGATCAATCAGCATTGGCTCGTGAAATGCCGTGGCGAACTGCTGGTGCTGCGTCGTTGGTCTAAACCGGCTGAGGATATTGACTACGAAGTGGGACTGCTAAGGCGTATAGCTGCAATCGGATGGCCGGTCGCAGCCGTTGTGGAAGGACCTATCCGGCTCGAAGGCCAGATGTGGTGTCTATTCTCCTATCTGCCTGGCAATCCGCCCTCCGTCGTCGACCCGGTATCCGAGCAGCGTGTCCGGGGTAGGCTGCTGGCTCAGTTCCATGATGACCTTGCGAAGCTGAGCGATGTCAAGCAGCGCAGTAATTGGAGACGATGTGAGGAGATCCTTGGCGATCCGGCATTAGACGAGCTGCTGAGTGCCCATGAGAGGCAGACACCTGAAGAAGTACATCTATTGCGCTGGCATCTTGAGCGGGCCCGAAAGCGGGCAGCCGGACTGAAGCTTGAGAACCGGAGAGGCATCGTCATTCATGGTGATTTCACACCATGGAACCTGCGGTTCCAAGAAGGACGACTCTCGGGAATACTAGATTTTGAGCTGGCCCATCTTGACCACCGGGTCGGTGACTTCGCACTTGCATGGCGCGGGAAGCATGACGAGATTGTAAACGGGTATGATGAAGTATCGCCGCTTGAGCCGGAGGAATGGGAGATGCTCACACCGATGTGGTGGGCAGGTCTAATAGACTTGGCCTGTCAACACCTCGAGGAAGGAACCCAAGATGACGGCTGGATCATGAAGAAATTGTTAATACGATCCCCTTTGATGGGGCCTGATGCAGTTCCTTATCGTTAAAAAGCAGAAATGCCCGTTCTGATTTCTTAGGAATAGATCTATCATCTAAAGGGGCTGTCCCAAAAGCATGTAAATTCACACCAAAGGACAGTCCACTTTCTTAAAAAATGACCAG
>NZ_JBHSOW010000100.1:0-1652 GCF_042656405.1 Paenibacillus solisilvae | reverse complement strand
GGCATGACATCGGGCAGTTCCTAGAGACGTACGTCCCCGAGGACTCGATCTACCCCGGTGACGCTGAGGAGCTCAAAACGCTGTTAACTGAGCAGCCCGACCTGAGCTCGATCAGCCAGTCCGTGATCGACCGCATCAACCGCATCCCCGAGTACGAGGAATTCATGGAGACCCACGACGACGAGATCGCGGCGAACCAGGCAACGATCAACGGAATCCTGGAAGCCAATGACCTCGACGCGATTGTGTACCCGACCGTAACTCGCTTCGGCGTCCCCGGGGGCTCGGGTTACAGCAACGTGATGATCGCGTCTCTGAGCGGCCACCCATCGGTCTCGGTGCCTTCGGGCTGGAGCCAGGAGTCCGACTACGTTGAGGGAGGTGTCATGCCGGCAAACGCAGCTGGCCTGCCCACCACCGTGTCGTTCCTCGGCGCGATGAACTCCGATGCGAAGCTGATCAGCCTCGGCTATGCCTTCGAGCAGGCGACCAAGTACCGCGCTGCTCCGAGCCGCTTCCCCGAGCTGGATGCGTCGGCCCCGGCCGTAGAGTTCGCCGGTGAGTCTGCATTCGAGCTGGTGGAGCCATCGAAGTCTCCGAAGCCGGGCAAGACCGCGAATGTCAGCCTCGAGGCGCAGAATGTTGCGGGCGTGTACGGATACGTCACCGAGATCACCTTCAACCCGAAGAAGGTGACGCCGGTTCTCGATGAGATTACTAGCGGCACCTCTGGCATCACCCGTGCCCGGGTATCCGGAAACACGCTGACAGTGATGCACACGAAGCTGGGGTCGTCGCCGGAGGCGACAGGTGATTTCAGCCTGGCCGACATCCCGTTCGCAGCAAAGGCGGGCAACGGCCTCGCGACGGTCGCAGTGTCATCGATCACCCTAGTCGCTGCAGATGGAACGACGTCGGTGCTCGATGATCCACAGGTCGCGCGCGTCGTAAAGTGACTGTGGTGGCCCCTTCCCCGATTCGCGAGGTCTGGGAAGGGGCCACTGTCCTGTGCGAGCACGGATTGGTGAATCTCACTCCAGTCAGGGCATGACACGCCGAGGTGGCCGAGGCAGGCAGCGGCCGAGCGATCGTTCTGAGGCGCGGACTGCCCACCCGTCTGAACGCTCCCTGCGCAGAAATCTCATCGGTGCACTGACTGGGACCGCACTTGCCAGACCGCTCACATATAAACAAAAGTTCAGAAAGTAATTCTACGAAAAACCCCTTGGCACCCAAGGGGTTTTCGTCGCTCGTTTTTACCGTTTATGTATGGTTTTATACATTATTGATGAATCAACATTTTTGGCTTCTGAAAAAGCCTAGCAGCTGCATAAAAAAGTAAGGTTTTATGTAACCTCTTATTCAATATAACGTTAGCTCGTACGAGCCGGACGAACATATCCCTAGCGGGAACGATGAAGAAAATCATAGCTGCATTGCGGAAAATCGATCCAACTATCAAGCAAGACGATTTTTGGAGCATGTAAATTAGACAGAGGCTGGTGCAACAACCAGAGTAGGATTAATCTCCCATGAGTGCTTCCCGAGAGGGAGCGACAATCTGTGATGCACCGTGGTCGTTGGAGTCAGACTAACGGATGGGCTCTATAGCACCATAGCTTATCGACCTTCCTCTCCCAGCCCTAAGAGAG
>NZ_JBHSOW010000099.1:0-760 GCF_042656405.1 Paenibacillus solisilvae | reverse complement strand
CCAAGATTCGTAGTACTACTTGCTCCTTAAATGCTTTGTCAAACTTCTTCCGCTGCCCCATATTAAATTTGAGGAAGCAAGTATTGAATTTGTATATACAAATTCGAAAAAACGCTTGTTAGGGGTTCCCCCTAATACCCCTAAAATATGGGCTTCACCCAAACCCAAGGTGGTGAATCATTTTGAACAAAACCAATACAATTAATCTTCGCTTAACAGAAAAAGAACTAGAACATATCGATAAAAAAGCCGATATTGCGGAGTTGAAAACGAAGCCAATATATTCGAAAAATGGCGATAGAGGGATACATCATCAAACAAGATTTTTCTGCCGTTGAGCAGCTTGTTTACGAGGTAAACAAGATCGGCAACAACATTAACCAAATTGCCCGACGAGCAAATGAAATGGAGTATGTAAGTCTAGATGATATGAAGTATTTAAAAAAGCAGCTATACGACATTTCATTTATAAGCAAATCGAAAAATTTTACGATGGGGGATGATTCAATTGCCATACGTAAAACAAATCACGATAAGAACCACCTTGAATCGGTCTCTCAAATATATCGTTAATGATAAGAAAACCGACTACGGCTGCCTGGTAACGGGCGTGAATTGTGCGACGGATAACGAACTTGCTTATAAGCAGATGATCAAGAACAAGAAAAACCATGACAAAGAAAAAGGAATGATATTATCCCCTTCAAGTAGACACTCAGAAAAAAACCTTATGGTACCATAAGGAATGAGTGAACTTGGA
>NZ_JBHSOW010000098.1:0-148704 GCF_042656405.1 Paenibacillus solisilvae | reverse complement strand
TTCTTTTTGGTTTAAAAATACCAAGGGGCAATCCCTCGGTCATCTTCGATGACTTTTGGGACAGCCCCTTAGCTGTTCAGGATAAGGAGGAATATAGAAGTTCGAATTCGCTCCTAAGCCCTACCGAAAAAAGGGATGCCATTGCGGCATCCCCTCTAATATTTGATGCAGGTTAATTTCCGTTCAATTGTTCGGTATCGATGACGAAGCGATAACGCACGTCCGATTGTTTGACACGTTCCCAGGCATGCTGAACTTCTTCGGGATCGGCGCCGATCACCTCGATCATGGGTGCGATACCGTGCTCTGCGCAGAAATCGAGCATTTCCTGAGTTTCCCGGATGCCGCCAACGAGCGATCCGGCGAGGCTGCGCCGGGCCAAAATAAGCGAAAAGACACTGTAGGTGTCGGGTTTGGAAGGCGCGCCGACGTTCACGAGCGTCCCGTCTACTCGCAGAAGCGACAGATACGCGTTGACGTCGAGATTAGCCGCTACCGTATTCAGGATGAGGTCGAACGAGCCGGCCAGCTTGCTGAAAGTATCCTGGTCGCGTGTGGCATAATAATGATCGGCGCCAAGCGTATAAGCTTCTTCCTGCTTGCTTAAGGACTGGCTGAGCACGGTCACTTCCGCCCCCATCGCGTGAGCGAACTGCACTGCGAGGTGTCCCAATCCGCCCATGCCGACAATGGCTACTTTTTTGCCCGGACCAGCGTTCCAGTGCTTTAACGGAGAATAGGTGGTAATGCCGGCGCACAGGAGCGGAGCGGCGACATCCATATTCAGCTTGTCCGGAATGCGGACAACGAAACGGTCAGTGACAACAATGTTCTGGCTGTATCCGCCGTAGGTGGGCTGTCCGTCATAATCCAGGGAGTTATAGGTTTGAACGACTCCTTTTGTGCAATATTGCTCATCGCCAGCCAGGCAATAATCGCATTCTCCGCATGAATCGACGAAGCAGCCAACGCCGACACGATCGCCGACCGAAAATTTTGTGACGTCAGAGCCTACCGCGGCTACGATACCGGCGATTTCATGTCCGGGAACCATTGGGAAAATCGCTTCTCCCCAATCCCCCTCGCCTTGGTGGATATCGGAATGGCAAATTCCCGAATACCTGATGTCAATCAGAATGTCGTGTTTGCGAAGTTCTCTGCGCTCAATGACGGAATGTTCCATCGAAGCGCCTGCGTTCTGGATTTTAAGAGCATGTGATTTGATCATACTATCGTCTCCTTTATTTTTGAATTTTCTGGAAGCATGAAGAGTCCAGTAGGGGTCTTGCAACATCTCTATGAGGACACTTACTCTATTATAGTATACTATTACGAGTGAATTTTAGAAACTACGCACTATTTTTGTCACGCAGTATCAAAAGTTATACTGAAACGAGTGGAATGAGTCCACACGCTTTTCATGTAATTTTTTATTTCGATGAGACTATCATCAAAATAATCGGCTTTGGGAAGTTGGGAGAGGAGCTGATGACAACAAACCAGCCTTGGGCGCTATAATGTAAAACAAATCGACACATATTAACTGCTTATCTTCGGTAATCTATTTCTGTCAATTGCGGTCACCTTGCACCACGGTTCGCCGCGAAGAACTCCCTTCCATGAAATTAGGGCACCCTTTCTTTGTGTATTCTGATTTCGCCTTAGCGACGATACGCTGAACCGGATCACAAATGACGCATATTTTATTGGCGGTTTCAATTCATCGAAATGAAGGGTATTGACGCAACAACGTTGTATATCTAAAGAAGCGTTTGTTCACACAAGTCTAAGTGATAAGAATGGTTAGTTTACTGAAATTTGGATTCCTGTTGAGAGAAAAAAGGAGGAATGGAAATGTCGTATATCGTTGATTTTAAAAATGTGTCTACGGTTGGTTTAGAGTCTTCACCTGTAGTAGAAGCGCTTGCTGGTTTACGTGCTAATGAAGCCCGTTACTTTATGACCAAATACAAGCATGAATTTACGGTTTTACCGGCTAGCGAAAGTCAGGAGAGCCTTGATTATGTGAACCGAATTTTGAAAGAAGAACGTGATATTGAGTTTGCGGCCAAACCTTTAGAAACGTCGCGTTTTCAAGTGGAAAATATCAAATTTACCTACGTCTTTTATGAGGACGGGCTTGCGGTCAATGTCATGTATACGGTTGATGACCCTAAGAAGCGGGCAGTTGGTTTTAAGCTTTCTGAGGGGATGGAGGTACCACAGGAGTTAGAAGAGAAGTTTAAATTTGCAAGGCAGAAGTCTAAACTAGCTGGAACAATTCGGGGCTCGTTTTTTGTAATTAAAAGAGAATATTAAAGTAAGCAAAAGCGCAAGCGGAGGAATTTTGGTTGATCCATTTAGTGGTATTGGGACGACTGTGAGACAGGCGAATTCTTCATCAAATATGTATAATAGATTAACAGGACTTGAAAAAAGGGGTAAATATATTGAAGCATTGGTCAAGCGAAATAGAGATAAACGCTCCAATTGAACAGGTTTGGTCTTATCTAGATGGTTCGTTAGAACAGATGCAAAAGATTATGCCTCAAGTGGTGGAGAATAAGCCTGTCACCATTACTAAAGAAGTTGTCGGCAGTGTATACCGTCAAAAGTATAAAGAAGGCAAACGCATCGAGGAATATGATGTCCATACACTAGAATATTCAAATAACTTGAACGATAAGAAATTGAAGATTGGATTTACTTTGGCAAACTGCTTTGAAATCACAGCTTTATATGAATTGCATCGAGTAAATGATCAGACCATACTAAGATACACAGCAACCAATAAAGCATTGAAGTGGTTTATGAAGCTGTTTATGATATTTGCAGCGGACAAGGTCGTTATAAAATTTCTGGAGAATGTAAAAAAGGCCGCTGAATCAGAGTCTCAATAAGACTGTACTTTTACTGTACGCAGTCGCCATGCTATTAAATCATGTAATCATGCAAGTTGAAGGATTTATCCATAAAGTCTCGATGATCTGATTCGGAATCATCGGGACTTTATTTGATGTTCAGACAATAAGCGCTAAATTCAAGCATTGGAAGAGGAACAGAGCGTCGACTGTGTAAAGCTTGACACAACACACGCGGTGAAACGTATCCCAAACGACGCTTGATGGAATCGTCCGCTTGTTAAATCAAATACCGCTCGACTTTAAAAGGCGCTTTCTTTGTGTGGAAAGAGTATAATAAAATGGCAGAAGCAGACACTAAAAAGGGCTGCCTTGTGTGGATATGAATATAGACAACGCCAAAATATCATAGTCTACCTATGATTTTGGTTTAGATAAAAGAAACCACTAGGATATAAAAAGACAAAAGAAGAAAAGGAGGAGATACGATGACAAAGCAAAATGAAAGAATAGAACCAGACTGGAACTTAGACAACAGTTATGCCAGTCTGCCGAATTCATTTTTTAAGAGCATGAACCCAACCCCTGTACGTGCTCCGAAGTTGATCATTCTCAATCATCCGCTTACAGCATCCTTGGGATTGAACGTCGAGGCGCTGCAAAGCGAAGAGGGGGCAGCGGTGCTTGCCGGCAACCGGATTCCCGAAGGCGCTCTGCCTCTTGCTCAGGCTTACGCAGGGCATCAATTCGGGCATTTCAACATGTTAGGGGACGGCCGGGCTCTGCTAATTGGCGAGCAGATCACTCCCCAAGGCGAACGGGTAGATATTCAGCTCAAAGGCTCAGGCAGAACGCCATACTCCCGCGGAGGTGATGGTCGGGCGGCACTTGGACCCATGCTGCGTGAATACATCATCAGCGAAGCCATGCATGCGCTTGGTATTGCGACTACACGAAGCCTAGCGGTGGTGACCACCGGTGAAACAGTCATCCGTGAAACCGGCCTGCCTGGTGCAATTCTGACCCGCGCAGCTGCCAGTCATCTGCGCGTCGGCACCTTTCAATACGTTTCAAATTGGTGCACTGCCGAGGATCTCGGGGTCCTGGCTGATTATACATTGAATCGGCATTTTCCAGGCAGTGATGCTGCTGAGAACCGCTATTTGTTCCTGCTTCAAGAAGTAATCAAGCGTCAGGCCGCGCTTATTGCCAAATGGCAGCTGGTTGGCTTTATTCACGGGGTGATGAACACCGACAACATGGCCATCAGTGGAGAAACCATCGATTATGGTCCTTGCGCCTTCATGGATGCTTATGATCCGGCGACGGTATTCAGTTCCATTGATATTCAAGGCCGCTATGCTTATGGCAATCAGCCGCATATTGCCGCATGGAATCTCGCGAGATTTGCTGAGTCGCTTTTGCCGCTGCTGCATGTTAACGAGGCACAGGCTGTCAAACTGGCCGAGGATGCGATTTCAGATTTTGCCGGCCAATATCACAGTCATTGGTTCTCGGGAATGAGAGCTAAACTGGGAATATTCAATGAAGAGCTAGAGGATGAATCCCTTATTGAAGACCTCCTTAGTTTGATGGAGAAATATCGTGCGGACTATACCAATACCTTCCGTGCATTAACTTTTGATACGGCGGAGGAGGCGGCCTTGTTTGACACCTCAGAATTTGCCCAGTGGCGTGAACGGTGGCAGGCGAGACTAGACAGGCAGCAGGAATCGCAAGCCTCATCGCATCAGTTGATGCGGGAGAGCAATCCTGCGCTAATCCCTCGGAACCACCGGGTAGAAGCGGCGCTGGAAGCCGCAGTGAATCAAGGAGACTACAGCGTGATGGAGCGGCTGCTTGATGTCCTATCAGACCCCTTCGCGCACTCTCAAGAACAGGCGGATTACGCCACACTGCCTGCGCAAACATCGTGGCCTTACCGGACCTTTTGCGGCACATGATATAGATGTATGAGGACGCCTCATCGGATGATCAAAGCCTTTTGTCGACTCAGATATTCTGACACTCATGAAAGGCTTTCTTTTTATTTTGTATGGAATCTGTTGATTGAAATCTCTGCTGTATAGGTGATTTGCTGCGGCAGCGAAACTAGTTTCCGTCGTTTATATCATCAAACTACAAATTCTGACGGCAATTATGGTAAATATTAACGCACTTTTTGGTACCATCAGCGGGTTGTGTAATAACACTGTGTATGGCAAAGTAATACCAAGTCATAGTTTTATATAAAAAGGAGGAAGACCTCATGAATTACCATTTCTTCGTAGGTAACGATAACGGAAACAGCGAACATGATCTGATTGTTGACGGTAAGTTGATTCAGCAGCCAAATGTCAATTGTACGGTGGACGAGCTTCCGTGGAGTGAAGAACAGGCACCCGAGAGTTTTATCAAAAACCTGCAGGAACAATTGGTCGTGACCGTCGATTCTCCGGCAGCCCGGCCGGGTATGTATTATGTAGGCAAGTTTGCTTTGGAAAGCGGAGAAATCCTGGATAATCTTCAAATTGGCATTGACCTCAAAAGCGATATGGATTTACCGATTGTGAATACGTTAGCCCAAATTGCGGCTGTAGCCGTACAGAAGGCGTACGAGGAAGAGAAAAAGATACCGGATCAAATCGACGTTGAAGTGGATATGGCGACAGCTCTGCCGGTTACCCAGCATACGGATGAAAACTCGGCGAAGTTCGAGAAGCGGTTCACCACCGGCTCCCACCATGTTACTGTGCATCTCGGTATCCACCGGGTAGCAGTGAAGATCGTTTTTCCTTTTACTAAAGTGGTTCCGGAAGCGACGCCCGTGATCTTCACGCTGCAGAAGGATGCCGACGGTAATTGGAGGGAAGGGGAGATCTTCAGGGAGTTCGTTGAAACCTATGAAATTGATAAGAAATTCAACGGCAATTATTTCAAAGATAAACGTATTCTCCACGTGGATATCGGTGATGGGTCTACGGAGTATCCGATCACAGACGGGAATAAATTTTTGCGTCAGTTTGTGTACGGCAGTCACCATGGAATAGGCTACGCCATCGAGGAAGCGCTGGACGAATTTAACCGGCTGATTCATCTGCCTGACAGCCCGCGGCAGTTTTTCAGCGACGTCATCAAAAACCCCAAGCATAAATATCATGCCCGCGCAATTAAAACGCTGAAAAGGCCGCTGGAAAGCCAAGTTAGGCAAATTGTGCAAAACGTCAAACGGCAGCTGACCAAAACCCGGAACGAGATCGACCTGATCTGCGTCTATGGGGGAGGCAGCATTCTGATGCGTCCGATCCTCTACAAGCAGCTGGAGGAGCTTTGTGTCGAGCGGGAAATGCAGCTTCTGTACATACCGGCCGACTATGCGGTCGAGATGAATGCCATGGGACTGGATGCTTTTGTCCGCGGGAAGATCTATGAAGCTCTTAAAAATAAAGCGGCACAGCCCGTCTAGAGAAATCTTTTTAGGATTAATCTAGGGATACGGGAAGGGTGACACGCATGAAAAAGACGAAACAGCCAGGCGATAACATCAGCTTGAAAACAAAGAAAACGGAAGATCCTTCCGTGATGAATTGGATCAACGCACAAACGAATTTGATGGATTCTTTGCGGTATCTGATCGAAAATGAGATTCTTCAGAACGGGGTTCGCAATTTGCAGACCTTCATTCCGATGGAAAGGAATGTTTTAGCTTTTAATCCGGATCTGCGGGATAGAGCCTTGAACATTGTTCGTTCCGAGTCGTTCATTGAATCGGCAGCGGCTGCTGCCGGGACCCGGGAAATACAAAAGTCGAGGGAAGAAGTCTTGGCAGGAAAGTCCCTTCAACATGAAGAGCCCGAGCAGCCGGTGCCGTCTGCACATCAAATAGATACGAAATCACCCGAAGATACTGAACGCTCTGCATTGGAACCGTCCAATGACGAGGAGATCAACGATGACGATATTGAATCTTGGATCTAGCAGTGCCTTGGTAAACAGCTGAAAAGCTGCCAAAATCACGATTGTATTATAAAGTAATACCGAGCAATGCAAGGTATTACTTAGCATCTCTATAACACTTAGAAATACTTAGTGTTACAACGTATCACCCGGTATTACCTAGTAATACCGGGTGATACCCGATGTTTCTTTACCTGCTCGCCGGGAAAAGAAGCGGCGGAGGAACCGACAATATGATAGAAGCCTGCTTAGGGCAGGCTTCATTTTTTCGCATTTAGAAGGATACTGTAATCCGCACCACCAGGCGGCTTTAACGAAAACTAATTCCTTGGACAGTACTAGGGAGAGGGGAAAAACATGAAAAGAAAAATGATGGCAACACTCGCATTATCAACCGCATTATTGCTTACTATAGTAGGCTGTGGAGCTAAAGAGGATACCAGCGGTTCATCCAATTCCGCTGCGCCAAATAATACATCGGAGAGCCCGGCGGCAAAGAACTATTCGATCGGGATTTCTCAATACGCGCCGCATCCTTCCTTGGATGCAACCAAAGATGGTTTCCTGGCAGCGCTTAAAGATGCGGGCATTGTTGAAGGGGAGAACCTGAAAGTGGATTTTAGCAACGCTCAGGGCGAGTCAAGCAATAACTTAGCGATCGCTCAGAAATTCGGGTCTGAGAATAATGATCTGGTTCTTGGCATTGCTACTCCTTCCGCACTGGCTCTTGCCGATACTATCAAAGATAAGCCTGTCTTATTTGCAGCAGTAACCGATCCGCTGGATGCTCAGATTGTAAGCAATTTGGATAAACCCGGCGGCAACATCACTGGCGCTTCCGACACGAATCCGGCGGCTATTACGCAATTAATGGATTTTATCGCAGAGAATTTTCCAAAAGTTAAAACGGTCGGCGTTATCATCAATGAAGGTGAATCAAACGCTGTCATTATGGCCAAGCAGGCAGAAACAGCCTTGGCCGCACATGATATAAAGTTAATTAAAGCGACGGTCACTGCCACTTCCGAAGTTCAGCAAGCGGCGCAATCCTTAGTCGGCCGGGCGGACGCGATTTACATTACGCTCGATAATACTGTCGTAAGCGCAGTGGATGCCATCCTCAAGGTAGCAGCGGACAATAAACTGCCATTCTTCTCCAGCGACCGGGATACCGTAGAAGCAGGAGCATTCGCAACTGTTGGGTTCAAATATTACGATCACGGATACCAAGTGGGTCAAATGGCTGTCGATATCCTGAAGAATGGTAAGAATCCCGGGGATATGAAAATCACCATACCGGAAAAGCTGGACCTGATTCTTAACCTTAAAGCGGCGGATGCACTAGGAATCACTGTGACGGATGCAATGAAGGACAAGGTCAAGGATAAGGAAAATAATATCATTCAATAATTGCATTCGGGGTGGACGGCTCCTGCCGTTTACCCCGTTTCTTTCTCATCAAGGAGGTTACAACATGCTTCTAGCCATACAAGGGGCAACTGAGCTTGGACTTTTATACGCTGTAATGGCACTGGGGGTTTATATCACTTACCGCATTTTGGACTTCCCCGACTTGACCGTAGATGGAAGTTTTACGACGGGAGGCGCCATAGCGGCGATAATGATTACCCATGGCTACGATTCTTGGCTGGCCACATTAGCGGCATTTGCTGCAGGACTAGCTGCGGGAGCCTGCACCGGTCTTCTACACACAAAAGGGAAAATAAACGGGCTCTTATCCGGTATTTTAATGATGATTGCCTTATATTCCATTAATCTAAGGATTATGGATAAACCTAACATCGGGTTTTCCAGAATCGACACGATGTTCACGACAATTTCCGAAAATAAATTCATCTATATGGTCGTTCTAATCGCAGCGGCATTAATGATCAAGCTGCTGCTGGATGCTTTTCTGCATACGGACATCGGACTTGCGCTTAGAGCGACCGGTGACAACGCTAGAATGATCCGCAGCTTGGGTGCGAATACGGATCATACGACAATTGTCGGCGTGAGCTTATCGAACGGATTAGTTGCCGTTTCCGGGGCGTTAATCGCACAGCAGTCGAGCTTTGCAGATATTAACATGGGTGTCGGGATGATTGTTATCGGTCTTGCTTCGGTTATCATCGGAGAGGCAATATTCGGCGCCAAAACGGTATTTCGGGCAACGCTTGCCGCGGTTCTGGGAGCTATCGTATACCGAATCATCTATGCGTTAGCCTTACGCATCGAGTGGTTGGAAGCTCAGGACATGAAGTTGATTACGGCGGTTATCGTCATCATCGCGCTCGTGCTGCCTACTGTTCAACGTGCGTTGAAGCAAAGAGGTCTTGCCCGCAAACGGGCATCAGAGTTGATGGCGTTCTCCAGCAAAGGAGGGGGTGCTTAATGTTAAAGCTAACGGATATCACCAAGCTATTTAACCCTGGGACCCCCGATGAGAAAACTGCTTTAATGAACATCAACCTGCATTGTAAACCTGGCGATTTTATTACGGTCATCGGAAGCAACGGAGCGGGAAAGTCAACGCTCATGAACGTTATTTCCGGTGTTATGAAGCCGGATCTCGGTGAGGTGCGAATTGAAGGCAATTCCATTCAGCAGCTTCCTGAATTTCAGAGAAGCCGCTGGATCGGAAGAGTATTTCAAGATCCAATGGCGGGCACAGCTCCCCGGATGACAATCGAAGAGAATCTGGCAATGGCACTCTCGCGGGGAAAAAAACGGGGGTTCGGCTGGGGAGTTACCTCCGCTAAGCGCGGTATCTTCCGTGAACAGCTGAAGCGCCTCGGCATTGGACTAGAGGATCGCCTGAATGCGAAAGTCGGGCTTCTGTCGGGAGGAGAGCGCCAGGCGCTGAGCTTGCTGATGGCTACATTCACGAAGCCGCAAATTCTACTTCTGGATGAGCATACAGCGGCATTGGACCCCGCAAGGGCAGAGCTGATCACCCGCTTGACGGAGGACATTGTTCGCGAGCTGCGGCTTACCACCTTAATGGTCACTCATAATATGGAGCAGGCGATCAGGCTTGGGAACAGGCTGATCATGATGGATAAAGGACGTATCATCTTGGATATTTCTGAAGACCGGAAAAGCAGCCTGACCGTCTCGCAGCTGCTTGGTGAATTCGAGCGGATTAGCGGGCATCAATTGTCGGACGATCGGATCGTGCTTGGATAAATGAAAGGGCGCCTGAATGAGGCGCCCTTTTTTTTCTAGATGATGACAGATGCTTGAACAACAAAAAAGAAAACGTAAAATCACAAATTGATCAACGGATGTCCTTGCTAAGGTGTATGGCGAGCTTCTTCTTTGTAATGAACGGCCCAGACTAATTGGCCATCCTTCCGCTCCGTTAAGATCTCATTCTCAATGTCATTTATCAGCCTTTCAAGCCAATTCAGCTCGGCTTCGAGCAGCGTCAGGGAATAATCCTGTTCGATGACAAAAAGCCGGTCGATCCCCATTGTCAGAGCAGACTCCATTGATGAACGAATGTCTTGAATTTGCTTGGAAAGCGTTTCGACCCGTTCCTTCAAAAGGTCAAGCGCGTCCTGGGGCGTCAAATGAGCGATAAATGAAAGCGCGGCTGCCAATTGCGGATATTCTTTCGCAGGCGTTCGCAATAAGGAACGCAGCCATTCGAAAAACTCTGCCTTACCTGCAGCTGTAGGTTCATAGATCGTTCGCTCAGGATGCTTTCCCTCTCGCTCCGTTCCAACCGGCTGAATCAGCTCGCTCTTTAATAACGTTTCAATCAGAGCGTAAAGTGAGCCAGTGTTCAATTTGATGCTGTCTGAAATGCCTCGTTGGCGCATCGTAACCCCGACTTCATAAGGATGCATAGGCCGTTCATGCAGCAGGGACAAGATGGCCAGCGCCAGTAGATTACTACGTTTTGGTTTGGACATGCCGCTCCAGCTCCTTTCTGACTAATAACCGTGATGTGTAACACGATGGATTTACCTAGTGTAGCCCATTTTGATTATTTTGAGAAATAGTAGTCGACTTTGTTTAGTTTGAATAATTTAGTCTGAAAAAAACTAGTTAACCAAAACAAGCTGATTTCAGAACTTCTGAAGTCAGCTTGTTTTTATAGTAGAACGATTAACGGCTGCTCTGTTTTTTCAGTCAAAATTGAAATCATCCGGCAGACTGCTGCAGAAGATAATTTTTTATTGACAACCTGACTGATAATGATTATCATTCAAATTACGATATTAACGAGAATGAAACTCATTATCATTGATTAGTGCTATTATAATGGGTCAGTAAATCAAAGTGTCAGAGGGGTCGTCGAAGCATGCGTAAAACCGTTTTAACTATTCACTTGTTTCTCAGCTTAATTCTAGGTCTGTTTGTTGTTGCGATATGTACAACTGGCAGTATCCTCATGATCGAACAGAAGTGGAGAGCTGGCTGTATCCAATTGACAAAGAACCGACGACAGACGATGTCGGGGTGGCAGCCATCCAGCAGCATGCCGACGCATGGAATCCAGAATTAAAAACAGAACAGATCGAACTGCCCAAGAAGGACGGGTTTTACCATGTCCATGTCTCCAAGGATGGCAAAGACGCTCAGGTGATCTATGCTGACCCTGGAACGGGCGAGGTCTTCGGAAAAATTGAGGAAGAGCGCAGGGAACCGTTCGAGACCATCTATAATTTGCACCGATATTTTTTGCTTACATCGGTAATCGGTAAGAAGCAGGCCGCATCCTTTGTCGGATGGATGGGTGTCGGGATGGTTCTCATTCTGCTGACGGGTGTATATTTATGGTGGCCTGGAATCAAGAAACTTGCACTTGGCTTCCGAATCGTGCGCAATCGCGGCAAGCTGATACACAATATGGGCTTACATAAAACAATCGGGATTATTTCGATTCCCTTATTGCTGCTCGCCGCACTGACCGGGGTGGTCAATGCATTTGAGAAATCCATCCCCGGGTGGGCCGGCTTTAAAGCGAAGGAGGAAGTGCCTGCGTCGGCGAAGCAGTATGAAACGACGGACAAGACGATACTTCCTGTTGATAGGGTATTAGGCTCCATCGAGCAATCGTACCCAAACAGTAAGCTGGTTAATATTCTGTTTCCGCAGAAGCCGGGAGAATCCTACCAGATCGGACTGAAGGAAGGCTTCGGCGCCTCGGATAAGAGCAACAGTACGGTGTATATGAAATCTTCAACAGGTCAAGTGCTGTACAAAACAGACCCGAATCTGACCATTAACCTGTATAATGCCTGGAGGAAAGGGCTTCATTTTGCAACCTGGGGAGGAACGGCGATGAGGCTGATCAGCTTTGTCTTCGGAATCATGCCGTTGGTGCTGATGATTACAGGTATCGTAATCTGGCAGCTTAAGGCGCGTGCACGCAAGCGGAATAAAAAGAAGGACAAGACTACGGTTGCTGCAGCTTAAATCGTCAAACAAAATGGGCGCCCAGAGGGTGTCTATTTTGCTGGTTGCAGAAATTGGAAATAAACAGTATGAATCTTAAGGAACGGTTACAGCTTATTTTTCGGGATCTGCTGAACACGTAGCCCGATTGCCATTACATGATTGACAGGGGCAGCCCCGGCTTCTGAGCGAAGCCGGGGCTGCCCCTGTTCTTATTCGAAAACAATCACACCGCAGCGGACTTTCGTTCTGTGATATAGCAGGCCATGCCGAGAATTAGAGCAAGCCCCACCAGCACGGCACCGACCCAAGGGAGGGCGGTAATGGCCAGATGCGTAATAACCCATCCTCCAATAAAGGCTCCGGCTGCATTTCCCAGATTCCCGGCTGAATGAGTGGAGGTAGAGGCAAGTGCCGGCGCCGCCTGCGCCAGGCTCATAATTCGCACCTGCAGACCAGGCATTACGGCGAAGGAAGCCGCTCCCCACAGGAAAATGGTCCATACAGCCATTACCGGGCTATTAACGGTAAAGGTGAAGATAGTAAGGATGAGGCTTATCGCAAAGTAGAGTCCAAGTATGGAAGGCATCAGCTTCCAATCCGCAAGCTTCCCGCCGACGATATTGCCGATGGTTACGCCGCAGCCGAAGAGGACTAGAATCCAGGTTACACTATGCTCGGCAAAGCCGGTGACCTGTACGAGCAGCGGCGTAATATAAGTAAATACGGCGAATAGGCCGGCATTGCCAAGCGCTCCGATCAGCAGGTAGAGAAGAAGCTTGGGTCTGGCAAGAGCGGCAATTTGCTGAATGATACTTGCCGGTTTGTCCTGCCGGATGTGCGGAATGAAGATAAGGATACCCATCAATGCCACGATCCCCATAATCGCAATGGCACCGAATGAGGCCCGCCATCCCATGTGCTGACCGATAAATGTACCCAGTGGAACACCGATTATATTCGCGATGGTTAAACCAGCCATCATAATGGAAACGGCCCCGGCGCGTTTGTCCGGGCGTACCAGGTTGGAAGCAATGACAGCTCCGACACCAAAGAAAGTCCCGTGCGTCAATGCGGTTATCATGCGGGCTGCCATCAGAATGGCATAGCTTGGAGCGGCAACAGAGATGCCGTTGCCGAGAATGAACAGCACCATGAGCAGGCTTAACAATCTCTTTTGCGGGATCCGTTGGGTGAGGACTGTCAATATGGGAGCCCCGACCGCTACCCCGAGGGCATACATCGTAATGAGCTGTCCTGCGGCTGAGATGCTGACGTGCAGATCAACAGCGACATTAGGCAGAAGACCCATGATGACAAATTCAGTCATTCCAATGGCAAAGGCGCCAACGGTAAGGGAAAGTATAGAGATGGGGAATGGTTCTTTGATTGCTTGTTTCCTGGTGATACGTTGTGATAATTCCATGATTTCAATGTCAACCTTTCTGCTGTGTACGATCAAACTCCAATGGTGATAATGTCGTGGCGGCCTTAAGGCCTGTTTCATAATTATTTAGTTTTCAAGGTGTTTAATCAAGCTATTTATTATGAAGAATGGGTGAATGGCGATACAGACCGCACGGAAGCGGGGAACGTCCAGCTGTTTCATAACCGATCGATTCTACTCGAACGTTGCCGGAGGCTGGCCGAAGTGGCTTTGCGCGGGATGGCCCTTATAACGGAACTTTGATGGGGGCACACCGTTATGAGCTTTGAACATTTTGCTGAAATGGTAGATATCCGTAAACCCGAGGGCGCTGGACACCTCAGTAATATTCATTGCTGTCTCGGTCAGCAGGAAGCGGGCCCGTTCCATTCGGATGCGCATCATGTACTCCCGCAGGGAATAACCAGTGTATTTCAGGAACAGCTGGCTCAAATAACGGGGCGAGATGTTCAAGGATGCAGCGAGTCCCGTAACGGTCGCCCCCTTCCCGGAGTGATCGCGCAGTTCGTCAATGACTTTATGGATCAGCTGTTTGTGCATGTTTGAAACGGATGATTGCTCCCTGCTTGATTCCTGCCGCTGCATATGGAGCATGACAAGCTTGATCAGCAGATCAAATTCCTCTGCTTGCCGATCTTCTTCCCGGAGCTGCAGATCGACGATACGCTGCAGGCAGATCTCCAGCATGACCGTATCCTCGAACTGAACGTGCCGGCCTGGAGGCGTAAATTCATGTCCGCTGTCTACCGTGAAGTGGACAAAAATGACGGTCAAACGGTGGTCCGGATCCTGTAGGGCATTCACCTCATCGCCCGGCTGGACCAGGAAACAGGAGCCTTTGGAAATGGGGAATTTCTCACCGTTAATGATCATTTGGCCCTTGCCTTCCATGGCATACCATAAATCGTAATCAGGCAGAGGGCGGTTTGGGGACCACTCCCAACCCGGCTCGCAACGCGCTTTCCCAACATTCTCGCTGCATATGAATGTGACCAATTCAGCCGCTCCCTTTCGTCCACGTTGTGGTAGCCATTAAAACATGAGAGCTGAATAATTGCAAGATATTTTGGGAGAATCCAACGCATATTCTTACAAAAAATTCGTGAATCCTTCCATTTGAATAATCGGGTAAAGCAGTTATTCTAACAGTACAAATTAGAAATTGAATAGCGAACAGGAGGATTTCCGTGAGTATAAACACACAAAATCATGATGAAATCAACAACCGGATGTACCGCTTTGACAATGTCCATCAGCCTTTATCATCGGTTTCCAATTTTACAGATGATTCGGTTCGCCAATACCGGGAGAAGGGATTCGTTGCGATTGAGCAAATACTGAACCCGGAGGAAATCTCGAGGTCGATCGATACGGTGATGGAGATCATTCATGATCCGAATACGGAAGCGAAAATCCAGTTCACCAAACCGCAGAGCGAACTGGGTACCCCGGAGGAACGGGAGCTGGCGGTACGCAAACTGTACAACTTCGTGGAAGTGAACGCGGCGCTCTGCGAGATGGCTTACCACCCGGTTATTCTGTCGGTCGTTGAAAGGCTGCTGGGCGGGGAAGCGCATCTTGTGCAGAATCAGGCGCTGCTGAAGCCGCCTTTTGGAGGCGCTGAGAAACCGTGGCACCAGGATATGGCTTACCACAACTTAACGCTTGATAAGCCGGTAGTGGGCGTATGGATTGCTCTAGATGAAGCGGCACTCGACAATGGCTGCATGCATGTCATTCCACGATCCCATATGGAAGGCGGAATTCCGCATTATGCGGTCCGCGACTGGCAGATCTGTGATTCGAATGTCCCTGTCGACAAAGACCTGGCCGTTCCGCTTCAGCCCGGAGGAGTCTTGTTCTTCCACGGTCTGCTCTTCCATGGCACGCCGAACAATCTGTCGCCCAAACGCCGCCGCGCCCTGCAGTTTCATTATGCGCTGAAAGAAGCCTCCAAGATGACGGCCGGGGAATATAAACGGATGTTCACCAATGAGATGACCTCGGCGGAATGTTAATTCACAAATCCTATTGAGAAGGAGCGGGTACGCATGCAGCAGACAGGCAGGACGATTCCCACGGAAACCTTTTATACATCAACGGAATCGTTATCACGTTTATTTGACAAGAATGTCCGCAAGCTGAGATTTCAGGGCGAGACGGCCGAGGCGTTTCGGACTTGGAAGCAAGAGGCGGCTGCTCAGCTGAAGAAAGTCACCGGTATGGATCAGATGGAGTATTGTGACTTGGAGCCCAGAATCCTCGGTACCGAGCAGATGGATGGCTATCGCAGGGAAAAATGGTTGATCCAGACCGAGCCGGACGTGTGGATGCCCTTCTATATTCTCCTTCCGGACGGAATTGCCGAGGGTGAAACAAGGCCCGCCATGATTGCTCCGCACGGCCACGGCAGTGCAGGCAAATACTCACCGGCCTCCCGCACCGATATCCCAGCGGTGGCCGAAGCCGTGGAGAACTACAACTACGGTTACGGCTTGCGGTTCGTGCAGGAGGGTTATATCGTCTTCTGTCCGGACGCCAGAGGTTTTGGCGAACGCAGAGAATGGATGCTTCAAGGCGAGGAGGAGAGAGCCTTCCTGAACAGCACATGCGTCGAGCTTAACCATATCGCGATCAGTCTCGGGCGCTCTTTGACCGGGATGTGGACATGGGATCTGATCCGCTTGGTGGATTATATCGAGACCCGGACTGATTGCACGCCTGGCAAGATCGGCTGTGCGGGCTTGTCCGGAGGCGGGCTGCAAACCTTGTGGCTGGCTGCGCTGGATGAGAGAGTGCAGTGCGCGGTAGTCAGCGGATACTTCTACGGCTATAAGGATTCACTGCTCAAATATTCCTATAACTGCGGCTGCAACTATGTGCCTTCGTTATGGAATCATGTGGATATGGGGGATTTGGGAGCGATGATTGCTCCAAGGCCGCTGCTCATTGAAACCGGTAACGAGGATGGGCTTAACGGGGACCGCGGGCTTCAGAACGTAACCGAGCAGCTTGAGATTACCCGCGACGCGTATTCCGTGTGGGGACAAGAGAACCGTCTTCAGCACCATATATTCGAGGGGCGCCACCGGTGGGACGGGAAAGAAACGTATCCGTTCGTTGACCGTTGGTTGAAATAAGCTCCTCCGGCATAAGTAAATAAGGAACTTACCTAGTGATATCCTTGCAGGTGACAGCAGCCCCGATATGAAATCGGGGTTATTTTTTGTGGATATTATGTAGGATTCTATAGGATTACGTAGTTTATCCGTATTATAGCGTTAGGCTTTCTAACATATAACTAACAAATCGTTTGTTAATGATGTTGGGAAAGGAGGGGAGCAATGATTTTATTTCGGCAGGTCGAGAAGCATTTCGGTGATTTTCATGTGCTCAAGGCTATTGATCTTCAGATCGAACAGGGAGAAGTCGTTGTTGTTGTTGGACCATCCGGTTCCGGCAAAAGTACATTGCTTCGGTGCATTAACCGTTTAGAGACGATTACAAGCGGTGATTTAATCGTAAGTGAACGTACAGTCAACGATAAGAAGACCGATATTAACAAGCTGAGACGGGATATAGGCATGGTGTTCCAGCATTTCAATTTGTATCCTCATAAGAAGGTTATCGATAATATTACATTAGCTCCCATGAAAGTACTTGGACTGACGAAGCAGGAAGCGGAGAAAACCGCCATGTACTATTTGGAGAAGGTTGGGATTGCGGAGAAAGCGGGACAATACCCATCGCAGTTATCAGGAGGACAACAGCAGCGCGTGGCTATTGCCAGAGGACTTGCGATGAAGCCGCAGGTCATGCTGTTCGATGAGCCGACATCCGCCCTTGATCCGGAAATGGTTGGCGAAGTGCTCGATGTCATGAAGGCGCTCGCCAATGAGGGAATGACGATGGTTGTTGTGACGCATGAGATGGGATTCGCGCGTGAAGTGGCCGACAGAGTCGTGTTTATGGATAAAGGGCAAATCATCGAGGAAGCCCCGCCCGAGGAATTCTTCTCCAATCCGCGTGAGGAGCGGGCGCGCTTGTTCTTAAATCGTGTCTTAAATCATTAATATAAAGGGGAGATTCTAGAATGAAAAAGAGATGGATGACAGTCAGCTTCATGCTCGTCTTATTATCCGTATTCGTGCTGGCAGGCTGCGGAGCGGCAGATGAGAAAGAAACCGGCAATAGCGCAGATCCGGGCAAAGAGCCGGAAGCCGGGGCATCGCTGCTCGATACGATCAAAAGCCGCGGGAAGCTGGTTGTCGGGGTTAAGTATGACACGAAGCTGTTTGGCCTCAAGAATCCGGCAAACGATGAAGTCGAAGGCTTCGATATCGATATTGCAAAAGCACTGGCGAAATCCATTCTTGGAGACGAGACGAAGATCGAACTGAAGGAAGTTACCTCCAAAACCCGGATTCAGATGCTGGATAACAATGAAATCGATTTAATTGTTGCGACCATGACGATTACGGAAGAGCGCAGAAAGCAAGTTGATTTCTCGGATGTTTATTTTAAAGCGGGACAGTCCCTGCTCGTGAAAAAAGGAAGCAGCATTAAAAGCATCGACGACATCAAAAAAGGAACGAAGATACTGGCTGTGAAGGGTTCCACTTCCGTAGATAACATTATAGAAAAATCGCCGGATGCCACCGTGCTCGAATTCGATAACTACCAGGATGCCTTCAGCGCCCTGAAAGCCGGCCAAGGGGATGCGCTCACGACAGACAATGCTATTCTTTACGGCATGATGGCGCAGGATGCCAATTATGAAGTGGTGGGTGAGCCGTTCACCGATGAGCCGTATGGCATTGCCATTAAGAAAGGCGAGACTGCCCTTCTGGACGCTGTCAACAAAGAGCTCGCCGCTTTGAAGTCGAGCGGTGAATACAATAAAATTTATGAGAAATGGATCGGCGAAACGCCGCTGGAGTAGATGAATCACAACACTGGACGGGTGGCCTCGGCCGCCCGTTTTTTTATCGATCAGCTCAGCGAAGGGGATGAACACCGATGGACTTCTCGATTCTAACCGATCACTATGACTTATATCTGGAAGGATTGCGCAACACCATCTACTCCAGCGTCATAGCTCTGATTGCCAGCTTCATAATAGGGACGGTTCTTGCGATATTTCGGATTTCGTCCATCAAGCCGCTGCGCTGGGCAGGTACGGTATATATTGAATTTATCCGCAACATTCCGCTCCTGCTGGTGGTTTACCTTTTTTACCTGGGTCTGCCCTCCATGGGAATTTCACTGGACGGATTTGTCTGCGGAACAATCGGGCTTGCGGTATACACCGCTGCCTTTATAGCGGAAGCCATCCGGGCTGGAATCATGTCCGTACCAAGAGGCCAGATGGAGGCGGCGCAGTCTTCCGGGTTAACGTATGTGCAGGCGATGAGATATGTCGTTCTTCCGCAGGCGATAAAAATCGTCATTCCTCCGCTCAGCAACCAAATGATCAATTTGGTTAAAAATACATCGGTGCTCAGCGTGGTCGCCGGATTGGATCTCATGTATTTTGGCGATAAGGTTGCAAACAAAACGTATGTCTACATGGATACTTATATTTTCGTTGCTGCATTCTACCTGCTGCTGACTCTTCCTTTAAGCTACATTGCGCTTCAATTGGAACGAAGATTGGCTAAACAAGGCTAGAGAGGAGGGTGACGGATGGATTTTAATGCTTTTTCACCCGACAATGTAAGGTTCATTCTTGAGGGCTTTCTCCTGACGCTTAAAGTAGCATTCAGCTCCATTATTCTAAGCTTCGTGCTTGGTGCTATAGTGGGTACCATTCGTTATATGAAAGTTCCTGTTCTATCGCCGGTTTTAGGCATATTGGTTGAAATCCTGCGCAATCTGCCGCTTCTGCTTATTATATTCTTTACACGTTTCGCTTTGCCGGAATACGGTATTCATCTTGGTCCCGTATATGCGTCCATTATCGCTTTGACCTTGTTCGAAGGGGCTATGATATCTGAAATCGTCCGCAGCGGCTTGATTTCCATTGATAAAGGGCAAATCGAAGCTGCGCGTTCATCCGGACTCAGCTATCTGAGAACCCTCTGGCATATTGTGCTTCCGCAGGGGCTTCGCCGCATGGTGCCGCCGCTGGTCAGCCAATTTATTTCTTTATTGAAAGACACCTCGCTGGCAGTGGTCATTGCGCTGCCGGAGCTCATGAATCATTCGAAAATCGTCATCGGGCAAAACTCTAATTATGCCCTTCCGATTCTCTTGTTTGCCGCTATTCTGTACTTTACCGTTAACTATGCTTTATCCTTACTTGCGAAGAGACTTGAGACTCGAATGGTTTAATGATTCGGGTGTAAATAGACGATCGGATGGCTGACTTCAGGAGAAGTCAGCTTATTTGGTTTTATGCTTTCTTCACAAAAAATCTATGAAAATGATAGCTCATTGTTTACAATGGGGGTAACTGGAGGGGATTATTTGCGGAGATATGTGAATCACGTAGGGATGCAGATGATACTGGCAGCAGTGGTGACGGCGATAGCAGGGGAGTTTAAAGTAACGCCCTTTAGCGGGGAACTGTTTCGAATTGGTCTGGGAAGCAGCGCTTTTCTGCTCTTTCTGCTCGTCATGCGGCAGCTTCCCTATGTGTACACGGGAATCGTAACGGGGATTACGGTGCTTATCTTCCGTTCCACCCTGGATCTGGTCGTTTCATCCGATACGGCGTCACTCACAGGGAGCCTGCAGACCCACTTATCGGCAGCGCTCTATTATCTGATATTCGCAATCGGAATGAAGCAAATTCAGCGCCATTTACCTGATCTTCACCCTCTCCTGTTGGCGTGTATCATTTCACCTATTGATTTATTATCCAATGAAGCGGAGCTGCTGGCCCGCAGTATCCTATTCGATCTCCCTTACCTGTATAAGGATCAGTGGAAGCTGCTCGGGGTTACTTCCGTCGTCCGCAGTATCTTTGGGGTCGGTCTGTACAGCAGCATTATGATCAGTCAGATGCGGGTTATACATTCCGAGCAGCAAAAACGAATGGATCAAATGCTTAATATAGGTTCAGGCTTGTACGGAGAAGTATTTTATTTGAAAAAATCGATGAATACCATTGAGCAAATTACAGCCAAGAGCCACGGGTTGTACGGCAGGCTCAGTGATGCCGGAGACAAGGAAGCAAGCCGGTCCATGCTGGAGATTACGCAGCAAATTCATGAAGTAAAGAAGGACTCCCAGCGGATCCTGTCCGGGCTGCTGAAGCTGTTCGACCGGGAAACGACTTCGGACATGACCCTTGCAGAAATCGTTATTTTCGTTATCAATTCGAATTACGGCTATAGTCAGATGTTGAAGAAAAAGATTCACTATGACCGGTCGATAGAAACGAATTATGCAACGGCCTGCTATATTCCGCTCTTAACCGTGCTTAACAATCTGGTTTCCAATGCAGTGGAGGCCATTGAAACAGAGGGAACGATTCGTATCAAGGTTTATGAACAGGGGGAGGAGACGGTGCTGGTCGTTTCCGACACGGGAGGCGGCATAGCGGAGCCTGACCGGGATATTATTTTCGAACCCGGATTTACGACGAAGTTTAATCATGAGGGATGCGCGGCCACCGGAATCGGTCTCTCACATGTGCGCGATATTGTTTATTCCTCAGGAGGCAGGCTGCGTTTGCATTCATCAAGTCAGTCCGAAGAAACAACCTTTGTCGTCGCTTTTTCGACCCATACATTGAAATTAGGGGTGTGAGGACGGATGCTTACATTTGGTATTGTGGATGATGATGCGGCAAGCATACTGATGCTGAAAAGCATTATTGAGAAAAGCTGGATCGGCGAAGTAATTGTCACGGCGGAGAATGGGAGCGAAGGCGAGAGAGCGGTGCTCGAATCGAATCCGGATGTCCTGCTGATTGACTTATTGATGCCGGACCAGGACGGGATTGAGACGATAAAGAATTTGAAGCAGCAAGGCTATAACGGAAAGTATGTAATGATCTCGCAAATCGAGAATAAAGAAATGATCGGCAAGGCGTATCAAGCCGGAATTGAATTTTATATTCAAAAGCCGATCAACCGGGTGGAAGTTCAAGCGGTATTATCCAAAGTGAACGAACAGTGGAAAATCAGCCGCTATTTGAACGAAATGAAGGATTCGATGGCCAAACTCAGCAATCTCAGTACAGATTTGGGGAACAGCCCGAAGAAGCAGACGGCTCGCGAAATCATTCAGCCGATACTGAGGGATATGGGAATAGTCGGTGAAATCGGGAGCAGGGACATTGTTGAAATCATGGAATACTTAATTCATCATACGAAAGCGGAGACGCTTCCGCCTCTCAAAGAACTGTATGAGGTTGCCGCTCATGCTCATAACGACACAGGCAAAGAGGGTAAAGCGGTCGAGCAGCGGATCCGCCGCACCGTCATGAGCGCTTTCTCCAACCTCGCCAATATTGGATTGACGGATTACAGCAATCCCAAATTTGAGCATTATGCGCCTTTGTATTTTGATTTTCAAGACATCCGGTTGAAGATGAAGGAAATGGACGGGAAGCTGAAGCCGGAGAAGGGGAAGGTCAATATCAAAAAGTTTCTGCAGGTTCTCTATCTCGAGGTGCTGGATAAATGGAGGGCGCAATAAGGCAGAACAGCAGGAGCCTAAATCGGCTTGAGAAAAGCAATCTATTCCAGCTGTGAACATTATCAGAGACGATGAAACAACCTCAGCCCGGTCATGTACCGAGCTGAGGTTGTCGCCTGCAAGGTTATTTATAACGCAGTGATACCTGGTAATACTTCTAAGCTCTTTGTTCGTACAGCTGGGCGATTTTGATGATGGTCTTGACAGCCAGCACCATCGTGTCTGCGGAAACATATTCAAACCGGCCGTGATAGTTTTCCCCGCCTGTGAATATATTCGGTGTCGGCAATCCCATGTAGGACAGCTGGGAACCGTCCGTACCTCCCCGAATAGGTTGAATGATCGGCGCAATGCCGAGATTCTCCAGTGCTTGCTTGGCGATATCCACCACTTCCATGACAGGTTCGATTTTCTCCTTCATGTTAAAATATTGATCCCTGATTTCGAGCTCGATGCGTTCTTCCCCGTATTTCTCCTTCAGGCCCTCCACGATGCGGGTGAGCTCGGATTTTCGCTCATTAAACCGGCTGCGGTCATGATCGCGTATGATGTAGCGCAGCTGTGTCTGCTCGACATCGCCTTGAATGGAGAGGAGGTGATAGAAGCCTTCATGTCCTTCGGTTTGCTCAGGCGTTTCATTCTCCGGCAGCTGTGCGTGAAGCGCCATGGCGATTTTGGCGGAGTTGATCATTTTGCCTTTGGCCGTTCCGGGGTGAACGTTCTTGCCTTTGCACGTAATAAGGGCCGCCGCCGCGTTGAAGCTCTCGTACTGAAGCTCGCCAAGGGGGCCGCCGTCCATCGTATAGGCATAAACGGCATCGAAGGCGCCCACATCAAACTTATGGGGACCTCTGCCGATTTCCTCATCGGGGGTGAAGGCGACTCTTATTCTGCCGTGCTTCAGCTCGGGATGAAGAATCAGATAGGACATGGCCGTCATGATCTCCGTGATGCCGGCTTTATCGTCGGCGCCAAGCAGAGTAGTGCCGTCGGTAGTAATTAATGTCTGGCCTTTATAGCCATGCAGCTCCGGAAAATCGCGCGGCGACAGCACAATATGCAGCGCTTCGTTCAAGACGATGTCTTGTCCGTCATACTGTTCGATAACTTGGGGCTTCACACCGGCGCCGGTAAAATCAGTGGCTGTATCCATATGGGCAAGAAAACCGATTGTCGGGACCTCTTTATCCGTATTGGCCGGAAGAGTAGCCATGACATAGCCGTTTGCATCCATGGTAACGTCCTGCATGCCGATTGTTTTTAACTCTTCCACGAGCATTCGGGCCAGCGTCAGCTGCCCCGGTGTAGAAGGGCAGGTATCGCTGCTCTCATCGGACTGGGTTTCAACTTGGGCATAAGAGATAAATCGGGATATAATCTCAGTTTTCATAATGATTTCTCAACTCCCATACAATTTGTCGTATAGAGCAAATTATAATACAAAAGCGGCGGTATCCAAAATGACCATGCACGAAGTTTCGGGTAAACCTGCGAATAGGTCAATAAAGAATGAGATGGAGACTGCATAACCATAATCGAAGGCAGAATTTCAATTGTTATAATTCATACTTGACAGCTTGGAATTATGGGAATATTATAAATCCAACGAATCTCATATGCCGATCGGACAGCCAAAGGCCCAATTCGTTTCCTCAGGGAAGCGTAATTGGGCTTTTTGTTGTTTCAGAAGCAAAGCAAGGTGCCGCCGATTACCAATACAACATTTCAAGGAGGTACACGTGATGGGTCACCCGACGATATATCCGACAGGAACCACCATTTATTTGCCCGAGAAAGCATGGAGCGGCTATACCATCTTTCAAGCGGGAGACTTAGGAGCGCTGCTGATCGATATGAGCGGCAAAGAAGTTCATCTATGGAAGGGACTGCGGGGCTTCCCCAATAAAATACTGCCAGGCGGGTTCGTCATGGGAAGTACGGCAGAAAGAGATCCGAGATACGGGTTTCAGGACGAGGCCGACCTGGTACAAGTAGACTGGGACGGCAATATCGTCTGGCGGTTCAACCGTTACGAGTATATTGAAGATCCTGACAATGAGCCGCAGTGGATGGCGAGGGCTCATCACGACTACCAGCGAGAAGGCAATCCGGTCGGCTATTTTGCCCCGGGCTTGGAGCCTGGAACGGACAGCGGCAGCACGCTAATTCTGGTACACAAGAATGTAAGCAGGCCGGAGATCTCTGATCAACCGCTGCTGGACGATACGATCATCGAGGTGGATTGGGAAGGCAACATCATCTGGGAATGGGCGGTTAGCGATCATTTCGACGAGCTTGGTTTCGATCAGGATGCAAAGGATGTCCTGTTCCGCGATCCGAACAGAAGGCATTTCGGCAATGGCAGCGGTGGCGATTGGATGCATATCAACTCGATCTCCGCAGTCGGTCCGAACAAATTTTACGATCAGGGCGACGAACGCTTCCATCCGGACAATATCATCTGGGACGCCAGGGAATCGAACATTATCGCGATTACGGACAAGAAGACCGGGAAGATCGTGTGGAAGCTCGGCCCCGACTATTCGCTGCCGGAAGTGAAGCACCTCGGCTGGATTATCGGGCAGCACCATGCGCACATTATTCCGAAGGGCCTGCCGGGCGAAGGTAATTTGTTAGTCTTCGATAATGGCGGCTGGGCCGGTTACGGGCTGCCCAATCCCGCATCCCCGGACGGACAGAAGAACGCTGTGCGGGATCATTCCCGAATCTTAGAGATCAATCCAGTGACTTTAGAAATCGAATGGCAGTATACGCCAAAAGAAGCGGGATTTCACGCCCCGCTCGATTCCTACCGCTTCTACAGCCCGTTTATCAGCTCGGCCCAGAGGCTGCCTGGCGGGAACACGCTCATTACGGAGGGCTCGAATGGCCGGATTTTCGAGGTGACCCGGGAGCACGAGCTGGTATGGGAATACCTGTCGCCTTACAAGAACAAGCGGAACATGAACATGGTTTACCGTGCATACCGGCTCCCTTATGAATGGATACCGCAGCTTGAGAAGCCGCAAGAGCACGCGATTCTTCCGGTTGCTGTCGCCGACTACCGGGTGCCGGGAGCAGCGGGCAGAGGTACGGATTCGGTCGTGAGCATCGAGGGAACGTCTACTTTCGAGAATGGGGCGTTTTGCGTGGCTGGAAGCGATGAGCTGCCGCTCAGGAACGAAGAGGAGAGCGGGCATTAACCACACGGGAACAACGAGGTTGAACGTATCATGTTGATCCTGATCAGACTTACCTTGGACCCCGATGATGAGGAGATGTGCCTCAACCAGCTGGCCGAGGACGGAACGGACGATTCGGAAGAGCATCCTGAGCTTGCGTACACTCGTGTGAATGACTAGCTGCGTGCGTGCTCGGCCTTCACGGCGGCATGTGCATCTATACTGGATAAATACAGCTATTTCGGGCTTTAGATGTTCATACGAGCGGCTATACTGGAAATTTCCAGCTGCAAATGCCTAATGAAGCTCCAAAAGGCTCATTCGGGGCGATTTAGCTGTATCGATTGCAGTATAGAGGCATCCTCAACCGGATGGCACTCTTTTAACTGTACGAATTCCAGTATAGGTCAAGGTGTAACAGGTAATCAGGTACTTATGCCACGGCTTCATTGACGGATACCGGGTGGATGTAACGGCGAGCATTGGAATCGCGGTATATCCGGGTGACGGGGTGGATGGAACTGAGCTCCTGAGGCGTGCAGACCAGGCGATGTACGAGGCCAAGACCAAGGGCAAGAACAGCTGCCGGTTCTACTCAAACAGCGTCAATATGCAGCTCCAAGATAAGTAGGGAAACAGGGCTAAGAGGAATAACACCATGGGTGCCGAGGCGGATCGTGGGTAACCGGGGGATTTTACAGGGGTAACCTGCTGGATCTTCTCGCAGTCCAGCAGGTTCTGATGCGATTACAGGACTTTCTCTAGAAATTGACGCGCACGTATATTAGCGGGGTTATTGAAAAATTGCTCGGGAGGCGCCTTCTCGACGAGCTGCCCCTTATCCAGGAAGTAGATCGTATCGGCAGCCTCTTGGGCAAACCGCATTTCGTGAGTCACGATAACCATCGTCATCCCCGTCTCTGCAAGGCCGCGGATAACCTCCAGCACCTCCTTGACCATTTCCGGATCGAGAGCTGAGGTCGGTTCATCGAATAACATGATGTCCGGCTCCATCGCAAGGCTGCGCAAGATGGCAACGCGCTGCTTTTGTCCGCCGGAAAGCTTGGAAGGGAAGGCTTCTGCCTTGTCCAGAAGTCCGACACGCTCCAGCAGCTCCAGCGCCTTTTTACGCGCCTGATCCCTCGACCATCCCTTCACTTTCATAGGGGCAAAACAAATATTATCGATGACGCTCATATGCGGAAACAGATGAAAATGCTGAAAAACCATCCCGATCCCTTGCCGAACCTGTCCGATATTTATTTTTGGATCGGTGATATCCTTGCCGTTTATGGTGATCCGTCCGCTTGACGGCGATTCCAGCAGGTTTAAACAACGGAGGAAAGTCGACTTGCCCGAGCCGGAAGGGCCGATAACCGCCACAACCTCACCTTGGTTAATGGTCGTCGTAATCTCGTGCAGGACCTTATTTTTTCCGAAGGACTTAGACAGCTTCTCGACATTAATCACTACGGCGCATCCTCCTCTCCAGAATTTGAGCAACAAAAGTAAGTATCAGCACCAAAATATAATAAATGACACCTACAAAAACCAACGGTTCAAAGTACCGGAACGTATCGGAACCAACGACATTTGCGCGGCGCATCAGATCTTCGACGCCGATGACGGACACAAGCGAGGATTCCTTCAGCAGGGAAATACACTCATTCACAAGCGCCGGCAGAATATTCTTAACGGCTTGCGGCAGAATGATGCTGATCATCATAGTCTTATAGGGGATACCCAAAGACATGGCGGCTTCACGCTGGCCCTTGTCCACGGAGAGAATGCCGCCGCGGATCGTTTCGGACAAATAAGCAGCTGAATTAAGACCGAAGGCGAGCCCGGCTGCCATCAGCGGCGAAATATCGTACTGAAATAATTGAGGGGTTGCATAGTAGATCAAAACAAGCTGAAGCAGCAGCGGCGTTCCCCGGAAGATAGAGGTATACACGTTAGCGAACCACCGGAGCGGCCGAATATTGGAGATCTTAAACAAGGACAGCACAGTTCCCCATATAAAACCAAAGAGCGCGGATACAAGCGTAAACAAGAGGGTGATGGCGATCCCCTTCAAGACATAAGGAATATATCCACTAAGAACACTAAAATCTAAATTCATTCCACAATCATCCCTTACTTTCTATTCACATCAGCCAATCCATCAATCATTCACGAAACAAATGCCCCTGCCGGGAGTTACCCGAGAGGGACATTGGCCGCGTTACTCAAACCATTTCTTAATGAATTCATCTTTCTTGCCGTTGTCGGTCAGCTCTTTCAAGGCTTTGTTAAAATCACTCACCAGGGCAGAGCCTTTTGGAAAAGCTACCGCATAGCCTTCTTCTTCATCCGACTCGATGGCCTGGAAGGTCAGATCGGGATTGCTCTTCACATACCCTTTACTTACAGCATCTTCTATGATGGCTGCATCAATGCGGTTCGATTTCAGTTCTTGAATCAGATCGGGAATCCGGTTTAATTTTTTAATTTGAGCTTCTTTCAAGTCGGCAACTGCCTGTTCCTGTGTTGATCCTAGCTGAACGCCAATCTTCTTGGTTTTGAGCTCGTCCAACGTTTTATAAGCGGTATCGCTCTTGGAGACGATCGTGTTCTTCGCAACAAAATAAACATCGGAGAAATCCACGCTTTTCTGGCGTTCCTCCGTAATGGACATGCCGGACATAACCAAATCGACCCGTTTCGACTGAAGAGCCGCAATCAAGCCATTGAAATCCATGCTTTGAATTTTCAGCTCATAGCCGAGTTTTTCCGCGACCGCTTTTGCGATATCGATGTCAAATCCAACGATCTCGCCGTTATTCTTTGCATCTACATTTTCATAAGGCGGATAATCCGGTGAAGTTCCCAGAATGAGAACCTTTTTGTCTGCGGACGGTTCCGGCTTCGCATTTGAGTCTGAAGCGGGTGTTCCGTTGTTATTGCCGCTGCATCCAGCCAGTGTAAATAAGGCAGCAAGCAGAATGGTAATGAGACGTGCTTTTTTCATCGTGTTCACTCCTGTTAATGTTGAGGTTTCTTTGTGATAAACATTTAAATTTTAATATATCAGACAGAAGAGGCAAGATTCTAATGGAAATATATTGCTGGCCTCATGCGATCCTTATATTCTTTCCTATCTATCTGCAGGTTATGAAACGGCTTTGTTCTCTATATCTTCATCCGGCAGGAACCGCCATTCTCCATTAATAACCAGTTGAACTACTCTTATTACCCAATGCCGGTACAGGGCAAACACGTTCGCAGTGTTCAATTGGACGAATAACTCCTCTTGTTTTAATGGATTTTTTTTGGGACAATACTAACAAGAATATAAGCTTCGGCGGGTTAAGAGAATAGGACTCAAGGTTGAGTTTTGAAAAGAGGATAAAAGCATGACTAAAGCATCTATATATGGATTAACGTTTGAACAGCTGACGGCGTGGCTGATGGAGCGGGGACATAAGAAGTTCCGCGCCTCGCAGGTGTGGGATTGGCTGTACCGGAAGCGGGTTTCGGATTTCACGGACATGGTCGATGTCCATCCGGAGTGCATACAAGCATTGGCGGATCACTATATCATCCAAGGCCTGCAGGAACATCTGAAGCAGGAATCAACAGATGGGACGATTAAGTTCCTGCTCAAGCTGCAGGACGGCAATCTGATTGAAACCGTATTGATGAGGCACAAGTTCGGCTTGTCCGTCTGCGTGACGACGCAGGTCGGCTGTAATATCGGCTGCAGCTTCTGCGCAAGCGGCCTGCTAGCCAAGAGCCGTGACCTGACAAGCGGCGAAATTGTGGCCCAAATCATGAAGGTTCAGCATCATCTGGATCAAGCCGGGCAAGGGGAGAAAGTCAGTCACGTCGTCGTGATGGGAATTGGCGAGCCCTTCGATAATTTCGCGAATATGGCGGATTTCATCCATGTGATTAAGGATCACAAGGGACTCGCAATCGGAGCCAGACATATTACGGTGTCGACGAGCGGCCTTGCTGACAAAATCGTGGAGTTCACGGATTCCAACCTGCAGGTTAACCTTGCGGTTTCCCTGCATGCGCCGAACAACGAGCTTCGCACCCGGATTATGAAGATTAACCGGGCCATTCCGATCGAGAAGCTGATGCAGTCCATTGATTACTATCTGGAGAGAACGAATCGCCGAATTACGATTGAATATATTCTCCTGAAGGATGTCAATGACCGCAGGGAGCATGCACTCGAGCTTGCGGAGCTGCTTGGTGAGAGACGTAATCTGGCGAATGTGAATCTGATTCCCTATAACCCGGTCGATGAGCACAGCCAATATCAGCGCAGCGAGCAGGAATCGGTGCTGGCCTTCTACGATACGCTTAAGAAACAGGGAATCAGCTGCAGTGTCCGTCTGGAGCACGGCACGGATATCGATGCCGCTTGCGGACAGCTTCGGAGCAAACAAATGAATAACCCAAGCAAAGACAGCCTTGTAGTAGGTTGAAAGTAAGCTGGAAAACAAGCGTATCCCTTCATGCCTGGATGCGCTTTTCTTTTACTAATCAAAGGAGCGTGAGTTCTATGAAAGTATTGTTTATCGGAGGAACAGGCCTGATCAGCACGGCAGCCTCAAAGCTCGCTGTACAGCAGGGGATTGATTTGTATCTGCTCAACCGCGGCAATCGGGAGCGGTTTGTGCCCGCTGGAGCAACCGTGCTTCGCGGTGACGTGAACAACCGGCAGGAAATGAAGGCGCTGCTGGAAGAGCATTATTTTGATGCGGTGGTCAATTGGATTATCTTCAAGCCGGAGGAAATCGACCGTGATGTGGAGCTGTTCGCAGGTAAAACGAATCAATATATCTTCATCAGTACAGTGGCTACTTATCAAAGACCGCCAAGCTATTATATCTTCGATGAATCCGCGCCGCAGTCCAATCCGGGATGGGGGTATGCGGTAGATAAGATCGCCTGCGAGCAGCGGTTAATGCAGGCCTACCGGGACTCAGGCTTCCCCGCGACAATTGTCCGCCCTTCGCATACATACGGGGAAACGACGATTCCTTTTGCTATTACAAGCGGGGCACATCCATGGACACTGATTGACCGCATCCAGAAAGGGAAGAAAATTATTGTTCCAGGTGACGGCACCTCCCTGTGGACGATTACACATAATACCGATTTTGCCAAGGGGATCGTCGGATTATTAGGAAATTCGCAGACGCTCGGACAGGCGTTTCATATTACCTCTGACGAGGTCAAAACGTGGAATCAATATTTGAAAGTCATCGGTCAGGCCATCGGCGTGGAGCCGCAGGCCATTCATATGACATCGGAGTGCATTTCACTGTTTATGCCGGAGGTCAAAGCGGGATTGCTCGGCGATGCCAGCAACAGCTATGTGGTCGATAACCGGAAAATCAAAACCTTCGTACCCGGCTATACGGCAACGACCTACTTCGAGCGCGGGATCCGGCAGTCGATTGCGTATTTCAGGGCGCATCCGGAGCTGCAGACGGTCGATGAGGAAATGAATGCCAAAATGGATCACATGATTGCTGCTTACGAGGCGTTCTTGTCGGGCGTGGGCGGGTAACATGCTTTTATCAACCCAGTTCCACACGTATGAACCAGCTATACGTTCGCTTCCCGTGGATCGAGCGCTGACCCAGGCAGATCTGCTTACGGAAGAGTTCTTGATGGAGCGACACGGACAACTGGAGACTTACTATGCCCCGCATAATGAATATGTAAATTTGTCGGCAAAGATTGTCATTATCGGAATAACACCGGGCTGGACGCAGATGAGGATCGCTATGCAGGAAGCAAGAAAGGGCTTGGAGAAGGGGCTGGCGGATGAGGAGATAGGTAAAAGGGCCAAAGAAGAAGCCCGGTTCGCCGGCTCGATGAAGCATCATTTAATTAGCCTGCTGAATGCGCTTCAACTGCACAAGCATCTCAACCTGCCGTCATGCGAAGAATTGTTTGGAGAACACCGCGAGCTGCTGCATTCCACTTCCCTGCTGCCGTATCCGGTGTTCTTCCATAAGAAGAATTATACCGGCTCGCGGCCTAATCTGCTCTCTACCCCTTCTCTTCTGGAGGCTGCCCGGCTGCATATGGCGGAAGAGCTTCGGCTGCTCGGGCAGATCCTGATCATCCCGCTGGGCAAAACGGTGGAAAGCGTTCTTCGTCTGCTGGAGCGGGAAGGCAAACTGGATGGAAGGCAGTGTCTATGGGGTTTTCCTCATCCTTCAGGGGCCAATGGGCATCGGCATAAGCAGTTTAAAGGTGCTGAAGGCCAGATGAGACAGATCCTGCAGCAGGCTGTGTTCTAGCCAAGAGGTGGCCGTGCGTTAGTGAGTTGAATGATAATAGGTTGACTAATGTGCCCAATCTGGATGCAGCCGATTGACACGTATAGAAGAGCGGGGTCATAATGAAGTCATATTCGGATAATCGAATGTTATACACTTCATCGGTCCAACTAACTTTTCTATAAGGGAGGCGTATCCAGGTGACTGAGCAAGTTGGTGAGAATACCAGATGTAACGAGAAAGCCGGCTCCAGTATTTGCGAGGTGCTGCTGATTCTCGGTGCGAAGTGGGCGTTCCTCGTACTGGAGGAGCTGCTTAAGGGGCCTCAGCGTTTTAACCAGCTCCAACGCAATGTAGCGATCGTGAAGACGCAGTCTCTGACGGATACGCTCCGCCATCTGGAGAAGAACGGCCTCGTGCTCCGCAAGGTCTTTCCAACGGTGCCTGTAACAGTTGAATACTCGCTGACGGAGAAGGGCACGGATTTTCAAGCGGCTCTGAAGGAAATGGACAAATGGGTACAGAAATGGGGCAATCAGGCGCAGGTTTCCGAAGCTGAAGATGCCCGTCAAACTACATAAATGAAAAGCGCAGTATAGCGCTTCAACCAAGAGCCGCCAGGGACTAATTCCTTGGCGGTTTTTTTTGTTATCTATACAACAGCCTTTCTCAGTTACTTAAAGTAAGTTAGTCAAAATAAATGGATGATGTCCAACTATTTTGTGTTCTTACTTTATGAAAGTAACTAGAATATACTCCTAATAAGAGCTCAGCCGGACGCGGCCGAATGTCTCACCATCCACAGGCTCCAGCAAGCAGTGAGGCCGCAATTTAGGAGAGAAAGGGATTGTTAACGATGAACCGACTTGTCATTTACATGCTGACCATAGCTGTTTTCTTCACCGCTACCTCCGAGCTGGTCGTAGCCGGCATCCTGAATGTATTAGCCGAAGAGATGCATGTCTCTGTCGCTCTGGCTGGACAGCTTATTACCGTCTATTCACTTGCTTTCGCAATTGGAACACCGGTAATTGTGTCCCTGACATCGCGGATGAGGCGCAAGAAGCTGCTTCTCCTCACCATGCTGGCTTTCATCGCCGGTAATCTCGTCTCGCTCATTAGCGCAAGCTTCGTTCTGCTGATTGCAGCCCGAATGATACTTGGCGTAAGCTCAGGTGTCCTGCTCGTAGCCGCATTCAGCGCTGCAGCCAAGCTGGTCCCGCCTGAGCGAATCGGGAGCGCAATCGGCACTATCATTCTCGGTTTCAGCAGCGCCATGATTCTTGGCGTACCGATCGGTATCGCCCTGACCGATATGTTCAATTGGCAGATGATCTTCCTCTTCCTGGCCGCAGGGAGTCTTCTTATCCTGATCGGGATGGCGCTGCTGCTTCCCGAGATTGAGGGCGACGCTCCTGTTCCGTTCAGCCGGCAGTTCACCGTGCTTTCGAATCCGGTCATTCTATCCGCCCTGCTGCTGGTCCTGTTCAGAGAAGCAGGCAATTCCATCATGTTCACCTATATAACGTCATTCCTGGATACGATCCTGCACCGGAGTGCCTCTGACATTGGATTCATCATGCTCACATTCGGCATTGCCGGTGCGGCCGGCTCCCGCGTTGGCGGCTCCGCGGTCGACAAATGGGGAAGCAAACGGATCATGACATTCAGCATCATCGGTCATGTCGTCACACTAGCCCTGCTGCCGCTAGCGATTCACGTGTTCCCGATTGCTATTGCGCTTTTGTCGCTATGGGTCATGTCCATGTTCATTATGGGGCCGGCTACGCAGACCTACTTCATCGAAAAGGCGCCGCAGTCGGCCAACCTAATCATCAGCCTGAACACTTCCGTGACGCAGATCGGTCTGGCAGCAGGAGCCGGTGCGGGGGGCATGGCGATCTCAGTGAATGCAACGGTTCTGTATAACCCGTGGATTGCGAGCACTGCACTTCTGCTGGCTTTCCTTGCAGCGCTGGTTTCCTTCCGGAAGAGCAGAAGGACGCAGGCCGCTGCAGCGGCTTGAGAAGCCTGCGGAGCAGCTGAGTAGCTGACAATACGCAAGCAGTCTGAGCAGCCAATAACACGCAGCTCCCTGACGGATGCAGGAAGCCTGGCCTGCACAAGTACAGTACGGTTGAAACTCCGGATATCCGCCGTTATTTATTGTCAATTGAAACGGAAGCGGTAAAAGTGGTACAATTCAACTAACAGCATACAAGTCCAAGTGCGCTAGTAGAGCCGCAGCTTGGGAGAGGTTCTAGCAACACCCTCTATAAAAAACTAAGGAAACGATACCTCCTTGGGTATCGTTTTTTCATTTTTTGTGAGCAGTGGAACAAGCGCATTGTCCTAGAATCTCTTGCGATTTTGCCTAGTTGAGGGTAGAAGGGAAGAGGGTTTATATGAAGAAAGCAAGCAAAGCCGTGGTTGTTTTCAGCGGCGGCCAGGACAGCACGACCTGTCTGTTCAAAGCGATGAAGGAGTTCGAAACGATAGAGGCTGTTACGTTTGACTATGGCCAGCGTCATAAGCTGGAGCTGGAATGCGCAGCCCGCATTGCGGCGGAATTCAATATTAAACATCATGTGCTCGATATGTCGCTGATCAGCCAATTGGCGCCGAACGCGCTAACCCGGGATGATATCGCGATCGAACAGAAAGAGGGGGAGCTTCCTTCGACGTTCGTGGACGGGCGCAATATGCTGTTTCTGTCCTTTGCGGCGGTATTGGCGAAGCAGGTGGGAGCCAAGCATATTGTTACGGGCGTGAGCCAGTCGGATTTCAGCGGCTATCCCGATTGCCGGGACGTGTTCATAAAGTCGCTCAATGTGACGCTCAATCTGGCGATGGATTATGAATTTGTGATTGATACCCCGCTCATGTGGCTGACGAAAGCGCAGACCTGGCAGCTGGCCGATGACCTGGGCGTCTATGACTATATAAGGGAAAACACATTGACCTGCTATAACGGGATTATTGCGGATGGGTGCGGGGAGTGTCCGGCTTGCCTGCTGCGGGCAAGAGGGGTTCAAGAGTACGAGGCGGCCAGAGAAGAAGGGCTTCGCGTATGATTCAGCAAATCTACCCATCGGTCATGCATCCGTTTCGTTATGAGCTGAATAAAGACATGCATTTTGCCGCGGCTCATTATGTCCCAAGCGAGAGTGCCGGAGCATGCAGCAATGTGCATGGCCACACTTATTTTCTCAATGTTACGGTTGCAGGCAACGAGCTGGATGAGACCGGGTTCCTCGTTAACTTCTCGCAGATCAAGAAGCTGATTCATGACCGGTTCGACCATACCATGCTGAATGATCACTCGTCCTTGTTTAGCGATGAAGATCCAAGCCGCTTCCCGACAACGGAAAATGTAGCGAGAATCGTCTGCGAGCTCATTCAGGCGTATCTGGACCGATCAGCGAACAAGGCAAAATGTGTGCAAATCTTCCTCAGGGAAACACCGACCAGCTATGTCGTCTACCGTCCTTATGCAGGAGGCAACTATGGCGAATAGTCGGTTTCCAGTTATTGAAATCTTCGGTCCTACCATCCAGGGTGAGGGCATGGTTATTGGCCAGAAGACGATGTTCGTTCGAACAGCTGGCTGTGATTATCAATGCTCCTGGTGCGACTCCGCTTTCACGTGGAACGGCACAGGCAAAGCGGATATCCGCATGCTTACGGCAGAGGAAATTGAAGCGCAGCTGAGAGATATTGGCGGCGATACCTACTCCCACGTAACAATTTCCGGGGGCAATCCGGCACTGCTGCGGCAGTTGAACGAGCTTATCGAGCTGCTTCACAGCCTCGGAATCTCGGTTGCCTTGGAGACTCAGGGCAGCATCTGGCAGGATTGGTTCCTGCAGATTGATGAGCTGACCCTTTCGCCCAAGCCGCCGAGCTCAGGCATGACGACGGATTGGGATCAATTAGATCTGATTGTTGTCAATCTCGCCGGGCAGAAGCGGAATTTTAGCTTAAAGGTCGTTGTGTTTGACGAGACAGATCTGCAGTATGCGGCTGATGTTCATGAGCGGTATAAGCAGGTTCCGTTCTTCCTGCAGGCGGGCAACGACGATGTGCACGAGCAGGATTCAGCGTTGTTATTGAACCGGCTTATCGAGAGATATAAATGGCTGGTGGACACCGTGATTGCGTCCTCTGAGCTGACGAATGTACGCGTTCTTCCTCAGCTTCATGCATGGCTGTGGGGCAATAAACGAGGCAAATAAAGGAGAGAAACGATTCATGGCAGGACGAGACGAAGCCGGGCTCGAAGGCATCAGCCTTCTCGGCAATCAAGGCACGCAGTACGCGCAAACCTACACGCCAGCTCTATTGGAGGCGTTCGATAACAAACATCCATACCGCGATTACAGGGTAAAGTTTAACTGTCCGGAGTTTACAAGCCTGTGCCCGATTACGGGACAGCCGGATTTTGCGACCATCTATATCTCATACATTCCCGATGTGAAAATGGTAGAGAGCAAGTCGCTCAAGCTCTATCTGTTCAGTTTCCGCAACCATGGGGATTTCCATGAGGACTGCATCAATATCATCATGAATGATCTGATTGACCTGATGTCGCCGCGTTTCATCGAGGTATGGGGCAAATTCACACCTCGCGGCGGAATCTCCATCGATCCTTACTGTAACTACGGCAAGCCCGGCACCAAGTACGAGCAAATGGCGGATTACCGCATGATGAATCATGACTTGTATCCGGAGAAAATCGATAATCGCTAGCTTCATCAGCAGGCAGCGCTAACCCCGATGGGGATGGCCGCACTCCTGCTTGATCAGCCCCAGCCGCTCGCAGCAATCTGAAAGTTACAATGAGGCTGCTCGGCTGCTCGGCTGCTCGACTCCAGCTTATCCTGCCGCTATTAGTGGTGGAGCATGTGTTTTTAGAATGATTAAGCGGTTGTTCGGCTGATCGGTTGATCCGACACCAGCTTATCCTGCTCATTTCATTGGTGGAGCGCCAATCTATACTGGATTTTATACAGTTAAAAGGCAGATTTCGGCCTCAAGGAGCTGCTATACTGGATTTCATACAGTTAAAACAACCAAGAATGGCTGTTTGGAGCTAATTTCGGCGTTATAACTGTATCATTTCCAGTATAGAGTTCAATAGAATCGATCAAGCGCGAAATAGCTGCAATTATCCAGTTTAGATGCTGGTTTTGGTGCGCATTGGCTTAAGCATGCAGAAGCATATACCCGGTGCCGATTCCGATTTTTGCTTAGCCCGCAAACGCAGCTACCAATCCGGTGCGGGGGTGCTTTGCAGCCCGCCAGCCCACCAAGTACACCCTCTAATAAGGCTGCTCCAAGTCGTGATCATGACTTGCGAACAGTCTTTTTTGCGTTCACTCAGCTTGCAGCCCATACGATCTAAATTGAAAACCAAGCCTTCTACGCGTTAAAATGATTGGTAATGCGCAAGATGCACATGAAAGGAGCCGACAAACCGTGGGCGACATGCAGTTTAAGCGATCAGTCGAGATGACATTGAAGGTCATCGGGGGAAAATGGAAGCTTGTTATTCTGTGCCATCTCATTGATGGCGTCAAACGCTTCGGCGAATTGAAGCGGGAGATGCCGGATATTACCCAAAAAATGCTCACCCAGCAGCTCAGAGAACTGGAGCAGGATGGTATCATCGATCGGAAAGTGTTCAATCAAGTTCCGCCAAAAGTAGAATATTCGATCACGGATTACGGCCTTACGCTCAAGGAGGTTCTGGATGTCATGTCCGAGTGGGGCCTGCATCATGTGGAGCACTCTTAAACGTTCATTTTATTGCCCGAAATCACTCCAATAGTATCTATTTGGGTACTACGTTACACAATAGTGCGTACTTTCCTTTTCGATTGTGATCCGCTACGATAGAGGGGTGCACAATAACTTGTAGGAGTGATCATTAATGGAGCTTCAACTAGCATTAGATCTCGTGGACATCGCAGGAGCCAAGGAATTGGTGAAAGAAGTAGAGTCCTATATCGATATCGTTGAGATCGGTACGCCGGTCGTTATTAATGAAGGACTTAGAGCCGTCAAGGAAATCAAAGATGCTTTCCCTCATCTGAAAGTGTTGGCGGACCTAAAGGTCATGGATGCAGCGGGCTATGAAGTGATGAAGGCCTCGGAGGCTGGCGCGGATATCGTTACGATTCTTGGCGTAGCGGAGGACATGACGATTAAAGGTGCCGTGGAGGAAGCGAAGAAACAGCAGAAGAAAATCCTTGTCGATATGATCGGCGTGAAGGATATCGCAGGCCGTGCTAAGGAGCTCGATGCGCTGGGCGTAGATTATATCTGTGTGCATACCGGTTATGACCTTCAGGCGGTCGGCAAAAACTCCTTCGAGGATCTTATGATTATCAAAAGCGTAGTCAAGAATGCGAAGATTGCCGTAGCAGGCGGCATCAAACTGCAGACGCTGCCGGAAGTCATTAAAGCCGGTCCGGATCTTGTCATCGTAGGCGGCGGCATTACTGGGCAAGAGGATAAGCAGGCTGCTGCTGCGGAAATGCAGCGTTTGATTAAACAAGGGTAACCGGCATGCCGACAACGCAATTATTAGATCAAATCATACAGGAGCTGGCGCAGACTGCCCGGGTAGTTGCCGATGCCGATGTGGACAAGCTGGCGGAGGAAATTCTCAGGTCCAGGAAGGTCTTCGTAGCAGGTGCCGGCCGTTCTGGATTAATGATGCGCGCTTTTGCCATGAGACTGATGCAGTTGGGGATTGATGCTTATGTAGTTGGGGAAACCGTCACACCTAACCTGGATCAGGGGGATTTACTTCTGATTGGATCAGGTTCAGGAGAGACCAAGTCGCTCATACCTATGGCTGAGAAAGCCCGCAGCTTAGGTGGAACCGTTGCGGTTATCACGATTTCTCCAGAATCGGCCATAGGCCGGCTGTCGACGCTTATCATCAAATTGCCCGGTGCGGCCAAAGATCATTCGGGCGGCCAGAGCAGCATAACCATCCAGCCAATGGGCGCGTTATTCGAGCAAACACTGCTTCTATTCGGTGATACGGTCATTCTGAAGATGATGGAGAAGCAGGGTCTGAATACCAAGGCGATGTTCGGCAGACATGCCAATCTTGAATAGCGAATCAGCACCATAGAAAGCAGCAGAGCAGGGTCCGCAAAAAGGCCGCCGCTCTGCTGCTTTTTGTGCCTATGGCTGGCCAGTCGTAGGCAGCGGTGCAGGTCCGAGTTCAGCCGAGCAGAAGGATGGGCCGGCAACGATAAAGCCCGAATAAGCAGACAAACATAACGAGCGTAATCAAGGCCTCCTCTATCTAGGGGGCTTTTTTTGCTGCAAGCAGTCATATACGGGCGCATCTTGTTGTAACCGCTGTCAAATTAGTTTAAATAATGGAGTTTTTTTTATAAATCGTTCATTTTTACCTCGCTTGAAACCATCTAGAATAGAAAAGAAAACAAACGGAGACAGATTTTCTCCGGAGCAGATGAAAGCGCTGTACGGTTTTTGGAAGAAGCTGCTTTGTTTTGCCAGTTAAACGATACAAGGAGGGTTTCTATGAAAGGGTTAAGGTCAAAAGGATTTATTTTTCTTCTCGTATTGGCATTTGTATTAAGCGCTTGCAGCTCTGGAACGCCCAAAACAGAAGGCACGAATAACGGCACCAATGAGCCGGCGGCGAACACGACCGGCAATGCGGCGGAGCCGGCAGACACGAACGCTGCGAATGATCCGAAGGCTGATAATAAAGCGGAGGAAGGCACAGCAGCAGAGAAGGTTACCGATCCGAACATGAGCGGCAATGTTACGTTCTGGACGTTCACCGCGGATATTTATAAACCGATTATTAAAGAATTTAACAAAGTGTATCCGAACATCAAGATCAACCTGGTCGGAATTGATTTTGGCGGTATGCATGACAAGCTGCAAACAACGCTTGCAGCAGGTAAAGGCGCACCTGACGTGGCGCAGGTCGAGCAGGGACAATTCCCCCGCTATCTGAAGGGCGATGTGCTTGAGGATTTGCTCAAGCCGCCGTTTAATGCAGGGCAATACAAGGATGACACGTCGGAGTATAACTGGATACGCTGGATGTCGCAGGACAATTCGAAGCTGTACGGTATGCCTTGGGATGTAACGCCAGGCGTTCTATACTACCGTGCCGACATCTTCGAAGAGCTCGGTATCGAATCCGATCCGGAAGCTCTAGCTGAGGTTATTGCGGATGGAGACGGCTGGATCAACGTTGTTGAGACGCTTACGGCTAACAAAAAATACGGTATGGAATGGCGCGACGGTCCAGTCCACTGGGCAGGCGACGTAACTGGATATTTCGACAAAGACTTCAACTGGCTGCGCAACACAGACGAGCTCGTTCAGGTTCTTGATGTAACGAAGCGTCAAAATCAACTGAAGGTCGCACCGCACATGTCCGGTATGTATGATGACAAAGGTAAAGCGCTGACGAAGAGCGGTCAGCTTACCGCGATGGCTCTGGGTTCATGGGGTGCCCGCGATATTGCGAAGATCTTCCCGGATCAAAAAGGCAAATGGCGCGCAACGGCACTTCCGCTTAACATCAGCGTAGGCATGGGCGGATCGACGTTCGTGTTCCCGAAACAGGCAAGCGCTGCAAATAAAGAGGCTTCATGGAAATTCGTAGAATGGATGCAGTTCTCTGAAGAAGCCTGGAAGATCTTCGTGGCGAATTCGGTTCAACCGGGCTGGAAGAGCATCACACAGCTGGGCTGGTACCAAGAGCTTAAGAATGATTACCTTGGCGGACAAAATGACTTTGCTTTGTATTCCTCGCTTGCGGATCGGATTCCACCGCGCAAAATCACGGCCCTTGACGGAAAAGCATGGGATATCTGGCTTAAAGGCGTTCTGAATGCGCTGGATAAGAACGTCGATTCCAAAACGACACTGAACAATATTGAAGATGAGATCAAACGTAAGCTGACACCGGAAATCGATAAGCTGAAGAAAGAGCTTGCTACTCCGTAAAGCAGCCCGGTAGCCAGCATGTGAGCCTGTTGCCGGCCGTACCCATCAGGGTGCGGCCGGTCGGTTCATCATGGCATCTTCAGCTGGTCCAGGTTCATCGTATCTTGTTAGGGGGATCGACTTTATGTTAACCATTTTACGCAAATTTAAGGTGACCATCGCGGTCATCCTCTTGCTTGTCGTTTTTATCGCCTGGTGGGATAGCAGCCGCGGCTATGACGATTCCGTCATGGCGAATGTCCCTGCTTACTCCGACTTAGATGAAAACTCGATTCTTCAGCAGGAGGATGTGAAGGCCAAACTTGAGCCCTCTTATCTTAAATATATGAAAACGAGTGCAGGTGAAGGAGCGAAGGATGCGGATTCATTTACACAATCGATCGCTTCCATGGACTATTCAGCTATTAGTCCGCAGGGTACGAAGACGGAAGAAAAGCTCGGCGATCAAGACGGCCCTGTATTAGCTCTATTAGAGGAAAACAGCTGGGTCGAATATAAGATTACGATTCCAAGAGACGGCTACTATCAGATTGGCATGAGCTATTATGCCATGCCCGGCAAACGTGCTTCAATCGTTCGTTCGTTAAAAATTGACGGAGAATATCCATTCTTTCAAGCGAAAAAGCTGGATTTCCAGCGGATGTGGCATGAGGTCGGAGCGCCTTGGCATGACAATCAAGGCAATGAATTCAACCCGAAGAGGGAGGAACTGTTCGGTTGGCAGTACCGCGGCCTTCGGGATACCGAAGGTAAAGTGAGCGAGCCCTTCCGTTTCTTCTTGAAGCAGGGCGAGCACACTCTGCGAATCGAGGCGGTAAGGGAGCCGGCGGCCATCGGGCAAATTGATATTCATTCTCCAACCGTAACGCCTTCCTACACGGAAGTGCTTGAGGAATATAAGAATAAAGGCTATAAGCCGGTCAAGGATGTTCAGATCAAGATTCAGGCTGAGAAATCCTCGCTTCGGTCGGATCCAACGCTGAAACGGCTCGAAGACCGTGAGCCGCTCACGGAGCCGTTCAATACAAAGGCGAGCGTGCTGAATACCTTCGGCGGCGCCGCCTGGCGTACGGGCGGCCAATGGGCGGAGTGGGAATTTGAGGTGCCGGAGAACGGGCTGTACCATATCGGCGCCCGTTACGGTCAGTGGTTCCTGAACGGATTCCCCGTGCAAAGGATCATGACAATTGACGGCAAGCTTCCCTTCAAGGAGGCGAACGACTTATCGTTCCCTTATGCCGCGAAGTGGCAGATTGCCAAGTTTGGCGACGATAAGGAGCTGTATCAATTTTACCTGGAGAAGGGAAAACACACGATCCGCATGGAAGTGCAGGTCGGCGCCCTTGGCAGTGTTTTCGAGAAAATAACGGATACGACGCATAAGATTTCCCTGCTCTCCCGTGAAGTTATTCGCGTAACCGGCACAAACCCGGATCCAAACGGAGATTGGCGCCTGGAAGAGAATATTCCGAATTTGGTGCCTAGGCTGAATATGATGGCTCGGGATTTTGATGATGCGATTAAAGAGCTGTACAAGCTTGGCGTAAAGGAAGGCAGCTCGGATATCAGCACGATCTATCAGGCCCGTGAGCAGATGTTAAGTATGGCGATGGATACAACAACCATTCCATCGAGGCTTCAAGCGATTACGGATCTGCAGTCCTCGCTCGGTCTGTGGGTCAACGGTCTGGCTAAGCAGAGCCTGCAGTTCGATTACCTCCTGGTGCAATCGCCGGATCATTCCTGGCCCAAGGGAGAGGCGCCTGCTTATGTGCGCGCCGGTACGATGCTGAGCGACTTTGCCTTGTCCTTTACGAAGGATTACAGCGGTGTCGGCAATGTGTATGGAGATGAAGAAGTGCTTGACGTATGGGTCGCACGCGGCCGTGACTGGGTGCAGATCATTAAACAGATGATCGATGAGGATTTCACGCCGGAGACCGGGATTAAGGTCAACGTCAACGTTATCCCTGCGCAGCAGATGCAGGTGCTGCTGCTGGCGAATACCGCAGGCCTTGCGCCGGACGTCGCGCTTGGCGTTGAGGGCGAGGTTCCGATCGACTTCGCGGTTCGTGACGGTCTGGTCAATCTCAGTAAATTCCCGGATTATCCGGAGGTAGCCAAACGGTTCCGTCCGGGCGCGCTCATTCCGTATAAGTACAACGGAGGCAACTTCGCGCTGCCGGAGAACCAGAACTTCAATATGCTGTTTTACCGCAAAGACATTATGGAGCAGCTCGGCATTACCGAGGATAAGATTCCTGATACATGGGATGAGGTCATGAATCTAATCCCAGCGCTGCAGCAGAACGGAATGGACTTCTTCTATCCGCATGCGGCGAACAATCCGAATGGCGCCATTAATGAATTTGCCCCCTTCTTCTTCCAGAATGGCGGCGACTTCTATAAGAACGACGGGATGAAGTCCAACATGGACTCCCCTGAAGCCCTTAAAGCGATGAAGCTGTGGACGGGATTGTTCACGAATTACAAGATTCAGAAGCAGGCGGATTTCTACAACCGCTTCCGTTCGGGCGAAATGCCGATCGGTGTCGCCGATTACTCCACGTATATCCTGCTGTCGACGGCAGCGCCGGAGCTTACGGGCTGGTGGGGCATGAAGCCAATGCCGGGCATTCGCCAGGAGGACGGCCAGATCAACCGCTCAACGGGCGGCCTGGGCCAGACGGGAATGATTTTCAAAAGCTCGAAGAAACAGGAGCAAGCCTGGAAATTCCTCAAATGGTGGACCAGCGCCGATTCACAGGAGCGCTTCGGTACGGAGCTTGAATCGCTGCTGGGCGTTGAAGCGCGATGGAATACCGCTAACGTTGAAGCCTTGAAGCGGATGCCTTGGCAGAAGTCCGATATTGATGGGATTCTGGAGCAGTGGGAGTGGTTCAAGGAACGTGAAATCGTTCTTGGCGGCTACTACACCACGCGCTACATCGCCAATATGTGGAATGAAATCGTGCTTAACGGAAAAGTCATCCGCGAGGCTGTGGACGAAGGCGTGCGCGAGATTAATAAAGAGCTGCGCAAGAAACGCGAGGAGTTCGGACTCGAGATGGATAAGAAAAATACAGCGGATCAAGGAGGGGGATTGCCATGAGTGTTCAAACAGAAGCTGCAGCGCCGGTAGCCCCCGTCATGCAGACGCACCCGGTTCGGCCGGGCCGATTGACGCAGTTATGGGCCGATATGAAGCGGCACAAGGTATCCTACCTGTTCCTTACTCCGTTTCTGCTCCTGTTCACGTTCTTCACCATCATCCCGGTCTTTATGTCCATTGGACTTAGCTTCACGTACTACAATATTTTGGAGCCGCCGCGGTTCATCGGGCTGTCCAATTATAAGCTGCTGTTCGTCGATGACGACATCTTCCTGAAGGCGATTGGCACGACGCTCAAGTTTGCTTTTATTACCGGACCGGTCGGTTATATCATGGCCTTTCTGCTCGCTTGGCTGATCAGCCAAATCCCGATCAAATACCGGTTCTTCTACACCCTGTGCTTCTATACGCCGTCGATTACAAGCGCAGTGGCCATGTCGGTAGTCTGGCTGTATTTGTTCGCCGGGGATCGCAAAGGGCTGCTGAACTATTACGCGATGAAGCTGGGCATTATTAACGAGCCTTATCTGTTTCTGCAAAATATCCACTCGATCGTACCCGTCATTATTATAGTTTCCCTGTGGATGAGCATGGGCGTCAGCTTCCTCGCCTTCCTTGCGGGGCTTCAAAATGTGCCGAAGGATCTCTATGAGGCAGGGGCCATCGACGGTGTGCGTTACCGCTGGCAGGAGCTGATCTACATCACGGTTCCGGCAGTAAAGCCGCAGCTGCTGTTCGGGGCGGTCCTGCAGGTGGTCACATCGCTTACGGTGTTTGACGTCAGCATACAGCTCGTCGGTCTGCCGAGTCCGCTGTATGCCGGTCACACGATATTAACGCATTTGTACGACTACGCCTTCATCAAATTCGAAATGGGCTATGCATCCGCCATTGCCGTTGTGCTGTTCGCCATGATGATTGGGCTGAACCGATTAATCTTCAAATGGCTGGGGAGGGATTAGCAGATGCATCAAGGAATCGTAAAAGGCCGCAAAATCGATTGGGGCGCGATCTTTCTATATACCTTTCTGACGGCAGCGGGACTCTTAATGCTGATGCCTCTTGTTTATATGGCGACGACATCCATTAAACCGGTAAGCGAATTGTTTCTGTTCCCGCCGCGCTTCTTTGTCGTCAACCCGACGTTTCTGAACTTTCGGGATTTGCTGCTCATTACAGGAACGTCTTTCGTACCTTTCTCCAGGTACATCTTCAACAGTCTGATCGTATCAAGCGGGATTGTTGCCGGGGGCGTACTGGTCTCGGCAATGGCTGCCTATCCGCTGGCGAAACATAACATGCCGTTTCGCAATGCGATCTTCAATATGGTTGTCCTCGGGCTGATGTTCTCGCCCTTGGTTCTCCAAATTCCGCAATACCTGCTCATCAGCCAAAGCGGACTGATGAATACTTATTTTGCGCTTATTCTTCCTTATTTGGCGGCGCCGATCGGTATGTTCCTAATGACGCAGTTTTTACGGCAAATTCCTGATGCTCTGCTGGAAGCCGCGCGGATCGACGGCGCATCCGAGTGGAAGGTGTTCTGGGTCGTGGTCATGCCGATGCTGAAGCCGGCAATTTCCACCTTCGCGCTCTTCAGCTTCATTCAGGCATGGAATGACCCTTATCCTGCGATGGTGTATACGACCCAGGAGGATATGAAGTCGCTTCCTCTTGCGATTCAAACCATCAGCGGGGGAGCCGGTGTTATCGCTAGGGTCGGCACACTCGCGGCGGCAAGCTTCCTGATGATTATTCCGACCATCCTGGTGTTCATCATTACGCAGCGCATGGTACTGCAGACGATGGCTCATTCAGGACTGAAAGAGTAGAGGGGGAGCCAATTTGATACGCTTGATCCGTTTCATCACACTCACGCTGCTAGCAGTGCTTGCAGCACAATGGCTCATGCCGGCTGCGGCGCAGGCTGCTATTCCTTATGAAGGTTATGCATGGGGAAAATCATCCCGTGATCAACATTCGATTAATGGCTATGTCTACATGGAATCTATTGACGGCTATGAGCTGGAATCCGGTCCCTTCAAGGATCCTGAGGGCATCTTCGTTGCGCCTGATGATTCCATGTATGTGGCCGATGCAGGGAATAATCGGGTCGTCCATTTGAACAGGAACCGCGAAGTGCTCGGGATTATCGGCGATGCGGAAGGAGACGGCGCCCTGAGCGAGCCTAAAGGGGTATTCGTCAAGCCGGACGGCACCGCTTATGTGGCCGATACCAAGAACCAGCGTATTGCCGTGTTCAACGATAAAGGGAAATTCATCAAAGCATACGGCGCTCCCAAGAGCCCTCTTCTTGGCGCGAACTTCACCTATTCGCCATCCAAGCTCATTGTAGATAAACGGAACTATATGCTTGTGGTGAGTGAAGGAAATACGCAGGGGCTGCTTCAAATCGATGCCAATGGCGATTTCAAAGGCTACTTCGGGGCGAATCATATCGGCTTCAACTGGATGCGTTTATTCGTCAAGCTCGTAGCCTCCGATGAGCAGAAGAATCAATTGGCCGTACAGAAGCCGATGGAATTCTCGAGCCTGACGCAGGATGACGATGGCTTCGTCTATACGACAACGCTCGCTACAGAGACGAACCAGATCAAACGGTTGTCGCCTGTAGGTGTCGATACGCTGAATCCGAGTGCTACCAAGTATGGAAGCCGCTTTGAAATGGGACCCTTTGAGGTTGCTTCCTTCATCGGCATCACGGTCAGCCCGGAAGGCTTCATTACCGCGCTCGATCTGCAGTCCAGTAAAATATTCCAGTATGACAAGCTCGGCAATTTCCTCTTTGCCTTCGGCGGAATGGGTGAGCAGAACGGATTGTTCAAGACACCATCCAGTCTGTCGCAGTTAAAGGATGGCGTAATTGTCGTGGTGGATAAAGGCCGCAACCGGCTGGATTTCTTCCGCACGACGCCATTTGCCAATCTCGTCCATCAAGCATCCTCGCTTTATGTTGAGGGTCAATATGAGGAAGCCCAGTCCATGTGGCAGGATGTGCTGAAGCAAAATGCGAATTTCACGATGGCTTATCAAGCCATCGGCAAATCGTTGTATAAAGCAGAAAACTATGAAGAGGCCATGCATTACTTCAAATTGGCGAAGAGCAAGGGAGACTACTCGACGGCTTTCCGTGAATATCGCAAGGAGTATACGAGAGCGCATTTTGTATGGATTGCGCTTGCCTTTATTTTGCTCCTGGTGCTTCTGCGGTTTGGACTGCCGTTCTTGGCATCGAAGTTCAAGAAGTATGCTGCTGCCCGGAGAGATACGGACCGCCGGGTAACAGCTGCAGGCAGCCGGGCTGCAGCCGCGAGGGGAGGAGACCTGCAATGAATACGCTGCTTCTCATGCGTCACGTTATTGCTCATCCGATTGATTTTTATTATGAAATCCAAAATCCGAAACGGATCTTTTGGTTTCAGGGCATTCTGCTGGTAGCGCTGGTATTCATCGTGAGGATGATCTCGATTCTGCTTACCGGCTATGCCTTCGAGACAAGAGAGCCTTATCAGATCTCCTGGATTTATGAACTGATCTGGATTGTCGTGCCCTGGATTGTGTACTGCATCTCCAACTGGGCGGTCAGTGCCATTTTGGAAGGGGAAGGGAAGTTCAAGGAGATTTTCGTGGGCAGCGCATTTGCCCTTGTTCCCTATATTCTGCTGACGATTCCGGTTGCGCTGCTGACGAATATCTTGTCGCTGGACGAGCTTGATATTATCGTAACGCTGACTAATATTTCACTGGTCTGGACCGGCTGGCTGCTTCTGGTCAAGATCAAGGTTCTGCATGACTTTGAGCTTGGGAAGCTGGTCTGGATTGCGCTGCTGAGCCTGCTCAGCATGGCGATCATGCTGTTTGTCGGCATTTTGCTCTTTGGCCTGATCAACCAGCTTATCGAGTTTATCTTAGATCTCATTAAGGAAATGCGATTTCGGTCATAGGAGGGTATGCCAATGAAACACAAACGACGAAATGCTGTCCTGGCTGCTGCGCTCGCCGCCTCTCTTGTGACGGCGGTTCCTTATTTCAGTGAAGCGGCGCCGGCAGTGTCATCGGAGGAAGCAAGCGTGAATGCGGAGCCTGCCGTGCAGGAGGAAGCTGCATCACCGGCCGCAGGCGATGTGAAGACTGCCGCAGCCGAGCCTGCCGCTCAGGCGGAACCAGCCGCAGCTTCCAAGCCAGTAACCGCCAAGCCGAAGCTCAATCCGATTACGGCAACAGAGAAAATGGCGGAGAGGGGCAATTATACCCTTTACGCGGATAAGAAATCGGGGAATATCCGGATTGTAAGCAAGTCCGGCAAGGAATGGCTGGGTTCGCCTCAATCGGATCGCAAGACCACCTCTACCAATAAGAAGTATATGGATTCTCCCGTTCATATCAAATATACGGAAGGTGCAGAGGTGACCGCGACTTATCCGCTCAAGGAGAAGGGGACCTTGATTAAAGTCACTCCGGTCGAGCAGGGCTTCCGGGTGGATTATGATGTGGTCACGATTAAAATGAAGCTGGCCGTGGAATATCGGCTGACGGATGATGGGATCGAGGTTACGATTCCGGAGAATTCTATCGTTGAATCGGGAACGGCCAGGCTCGTCAGCCTTGAAGCGCTGCCATTCCTGAATGCGGCAAAGGGCTCGGAAGACGGTGCAATTCTGCTGCCGGACGGCTCAGGGGCGCTGATTCGTTTCAAGGAGAAGCATGCGCCGTATTTTGCAGGGTACTCACAGCCGATTTACGGTTTCGACTGGAACTTTAAGACCCAGTATAACGACTATATGGATGTCAGTTTTCAGCACCGAACATCGCCGAAGGAGAAGATTGCAATGCCGGTATTCGGCATCCACCGTAATGGCGCAGGTGTGCTCGGTATTGTGACCGAGGGTCAATTCTCGGCGAACATTAATGCGACTCCTTCCGGAATTCGGAATATTCCGTACTACCACGTATCTACCGAGTTTATTTACCGTAACGATGATGTCATCTTCATCGGGAACACCGGACGGGTTCCATTATTCCAAGGCAAACGGATATCGGGAGACCGCAAAATCCGCTACCTGCTGCTTGAGGATGAGGCAGCTAACTATGTGGGGATGGCCAAGGCATACCGGAGCTACTTAATGAATGCAGAAGGCGTTAAGCCTGTACAATCGGACGGGGCGCCGCTTAATCTTCGCTTGTTCGGCGGGGTGGAGCGGGATGAGGTATTCGGCACAACCTATATCTCCATGACTACTTTCGATCAGGCAAGAACCATAGTCGATGTTTATGTCGCACGCGGGATTACGAGGCTTGATCTCACTCTGACAGGCTGGAATGACGACGGACAGTATGGAGACCAGCCGGATCATTTCCCTGTGGCCAGCCAGCTTGGAGGGAAGAAGGAGTTGAAGGCGCTGGTCGACTATGCCCGCAGTAAGGGCATTCGCCTGTTTCTGAACGCCAATTATGTCCGCGTTGCCTCGGAGAGTGACGGGATCAGCAAACGTAAGGACAGCATTCACGGGATTGACCGCGAGGTGCTGAAGACGTATGAGTCCTTTGTTGCAAGCGGCTGGGGCGATCCGAGCCGGGTATTCTATCTGATGAAGCCGCAGCGCATGCTGGATAACCATATCACGAAGGAGCTTCAAACCTACGCAGACCTTGGCGTTGCAGGGGTCAGCTTTGCCGGTATAGGGGATATGCTGTACTCCGACCAAGACAAGAACAAGCTGACTGAACGGCAGGAGACGGCCGGCATTTGGCATAAAGCGCTGGAGACTTATCGCAGTAAATTGGGCGCAACCGCTGTTGATTACGGCTTTGCCTATACGTTTGGCGAGGTGGACCGGATCGATGGGGCCCCGATGGACTCCAGCCATTTTATCTTCGCAGATGAAACGGTTCCGTTCTACCAGCTGGTCACGCATGGCCTTGTTCCGTACTCGGCGCCGGCAAGCAATCTTCGTGATGATTCACAGGTGGAAGCGCTGCGGGCCATCGAATTTGGCGCTATTCCTTCCTATGAGCTGACCTTCGAGGAAACGAGCAAGCTGCAGCGGACGATGGAAGACCGGCTGTTCAGCTCGCATTACACCGATTGGATAGACGCCTCGCAGGCAGAATATGAGGATTACCGCAAAGTAGCGGACAGTACGATTAACGAACAGATGATCAATCATGAGAAAATAAGCAATGATGTCTATCGGACAACGTACAGCAATGGTTTAGCGGTAATTGTCAATTACGGAACGCAGGCCGCTGCTGTGGACGGTGTACAGATTGAACCGCTGGGCTATGCGGTGGTGGGAGGCTGAGGAATGAATAAACCATTTAGGCTTTCCATGCGCAAGCGTCACATTCTAGAAGGATATTCCTTTATTTCGTTATGGATTGTCGGCTTTCTGTTGTTCTTGGCCGTGCCGCTGGGCCGCTCGCTCTATTATTCCTTCCAAACCTTAGAGCCCAGCGAGAGCGGCTTGAAAGCAACTTACGTTGGAATGCTGAACTACAGGGCCGCATTTACGACGGATATTAATTTCCTGCCCTTGCTGCAGAAAACGATGGTTACCATGTTGACCCAAGTGCCTCTGATCCTGATCTTCGCGATTATGAGCGCTCTGCTGCTCAATCGGCATAGCATCGGCCGGGGCATGTTTCGGGGGATCTTCTTCCTGCCGGTTATTATTGCATCCGGTGCAATCCTGCGCGAGCTGCTCGAGCAGGGCGCAGCTCAGCTGCCAATCTTTCTTAATGATGACCTGTTCAACAAGCTGAGCTTCTTAATTCCGGAGGAAATTTTGGAGCCATTGCTTGGCTATGCTGATTCGTTGACACTCGTCATGTGGGATGCAGGCGTACAGATTCTTATCTTCCTGGCCGGTCTTCAGACCATATCGCCGATTCTCTATGAAGCTGCGAAGATGGACGGAGCAACGAAGTGGGAGAGCTTCTGGAAAATCACATTCCCGATGATTATGCCGATGATCTTCGTAAATACACTGTTCAGTATCGTGAACTCCTTCACGAAGGCGGATAACCAAATCATGAATCACTTGATGACTGTCGTATTCCGGGATAACAACTACGGCTACGGCTCCGCGATCGGCTGGCTTTATTTCTTCTTTATCTTTATTGTTCTCGGGGCTGTATTCTTGATGTTCCGCAAGAGTATGGCAACGTCTGAAGGGAGGGCATAGCGATGCGCGCGCCCGGAATATCCATAGTCAGAAGGCGGATGGATTCATCCCCAATCGATGCTCATTTACGAATGACTTTAATCAAACGAAGCCGCAGCGTGATTGGCACCCTGTTCTATTATGTGGTCCTGCTGAGCCTCTCCTTCGTGTTTTTATATCCGCTGCTGTTCATGATCTCCCGCTCGCTCATGCAGCCGCAGGACGTAGCGGATGCGACGGTGCAGTGGATCCCGACTTCGCTTAACTTTCAGAACTATGCAACCGCAATGACGGAAATTCATTTCTGGTCGGGGTTTGCCAACAGCGCTATTATTTCCTTCGGCAGTGCGGTGCTGCAGATTCTGAGCTGTTCGCTTGTCGGCTACGGATTTGCACGGTTCCAGTTCCCCGGCCGGGGGATTTGGCTTGCGCTTGTCGTCTTTACCTTTCTTGTCCCGCCGCAGACGATCGTCGTTCCGCTCTTTATTTTCTTCAGTGATCTGAACTGGATTAATACGCATCTTCCTTTCGTGTTCCCGTCCGTATTCGGACATGGGCTGAAGGGTGCGCTCTTTGTCCTGATCTTCATTCAGTTCTACCGCAGACTTCCTGCGGTCCTTGAGGAGGCAGCGCGTATTGACGGTGCGGGTGCGTTCCGGACGTATTGGACGATTATGTTCCCGCTTGCCCGTCCGGCTATGCTGGTCGTCTTCTTGTTCTCGGTGGTGTGGCACTGGAATGATCTGTTTGAACCGAGCACCTATCTGCTGGTCCCGGAATATTTTAACCTCTCGCAAAATATGGCGGTGTTTAACGGAGTTGCCAACCAACAGGTGAACCAGATTGCGCAGATGGCTTCCGGAAGCGGAGCGATCGGCAGCGCCCCGACGCTGATGAATCAGATTATGGCGGCGGTTATGCTGACGATTTCACCGATATTGCTGCTCTATTTATTCGTTCAGCGTTATTTTGTAGCGAGCATCGAGCAATCCGGTATTGCGGGAGAATAAGCAGCAATTGGAGCTTGTTTTACATGTTTTGCCTAGCTCCTCAGTTCCAGATTCAGTATAATTAGTTAACATGCATCCAGAACCGCGTATCCCTGTAAGGGGTCGCGGTTTCTGTTGCTGGTGAGCCGTAACCGCTTTCAATATCATACACCTGGGGGGCTCGCGGGATGGTAAGTTATGTACTCCGACTGTTTGCGGTACGCAGAAGCATCCAGGCTAAAATTTTCTTATCCTTTATCATTCTCACGATCTTGACGGTTTCTTCCGTCACCTGGATTTGGTATTCCAACACGAACGATATGCTCAAGGCAAATGCCACGAATTATGTGATGGACAATATAAGGGATGCCAACCACAGCCTGGATTTATTCATGAGCGACTTTGTCAGCTTGACGACGCTCATTGCGATGAATCAAGAGAATATAGTCAAGACAACGAGGCCTCGGTTCAATTTAAGTCCCTACGATCAGCTTTTGAACCGGCAGAAGGCGGAATCCTTCCTCCAGTCGCTGTATGCCTTCAATAACAGCATTTTGGCGATCGATGTGGTGGGTTCGAATAAACAGGTTTACTCCGCCGGGTTTCCGAAGCTGTATTACAAGGAGCTGGAAGACATATGGATGCCCGAAGTGAAAGCTGCCGGAGGTAAAATGCAGCTGTTCAGCGTGAACCTCTGGAACGGCCTTGAGCCCGATAGCGAAGAAAGCCACCTTGTTGCCATTGGACAGGCAATCATGCGCGGGGGATATGCGATTGGCGGGGTATTTCTATATTTAAGATACAGCTCGCTGGTCAGTCTGTTCGACTCTCATCCGCTGCTCGGCACGCAGGTGCTGCTGCTTGATGAGAATAATAATCCCATTTATCAGTCGGAGGATGCTTTCAGGTATCTCGACATTAACCAGCCGGCTTTTACCGACAAATTGACCAGTCTTCAAGAAAACGGAGGCGAAATCCATTTTCAGCAGAGTGATCAGCTCATCCTGATCTATCGCTCGGCGAATACGATGTGGACGACAATCGCAATCATTCCGACCGAGACGCTGCTTCATGATTCCAAGGTGCTGCGGGGCAAGATGGGGTGGTTTATCGGGATCGTGCTGCTCGCTGCGTTGTTCATCTCTATTGCGGTTTCCCAAGGGACGACAAGGAATATCAAACGGTTAAATGCAGCGATGAAGGCCGTGGAATACGGGGATTTGAAGCATCGGGATGTTCCGTATACCAAGGACGAGATCGGCCTGCTGTCGGTTCGTTTTACCAAGATGATGGAAACGATTCAGACCCTTATCCTGGATATTAAAATCAAAGAAATGAAGAAGAGGGAAGCTGATCTCAAGGCGCTTCAGTCACAAATTCACCCTCATTTTCTCTACAATACGCTAAACACGATCCGGTATTTGGCGAAGCTGCAGCATGTCCCTAATATCGACGAGGTTACGGATTCGTTGATCAAGCTCCTTCGCAGTGCGACTAAGGGCGGCAGGAAACTCGTTACTTTGGAGGAAGAGCTGGCTACCATTTCGAGCTATATCAATATTCAGCGCTATCGGTTTGTAGAGGATTTTGAGGTTAAGCTGGACGTGGATGAAAGCTTGATTTCCTGTCTGGCGATTCCCCTGCTTTTGCAGCCTCTGGTTGAGAATGCTCTGCTCTACGGGCTTATCGGTCATGAAATAGAGCGAAAAAGCCTGATTACGATCCGAATTGCAAAGCTGCCTGACCAGCAGTCCTACGTTATTCAGGTCAGGGATAACGGCCCCGGTATGCCGCCTGACAAACTGGAGGCGATTGCCAAAGGAATCGCTGCTGAATCCGATGACCGCCAAATGTTCGGGATCGGACTTGCCAATGTGCATGAACGCATTCAGCTGTTCTTCGGCGGGCCTTACGGGCTAAGAATGGAGAGCCGGCAGGGCGAATATACGCTTGCAGAGCTCCATCTGCCGATTATACATTCAGCGAATGATTCTATCATCCCAGATTCCACTGATGTCAGCCTATTTTAAAGGGGGATCATGATGCATCAAGTTGTTATCGTTGAAGATGAAGTGCTGGCCAGAACTCATTTGCTCGAGCTTATTGCATGGGAGGATCATGGATATCGCATCTGCGGGGTGTTTGACAGCGGTTTGACTGCTATGAAGCAGCTTCAGCGTCTGCAGCCGGATATTATTATCTCAGATGTCTATATGCCGGGGATGGATGGAATTGAGCTGTCCAGTCAGCTCAAGACCGCACAGCTGGCGGCGAAGCTAATTATGCTGAGCAGCTATGACAGCTATGATTATGTAAGAGAAACGTTCAGCAACGGGGCTGTTGATTATTTGCTCAAAGACCGCCTGAATACGGAAACCCTTCTCCGTGCACTCGATAAGGCGAGAAGCGGAATCAAGCGGACGGAGGGCCGGCAGCTCCATGCGGAAGGGGTAGAGAAGGGGCCGTTCATGCTCCGGACGTATACGGATGTGACGAAGCGGTTTATTGCCCGCAACTGGCTGCTTGGCATTGAACAGGATGAAGATCATGCAGAGGAGCAGCTAAAGGGGCTGGAGCTTGATTTTGATCGGCATGCGGTTGTCGTTCTTTCCCTGCAGGTATCCAATGCGGACATGCTGATGAATCGATTCTCGGATAAAGAAAAGAGCATGTGGGTGCAGTCGCTGCTTAATCTTCACGAGCAGAACCTGGCTGGAACGATGGTCCATATCGATCAGAGCCGGTTTGCGATCCTGTACCCGGTGGAGATCAACCGGAGCGAACAAAAGGTCGGCGAGGAAGTCCAGCAGTATACCAACCGCTTATCCAAGCTGCTTGAGAAATTCATGAACGTGAAGCTGATCTGCGGGGTAAGTTCTCCCTGCCATGATGTGCGCCGGCTTGCCCAGGCATTCCTGTCCGCATCCGGCCAAATCCAACCCTCCGCAGCTTCAGAGGGTCCCTTGCCGCCCGGGGATGGGGGAGATGAACATCTCCTGATGATAGGGATCCGGGAAGAGCAGGAATTATTAACGGCTCTGGTATCGATGGATGTACAGGCGGCGGAAAGTCTAATCAGAAATCTGTACAAGAAAGTAAGCCTGGATGACCCCGTTTATAAGGCCAATGCGGCTGCATTATCTTCGGAGCTGGTCGCCCTGGCGCGTAAAACGTCCAGACAGCTGGGTGATCGGGCGGACAGCCGTATGCAGCTTCAGGCGCCTTTGCATATACCGGATATCACGGGTGAAGGCCAGCATGCGGGCATGCTGGAAGAAGCGATGGTGAAGCTTTATATTGAACTGATCGAGGGGATTGCGAATATTCAAATGCAGGGTGCCTCTCCCTATGTGAGAAAAGCAATCAGCTGTATACGAACGAGATACCGCGAGGAGCTGTCCCTGGGTGAAGTAGCCGGCCATATTGGCATCCACCCGGTCTATTTAAGCAGGCTGTTCCGTCAAGAAATGGCGATCCCGTTCGTTGAATATTTGAATAAAGTTCGAATTGAAGCGGCTAAAACAATGATCAGCAGCGGCATGAAAATCAAAGATATCTACGAGCAGGTAGGATTTAACAACTATAATTATTTCTTTAAAGTATTCAAGGCGCAGGAAGGGCTGACGCCCGCTGAATACGAGAAACGCAAGAACAGCTGCAGTGATGAAGCGAGGTGAGGGAACGGTTGCTGTGGAAAGGATATGCTCCAAATATCCGTAAGGGAATGACCGTTGGTCTGCTTCTAACCTGCCTGCTGACAGGCTGCGGCGGTCCCGGTTCCGACGCTGCGAATAATCAGGCTGCGCAGCCGGGTGTAAACAAACAGAAAATCACATTCTGGAAGTGGATTCCTACCCAACCTCAGATGAAGGATCTTGAGGAAGAGTTCGAACGGTTGAATCCGGATATTGATTTGGTTGTCAAGCATATCGGGGAGTCGGAAGCGTATTTTCAGAAGCTGGCTGTTGGGCTGGCCAGCGGAAGCGGGCCGGATATCATTGCTATGCAGGTGGGCGCAAACGCCAACCTGTTCAAGTCCTTTCTTGAGCCGCTTCTTCCGTATGCGGAGAAAACCTGGGGGCCGGGATGGGAATCCAGATTTGTAGATATCGCCTTGGAGCAATCCCGTTATTCCGGGGCTGATTATCGCGTAATCCCGGGCGGATTGAGCGTAACTCCGATGATTCTTTACAACGAACGAATTTTTCAGCTGTATAAGCTAAAGCCGCCTAAGACCTATGAGGAACTCAAGCATATACTGCAGGTTCTTCATCGGGAAGAACCGACCTTGACTCCGGGAATTGGGATCGGAGCGAAGGATGGCTGGGCATGCCGGGATGTGTTTTTGGCCATCGCCGGGCAGGTGGCGCCGGGCGTGGTAAATCTGGCGGAGCATGGACGATTGCCTTGGACAGATGCTCGCCTGGTAGAGGCATTCCGTTGGTGGAAGCAGCTGGTTGACGATGGTATTTTTATGAAGGATGCCCTGCAGTATCCGGTCTACCCTCAGATCCTCAACGAGTTCAATAACGGAAGGTTAGCGATGATGAGCCTAGGATCCTGGCATCTTGGAAGCATGACGCGGTTAACGGCAGGCAGCAGCTATGATGCTCCAAGCCGCGGCATGTTTCCCCTTCCCCAGCTCGTCCCCGAGGGGCGCCGCAATGTCACAGTAACAGTAGACCTCGCTTGGGGAATGAATAACCGATCCAAGCATAAAGAGGCCGTCTGGAGATTCATAGCCTTTATGGCTTTGGGGGAAGGGCAGCATATGTGGACACAGGAGATGCTTCAGCTGCTGCCAAGTGCGGCTAATGTCAAAGTGGATGAAGGGATTATGAACGGGACCTCGGAGAGGGATGCCCTGCGTATGACCGTAGACTACCTCGAGCATGAAGTTTCCGGTTCAAGAGAGCTCAGGGAATCAGATCAACAGCAGACTTTGTATGGGGTCCTGCAGGCACTTGCCGCCGATGGAATAACGCCGGAGGAGGCAGCGGCGAGCATGCAGGAAACGTATGAGAAACGATAATCTTCCTGCTGGATGCGAAGAGGTGAGTCGAACAAAGTACGAATAGGACCCTTAGCTTAGCGGGGAGCCTATTGGTGCTTCTGTACGGGCAGGCTGGGAAGGAAAGCTGCATCATTGTGGCCGCGGGCTGCGCCGCCCATTCAACTCCTGCCCTTGCAGAGGAGAGTTGTCTAAACTGGATTTCATACAGGATAGAGAGCGATATTTACTCTAAGAGGCAGCTATACTGCATTTCATACAGCTATTTCGACCCCTGCGATGCTTTTTTGCGTTAGTTGTGACAATTGAAGTGGAAATATCCAGTTTAGGCGCTCATCTGGACAGGAAAAGCCTGGAACAACTGTAGTTATCCAGTATAGATGCCTGGAGCAGGCAGGAAACGGGAGGGATCGGCCCTGGACATGTTCGGGTGGCGGGTATTCGGGTGGCGTGGTAGAAGGAAAAGTGGTCGGACAGAACGATTGGGGTCTAATTTGGCTTGCGCTTCGATGGAGGGCCCATTCATACCGCTCGGGACGGAACGCTTGCCTTCTGCCGACACTAATTCCACAGTAACCGCTCCTCCCGAGTACATGCCCGCGGCAGCGAATACTTCATATGGTGCCAATGCGTCCAGCAGATCGAAACCATCGAATAATACAATTTGAACCTGTATACTTTTGTCCTCGGATGCATCATTATTCTTATTTGTTTTCGCGCTTGCCGCAGGGGCAACTAGCCTTAGAATGAGAAAAATCCCAACATTTTTTTCATTTGTATATTAATTTCTCTCTGGATTTATAATTGTTCTGATAATGACTTCGGGAATGAGCAGCAGCAACGCAAGGGTGCCATAGACTCCAATGGTATAGCTGACAGCGTAACCGAAACCGAATACCTGATCAAAAAGAAAAGTGACAAGATGAATCAATATGTTCGTAAAACAAAAAGCGTAGCTTCGGATCATCCAGTTCCGGTGCCGAATCATTCGTTTCTTTTTGATTTGAATGAGCGCCGTAATGGTGATAACCGGCCATATCATATTTAGCACGTTGATCCCCATACTGCTGATTTTTCCTCCGGTGGCGTAAGGCGCCATATATCCGGAAGTCACTACGACAAGAAGGACGGACACGATATAAACGTAGCCGTTTATGCGATGGAGCTTACGGCCTTTCTCAAAAATACGGGTAGAAAAGTTGAGCAGCCCCGACGCCATGGCCAGGCATGCAAATGCGACATGAACGTACATCACATTTAACCAGACTGGAAGATTAAGCGCGCGCTTAAGCCCGGTTTTATGGCTTAGAAATCCCGCGGCTCCGGGATCAATCATATAATTTTTCGCCAAGGCGTAAAGAATAAACAGAATGCTGACACAGGATAAAATTCCGTATAATAATTTCCGTTTCTTTATGTGGTCCAACACAACACCCCCGCGGCTCCATAGTTAGTACCCTAACACCATTCCGGGTTAGGAAATTCGACTGCCAGTTAATTTGGATGCCGGTAAAATACCGGCCTTGGCGATTCCAGTTATGTGATCTCCGTCGGCGGAAACTTCGAATTTCAGATTTAAGCGCATGGGTTTTGTTATTCGAAGCGACCAGGTAAGCTTGTTGTTCTGAAGCACGGGGTTCATCAATTCGACCGTTTCGTCCCCCTGTGTTGCCGTGCCTCGGATCAAACCCTCTCTTGTCGATATCGAGAGCTTGACCTGCAGTTTCCCGACTGGCGTAGCGATTGTCGTATCCCAATCCCCTTCGAAGACAGATGCCTGTGTAATTTGGTTATCCAGAACTTCGCCATTCATCGCCGCTGTATCTGTCGCGACGTTCGGTTCATCACTCCCCATTGTTTTATGACTGCCAGGCGCCATTCCTGTTTCTCTCCAAACCGTCCCTCTTCGTTCGTATTCGAATAACTGTTCTACTGCATGCGCGATACGCGGTCCAAGCTCACGTTCTACCATGTACAGAGCTACATCGAGGCCGGAAGTTACGCCGCCTCCGGTAACCAGGTTGCCGTCATCCACTACGCGTGCTGGGACGGGAACAGCTCCAGTTGCTCCAAGTAAATCCATGCCCAGATGGTTCGTTACCGCTGGTCTGCCTTCCAGCAATCCTCCCATGGCCAGTACCAGAGAACCTCCGCATACCGTAGCGACTACGATGTCTTTTTGCCCGAGCGCCTGTCCCATCAAACCTGTTAATGCTGTGTTCGTGGCGCGGCCCAGAATAGCTGGGATGGAGTCAGGGCCATCTCCTTTCACGTCACCGGATGCTCCAGGCACAAGGACGATGCCCTGCTCTGCCGGGTTCAGACTGCCGCTTGCTTCAATTTTTAACCCGTTGATGCCGCTAGTTACGAACCTCGGCCCTTCGGCAGTGACGAATTCTACGCTTAACGCGTTGTCAGCAAATATCGCAGCGGCGCAAAAAACCTCGTAAGGTGCAATGGCATCCAGAAGGTCGAAGCCGTCAAAAAGCACGATTTGAACCGTTAACATGAATAAATCCCCCTTATCCCAATAAAAATCGTTCGTAATAGAATCATAACAACAGAATCTCTCAATCAAGGTTGTGAAATAGTCACAAAACAATAAACGAACCGTCACAAAACATAGGGTTTCGATTGGTCCAGCAAAAAAAATGATAAACTGGATGGGAAGGTGGGATATTCATGAGCGTATTGAATACGATACTCGTTGTAGACGATGACCCAAGTATCGTTGAACTAATGAGGGACTTTTTGGAGAATGATAATTTTCAAGTGATAACGGCTTGCGACACCTCTGAAGCATGGGTCTTGTTCCAACAAAGCCCCGTGCATTGCATCGTTCTTGACATCATGATGCCAGGGCAAGACGGATTCGAGTTATGTCGTCGGATTCGGAAGGAGAGCAGCGTTCCGATCCTTTTCTTAAGTGCCCGCAGCGATGATGTGGACAAGATTCGAGGGCTGACTCTCGGCGGCGATGACTATATCGTCAAAAGCGCTTCCCCAGGAGAGATTGTTGCCAGGGTAAAAGCTGTATTGCGGCGTTCCGTTTCCCAGCAGCAAATGGATGAAAAAATCTTGGATTATGGACGCATCAAGGTAAATCTGTCCGCAAGAGAAGTGGTAGTGGAAGGGGAAAACGTATTGCTCACACCGAAGGAATATGAGCTGCTGCGATTGTTTGTGGAACATCCCAGACATGTTTTTTCCTATGAACAATTACTTGATAGGTTTTGGGAAGGGGTTGGCGATAAGCATACGATTCGGGTTCATCTCAGCCGGCTTCGGGACAAAATCGAACCCAATCCGAACCAGCCGCGGTACCTGGTCAATGTATGGGGAATAGGGTATCGCTTCGAGGGAGGATAAGATGAGGACAATTCGTATTCGCACGTTTACTTTGCTTTGTTTCTTCTTCATCCTTTCACTGCCGTGGATCTTCTATGTTGCCGCTCATTTCTTGGAAACAAACACACTTAGCTTCGCAAAAAGCCAGTCAAAAAACGAAGCTCTGCAAAGACATTTGGCCGAGACGACTCACCTGATCGAATCGAACACGGACAAATGGATGGATCCGAATTGGCAAAACCAATTGCACAACCAATTGCGGAAAGCGAAGATGGATGCGGTTATATTATCGGCGTCAGATCAGGAAATTTATCGGTCTAACCCGGAGTCCCACAGCGCTTTTTCGTCAACCGCCGAACGGTATTCTCTCTTAGAGGACGGTCATTTACTTGGAAAGGTTGTCCTTTATCTGCCGGAGACAAATACGGTACAACTAATTTCGATGATTGTCGGATTATTGCTGGCATTCTTTATTATTGGTGTCGGGATGCGAAGGTTCCTTCTAAAGCCCCTCGAGAGGATGAGCCTTGCAGCTAGACAAATTGCAGCAGGAGATTGGGATGTGCGGTTACCCGTATCCCAAATCACAGAAATCGCCGAAGTACGCGATGGATTTGAAGTTATGGTGAAGGGACTTCAAACATCTAATCAGAAGCAAGTGGAATTGGAGGAAGAACGCCGGTTCGTGATTGCTGCCGTCGCGCATGATTTACGAACACCGTTGTTTGCATTACGAGGCTATTTGGATGGCCTGGAACAAGGGATTGCTCAATCGCCGGAGAAAATAACGAAATATTTGGCGGTTTGCAAGGAAAAATCGGCACAATTGGATCGGCTGGTAGAGGACCTGTTCACATTTACGAAGATGGAGTATTTGGAGACGAAATTGAACAACAAGACCGTTGATCTGACATGCGTACTTCGGAAGTCGATTGATAGTCTGAGTCCGCTGGCTCGGCAAAAACACATCTCGATCTCCAGTCATTTTACAGACGATTGCATCATTAGCGGCGACACGCATTTATTGGAACGCGCCATGAATAATCTTTTGGATAATGCCGTTAGACACACACCTTCCGATGGTGAAATTGTAGTCCAGTGTTATAAAGATGGCAGTAAAGTGAAGTTTACGATACGTGATACAGGACCTGGTTTCTCTTCGGAAGAGCTGCAGCGCGTGTTTGAACCTTTATATCGTGGTGAAATATCCAGGAATCGGTTAACCGGAGGCAGCGGATTAGGGTTGACGATTTCACAAAAAATTATTAGGCGTCACGGGGGCGAGCTTGCTGCAGATAACTATTCGGAGGGTGGAGCCCTGCTGACTGGCTGGATACCTGTATACGGTTCGGACTAAAAATGAAGTTTTTTATCACCTGATAGGTACAAGAAAAAGTGGCTGTTCAAGGTCACAGTTCACGGTACCCTGTTCAGCCACTTTTTACGAAAGCCGCGCTTACGGATTTATGTGAAGACGCGCAAGCTCCCGGTTCACCTTCAATTTTTGGACAGCACGGCTCCTTCGTACATGGCACGCAGGAGTAAGATCTCTATCCTAGAAGCAGGTAAAGGAATCAATGCGGCTTAAATCAACGCCGAAATACATCCAGAACCGGCCGTTCCATCTAAACCCGGCTACAGAGGTGCGGCCGACGAATACCGGGTAATACCAGAAGCTCTGCCCATTATTGAGCCATACAAAGGTGTTGCGGAACATGCACCGCCTTATACCGCCCGGATCTACAGCAAACAGGCCAACATTGTTAGGCTGTGTGGGGGTGAATTGGGGCGGCGGAGCAGTAGGTCCTTGTGTTCCTGGAGGACCGCCTTGCGGTCCTTGCTGTCCTGGAGGTCCCCCCGGAGGGCCAAAAGGCGGCGGTCCAAAATTTCCCGGAGGTCCAAAATTTCCTGGAGGTCCAAAATTTCCTGGAGGCCCGAAAGGACCGCCCGGAGGACCTGGAGGCATGAATGACATAAGCGATTCACTCCTTGTAAAGTAGGCTAAACCATCGTATGCAGGGACAGGAGCGGAGGTTTGGGCGGATGAACATTATTCAATTCGCTTGTAACACCGCCGCCTAGAAGAGAGCAGCCAGTTTTGTGCTGAGGATGGAGACAGATAATCTGGCGGATACGAATGAAGTGCCGGACCAGACGAGCAGATTCTCGACGTACCCCAGGGTATCCGCATTGATGGGGCCAATAATACGCTGCATAGCCAGTAAATCATAGCTTGTGCGGGCTTCATTGGAGACAATGGGGCTCAGGGCGCCGAGCGCGAGCACCTCTCCCTTGACGGGCTGCTTCAGTCTTCCATTGTCGTTGTAATACTGCGACAGGTATTCGGGGCCTTTGCTGCTGATATCAATGGTGAACAGCACATCCAGCTGCGGGCTGGATACACTAACCTTGTAGAAATCCTCATAGTAGACGTTAAATTTGTATTCATTATTATAGAGATCCACGTCAAACATCGTCCGCAGCCTGTTATGTTTGAACGAGTACATGTAGAAGTAGCCGTACCCGCCGCTTCCGCCCGCGTCGATGCTTACGAGAATATCAGGGACCTGGTCTTTATCAAAATCCCCAAGGAAGAGCCTGGCGCGGTAGCCGGCGTTGTTCGGAAGGCTAACGGTCGTGTAGCGATTACTGTATCCGTCTTGAATGACAAGTGTTATTTGATCCGCAAAATCACTGACCGGCCCTTCCGGGCGGTTGCCGACCAGAAACACCTGGTCCAGACGGCCATCCCCGTTAACATCCCCCTGCTTCTTGTCCAGCACCACGATTTTTCTTGCCAACAGATTCGGGCGAAAGGCTTGTGAATGGAAAGGCGTAGCCAGATAAATGCCCCCTAAACGAAAGATTAAGCTGCTCTTGCCTATACGTATGTAGGTCAAGGACTTATAAATTGTGCAAACGCCTATTTGCGGCTTTTTTATTTACAGCATCGATTCTTGCATGGTATATTCGTTCTAATACTTCATTGCATAAAAGCGCAAAAGCGTTAAAGTAAAGGAGCTGCCTCAACATGACAATCCCAAAGAACGAAAGCATGGAAGCTATCAACTTAGAAGACTTACGCAGACGCATTGATCAGCTTGATCAGGAAATCATAAGCCTGTTAGCCCAGCGGTTCCAATTAACTGAGACTGTAGGTCACTATAAAGCACAGCATCATTTGGAGGCTCAAGATAAAGCGCGCGAATCACAGCAGTTTAAGAAGATTATCCGGCTGTCCGAGCAGGCGGGGTTAAATGCGGAGTATTCTGTGCAGGTATATAGGCGGATTATTGATATTGTAATTATGCGGCATCAAGAATTGCAAAGGGCAGCCGGAGACTGAGTATAACTTCGGGGAGGATTCGGCCTCGGACCGCCGCCACAAATCGTTACCATTCACTGTGACTGCAATCACATGCCAGCCCGAGCTGTGGGCTTATACTTGGTTCATACAATGAATCATGAAAGCGAGGGTGTTCCTAATGTTGAATAAGCAAACGATTGAAGTTATTAAATCAACTGTACCCGTATTGGAGATTCACGGAACGAATATCACCACAAGATTCTATGACCGTCTCTTTACGAGCCATCCGGAGCTGCTGAATATATTCAATCATGCGAACCAGAAGCAGGGGAAGCAGCAGACTGCGCTTGCCAATGCCGTCTATGCAGCAGCGGTTCACATCGATAAACTGGAGGCGATTCTTCCTGTAGTGAAGCAAATTGCGCATAAGCACCGCAGTCTCGGCGTAAAGCCAGAGCATTATCCGATCGTCGGGGAGCATCTGCTTGGGGCGATTAAGGATATCCTTGGAGATGCGGCGACGGAGGAGATTCTGCAAGCCTGGGCGGAGGCCTACGGCCTCATTGCGGATGCATTCATTAGCGTAGAAGCTGAGATGTACGATCAAACCCGGCGGCAGCAAGGAGGCTGGGCGGATTTCCGGGCCTTCAAGGTTGCGGAGAAGGTTAAGGAGAGCGATGTGATTACGTCCTTCTACCTTGTACCTGAGGATGGGAAGCCGATTGCCGACTTCCAGCCAGGCCAATATATTAGTGTGAAGGTGGAAGTTCCGGGAGAACCTAATACGCATATACGCCAGTACAGTTTGTCTGATGCGCCAGGCAATCCGTATTACCGGATTTCCGTCAAACGGGAAGATGAGAAGACCGGCAAACCTGCTGGCCATGTATCGAACTATCTGCACCAAGCGGTTCAGGAGGGCGGAATTTTATGGCTGTCTGCACCTGCAGGGGATTTCGTGCTGGATGTGCAGGATGAGCGAAGGGTCGTCCTTATAAGCGGAGGGGTTGGATTGACGCCGATGGTGAGCATGGTGAACACCTTGGTGGACAAATATCCGCAGCGTCAGGTGACTTTCATTCATGCGGCAAAGCACAGCAGCGTTCATGCGATGAAAGAACCGCTGGAGCAGCTGGCACTTGCCAATCCGCAGCTGTCTGTGCATTGGTGCTACAATAAGCTATCCGATGAGGACAAAGCGAATCGGACTTATCATAAGGAAGGCTATCTCGATTTGGCGTGGCTGCAGGAGATTGTCCCGTCGACAGACGCCGCCTTCTACTTCTGCGGACCGGTTCCATTCATGCGTGCCTTGAATAGCTTGCTCACACAACTGGGGGTTCCGCAGGCGGATATTCATTATGAATTCTTTGGTCCTGCAAGCAGTCTCTAAACAGCCTGGTCAAAGCGTTTGTCAAGCCGCGTTAAATCGAGGTCTGCGCACGCAGCAGCCGGTTGACGGTTTCCCGGCGGAGTCCGATCAGCTGGCCGATTTCCTCTTGGGTAAGGACATCTGTCAGATGGTCCGGTCCTATATAGGTCTTGAACCAGACCTCCAGCTTGCGCAGCTTTTCGGCCGGCGTTACTTGGGTCAATTGATCGATCCGCTGCTGCATCATGCGCAGCTTATCCTGCAGCAGAAGTGCAATGTCGCGGCACTTGGCCGGGTTCTGCTCGAGCTCCCGATACCACTGCTGCGAGGGCACCGGCTCAACCTCGCAGGGAACCAATGCAATAGCCGTGCCATTGTAGGGGTTCGGGCTGATTAAGGAATGATGCGGGATGATTTCATCCGGTATAATGATATTTACCAGAAACGGAACGCCGTCCTCGTGAACGCGGGCGATTTTTAATAAACCGCTCTTGAGATGATACAACTGACCGGACTCGCCTTGGCGAAACAGCGTTTCTCCCTTATGCAGAAGCATCGTAATCCTCCATAGCTATCAAGCGGACGCCTCTTTTCAGAGGTGTTTCGCTTTTTTTTGTTTATAATTGCTGTAAGTATAACAGGTTCGCGGCAGCGGAAAAACCTTTTCGGAAAAGGACGTATGTCCTATATTTCAAATCGCCTAACCTGATTGGCGACGTCAATACAATTGACAAGATAGAATCTATCGTTTAGCCTATCAGATAGGTGGTAAGCTAGAAAGGCGGAACGATGGGGTATGAAAAAAATACAAAAAATCCTAGTGCATGAGCTGGTGTCACAGGAGATTCAAAACTACATTCAGGAGCATGAGCTGGAGGAAGGGGATAAGCTGCCATCTGTCGGAGAGCTGACTGAAATGTTTGGCGTTGGCAGATCCTCTCTCAGAGAAGCCTTAAGGTATCTGGAAGCAGTTGATATCATACGGGTTGAGAACGGGAAAGGGATTTTCGTCCGTGATGTGAATACATTCCGGTTCTCCGGGAAAGTTAAGATCGAGCGGGAGCGGACCTTCCTGCTTAATACACTCGATGTCCGCAGGTCGCTCGAGGGCAAAGCGGTGGAGCTGGCATCTAAGCGGATTACAGCACCTCAGATCCAGGAGCTCGAGAATTGCCTGGAGGAATACCGGACTCTAAAGGAGAACGGCGAGGACACTTCACAGATTGATCTGGCATTTCATCATTTTATTATCAAAGCCGCAAACAATCCGATTCTTGAAATCGTACTCGATTCCATATCCGGACTATATGAGAAATTTTTTAACGATCCGCTCGGAGATAAGCGGCTGTTCGACGAGTCGTATCCGTATCATTTCACGATGTTTAAAGCCATTGCGGCACATGATACCGAACATGCTATGGAAGAGTTCAATAAATTGATGGATTGCATTGAAAACATCATCAGCACTTATAAAGGCTAATGGGATATTTTTGTGTTGACAGTAAAAAAGCCTTTACATATAATCAACCTATCAGACAGGATGACTGTATGATACATGCATAAGGGGGCGAATTTCCATGACAGGTCGCAAGAAAGTTTTAGCTTCGCTGCTTACAACGGTTTTGTCAGTTGGACTTTTGGCTGGATGCGGAAGCAACCAGGCAAATGACAGCGCTACAAATGGTAATGCTGGTAATGGAGCCAAAGACGAGAAGGTAACGCTTCGCATGATTGAAAGCTTGACAAGCCCGAAGAGAACGGCACTGCTTCAGGCGATGATTACCAAATTTAAGGCTGAGAACCCGAATATTGATGTGGATTTGGTTTCACCTCCTTTTGACCAGGCAGATAACAAGATCAGAACGATGCTCGGTTCCAATGAGCAGATTGACGTTATTGAGGTCAGGGACTTGAACGTCGCTGAGTTCGTCAATAACGGATATATCGAACCGCTGGACACTTACACCGGCCAATGGAGTGATTTTGCTACAGTAAGCTCCATTTCCAAATCGGTTGGTTCCGTAGGCGGCAAATTGTATTTCATACCGAACGGCTTATACGAAAGACAGATGTTCTACCGCGCGGATTGGTTCAAGGAAAAGGGCTTGACGCCGCCGACGACATGGCAGGAGCTGTATGAGACAGGGAAGAAATTAACGGATCCGGCGAAGAACCGTTTCGGTTTCTCCTTCCGCGGAGGAGCAGGCTCTAACTCGACTACGGATGCACTGGTTCTGGCATACAACGGGGATAACGTGAACTTGGAGGATTCCATGTTTACGAAGAGCGGCGCAACGATCTTCTCTACACCGGAAGCTAAGACAGCTATGGATCTGTACATGAAGATTTATAAAGAAGCATCACCGCCTGACTCGATCAACTGGGGCTTCCAGGAGCAGGTTCAAGCCTTCACTTCAGGCGTAACCGGCATTCTGCTGCAGGATCCGGATGTTATCCAATCGCTTCAGGAGAAGATGGAGAAAGACACATGGGCTACAGCACCGCTGCCAATGGGTCCAAACGGCAAATCACTGCTCGCTGCCGGAGGAGCAGGCTGGGGAATCGGCGCCAATTCCGAGCATAAGGACGCAGCATGGAAGCTTGTTTCCTTCCTTTCAAGTCCAGCAGAGAATACGGCATTCTCCAAAGACTATGGCTTAATTCCGATCCATACAAGCGCTTCTGAGGATGAGTTCTTCCAATCGGGACCGTATAAAACACTGCTCGATATGTCGAACAAACCAGATATCTTCGTCAATTTCAAACCGCCGTTCGAATATCCGGGAACCGGTCAATGGGGCCAGGTTGTAATGGAAAGCGGACAGGCTCTCCTCTTAGGCCAAGCCAAGCTGGATGATACTTTGAAGAAATGGAATGACTTCTGGGTTGATCAAAAGGAAAAAGTGAAAAAATAAGGCTCGCATAAAGAAGTCATACTCGTGGTGGGTGGCAAACGCTGCCCATCATCATTTTTTTCCGAGGCGGTGTGGTAATGAAGAATCAGAGGTTTATACTAACGGGATTAATCCCCGCCCTGCTCCTGGTGCTCGTATTTACGTATTATCCCTTTATCAAGGGAATTGTAATGGCTTTCCAGGACTATAAGCTGTTCGATCTGAGAAATGTCCATTTCGTGGGTTTATCCAACTTTAAGGCGGCTTTCCAAGATCCTAAATTCATCAAGGCTCTGCAGAACAGCGGATATTGGGTGTTCTTCTCCCTTATTTTTCAATTTTTATTTGGTTTGACGCTTGCGCTTTTGCTCAAGAAACCGTTCAGAGGACGGGGAGTTTATCAAGGTTTTATCTTCTATTCCTGGGCGTTGTCCGGTTTTCTGATCGGGATGATCTGGAAATGGATGTTCAACTCTCAAATCGGCGTTATCAACGATATTCTGCTGCGTTTAGGCATCATTCATGAAAGAATCGGATTTCTCTCTGACCCCAAGTGGGCCATGATTTCTGTTATTATCGCTAATGTCTGGTACGGAATCGCTTTCTTTGCCATCATGCTGTTAGCGGCTCTGCAGTCCGTTCCTTCAGAACTATATGAAGCGGCGGATATCGACGGAGCAAGTGCAACGCGTAAATTATTGAATGTCACCCTGCCTTATATCATGCCGACAATCATCGCCACTACACTGCTGCGGGCGATTTGGATATTTAACGATCCTACTATTATCTATGGTTTGACCAATGGCGGACCAGCGGGCAGCACACATATTCTGTCTTCGCTCATGCTGGATAAAATCATCTATGCCGGCGATTACGGCTCTGCATCTGCTATCGGAATCATTATGATCGCCCTTCTGCTGCTCTATACGATATTCTTCTTAGCAGTTACTAAAGCAGAGAAAGCGGGGGATTTCTGATGAAGCTGCGTCTCTTGAGCCTATCCAAAATCATTTACTTAGCGCTCCATCTGATCGTGATGGTCTTTCCACTTTACTGGATCATCATTACATCATTAAAGCCGCAAAAGGCTATTTTCTCTTTCCCGCTTAAATACTGGCCGGAGCATGCAACGCTGCAAAACTACATCAATATTTTCAAAATATCCAAGTTTCACATTTATATCGGGAACAGCCTGCTGATTGCGATTGTATCCGCTATAATCGTGATCGTTATCGCGGTGCTCAGCGCTTACGTGATGGCGCGGTTCACCTTCCGCGGGCATCGGCAGATCATGCTCGCGTTCTTCGCGACCCAGATGCTGCCGGGCTTCATTGCCCTCGCGCCTTTGTATTTAATGATGAGCAAGATGCATCTGATTAATAACCGTTTATCGCTCGTTATCATGTACACGGTTGCACTGATTCCTTTCTGTACCATCATGCTGCGGGGGTTCTTTCAGCGGATACCTTCAAGCCTGGAGGAAGCGGCGATGATTGATGGCTGCTCGAGATGGACGGCGCTGCTGCGGATCATTATGCCCGTTATGCTCCCGGGGATCGCCTCTACCTTCATCTTCGCGTTCGTACAGAACTGGAATGAACTGTTCCTGGCGGTTATGTTTATCGATAACGATGCACTAAAGACGCTGCCGGTTGCGATGAACTCTTTCATTCTGAAGTTTGACGTGGATTGGGGAGCGATGTCGGCGGGCGCGGTCTTGTCTATTATACCGACAATCCTTTTATTTGCTTTTGCCCAGCGATTCATAGTAGAAGGATTAACACAAGGAGCAGAAAAAGGATGAGCGTGCTTAATAAGAATGCAGAAAAGAAAGCAAAAAGGGATGAGCAGTTTACGGCAGCGGCTTATGATCCCATCGATACCAGACACCACGGCGCCATTCATATGCCTGTTTACCAAAACAGCCTGTTTGCATTCGAAACTTATGCTCAATTTGAGCAAGCGACCAAAGATCTTATGCACCATCATGTTTATTCACGCGGCAACAATCCAACGGTCTCTTATCTGGAACAAAAGCTCGCCGATCTGGAGGAAGCGGATATTGCCAAATGCTTCGCTTCGGGGATGGCCGCTATTACTGCTGCGATCCTGTCCGTTGTAGGGCAGGGAGACCATGTCGTGTGCGTGAATCAGGCTTATGGTCCGACGAAAGAATTCCTTGGCTCTTACATGACTAAGTTTGGCGTAGAAACAACTTTCATTGATGGCAGCAAGATGGAGAATTGGAGCGCCGCGGTCCGTCCGAATACGAAGCTGCTCTATCTGGAGAGCCCAACTTCGGGGTTCTTCGAATTACAGAATCTCCGTAAGTGCGCGGAACTCGCCAAGAGCATTGGGGCTGCAACGATCATTGACAACACCTGGGCAACCCCTCTGTATCAGAGTCCGCTTAAGCTTGGCGTAGATTTGGTCGTACATTCGATTTCCAAATATATTGGCGGCCACAGTGATTGTATCGGCGGTGTCGTACTGGGCTGCAAGAAGGTAATGGAACCGCTTTGCAATACCGAATATATGCTGTTTGGCGGACTCATGACGCCGCAGACGGCAGCACTTGTGTCCAAGGGTCTGCGGACACTTCCCCTGCGCATGGAAAGACATGAAGCAAGCGGGCTGCAGGTGGCCGAATTTATGAGCAGTCAACCCTATGTGAGCCGGGTGAACCATCCCGGTCTGGCCTCTCATCCCCAGTATGAGCTGGGTCTGAGTCAGATGTCCGGCAGCAGCAGTCTGTTTTCCTTTGTCTCTCCTGAACCTGTTGAGAAGCTGAAGGAATGGGCGAGCCGGTTGAAATATTTTAAAATCGGGGTGAGCTGGGGCGGCTTTGAAAGTCTGGTGACGGTTAACCAATTCATCAGCAGTGAAGCGGATGGACGTCCGTCTACGATCGTGAGGCTGTATGTGGGTATGGAGAATCCGCAGGATCTGATCGCCGACTTGAATCAAGCCTGGCAGGCTGTATCATCGCTGAGTCAATAGAAAAGCGGCATAATAAAAGGGGGCCAATCGGCCCCCTTTATTATGTCTATTCGGTTTAGTACGCCAGTGCGAACAAACCGTGGATATGCGACAGGTAACGAACGTTACTTGCTTCTTTCATCAGCGTTGCAGGCAAGCCTTTAAGCTGTGTGCCGCTTCCGCCGATTGTACCGACTGCATCCTTGCGGCCCAGACTGCCGAGTGTTCCTGAGAATACCGGCGAGAACTTATCCATAACGCCGCCTTTGATCAGAACGGACAGATTGTAGCCGACCGTTTCGCCCATTTGCCAAGCAAGCTGAGCTGTTGGCGGGAAAGGACGTTCGCTTCCCTCTGGGAATACAACCGCACAGTCACCGGCAAGGAATACTTCAGGGTGGGAAGTCGATTGCAGTGTCGAAGTAACTGTAGAGCGGCCGCGATCTTCTGCAAGGCCGCTGCTGCCGACAACCGGGTTGCCTTTAACGCCGCCAGTCCAGATGATCGTGCTGGAATTAATCACATTGCCGTCTTTAAGCGTCACGGAAGTTTTAGTTGCTTCTGTAATCGCTACGCCAGTGATGAAGGTAACACCTCGCTTCGACAGGCTTTCCACGGCGCGATCGATCAGCACTTTAGGGAAGATAGGCAGAACTGCAGGAGCTGCTTCCACGCAGTATAGGGAAACATCGTTGAAATCGATGCCTTTGCTGCGGCAAACTTCAGGAAGCTTATCCGCAAATTCGCCAACGAGCTCAACGCCAGTCAAGCCGCCGCCGCCCACAACGATGGTTGCATCCGCTTTGTTTCCTGATTTCTTATAAGCATCCAGGCGGGCTTCAACATGCTCGCGAATACGGTTCGCATCAGCGACCGATTTCAGCACAAAGCTGTTTTCTTCCAGACCCGGGATACCGAAGTAATTCGTTTCACTGCCAAGAGCAACGACGAGATAATCGTAGCTTTGAACGCTTCCGCCCTCAAGAACGACTTTCTTCTCGTTCGGTTTAATTTCTTTGACCGAATCCACGATAATGTTCACATCATTGCTGCCGACAAGCTTGGCAAGAGGAAGCGAAACGGCTTTCTCCGCGATGGTTCCACCAGCAAGACGATGCAGCTCAGTAATAATTTGATGTGTCGGGAAACGGTTAACGATCGTAATGCTCGCATCCGATGCTGACATATATTTGCGCGCAGTTTGAGCGGTAAGAACTCCGCCGTATCCGCCGCCCAGAATCAAAATTTGCTTCGACATATCCATCCTCCATTCTTTCTCACAACTTCATAAGTTGTTATCTATTTTTCGTTTTTGCGTTCAGCCAGCACATTCAGGAATGCTTGAGCAAAGCGAAGTGTCTTCTGGACTTCTGGATCTTTCAGCATTTTAAGCATAGCGAACAGGCCGACTGTAGCCCCTGTGTCTGCTTGCGTGCGCTCGCCAGCTTCAATTGCCGCAGCTGCGATACCTTTTGCTTTGTCTTGAACGGGCTTCACGAATTCGCCGATACCATGCGCAAATTCATTGATCAGCACTTTGTCAGTTGCGATGCCTTGAGCGAAGTCATATGCCTTCGTCATCAGGGTTACCATTTCCGCCAGCTTCGGCAGGCTGTCCACCAATACAGTTAAAGATTGTTGGACATCCGGTTTCATCAACTGGTCAAGCACGTCTAATGACTTTGTTTCTTCGGCAGTTACTGCTACCTCTTGTTGAACAGATGTTTGTGACATTAGAGAACGTCCTCCTTTGCAATGAGATAAAAGTAAGTTGCATCCCTTGATTGTGTCAGTCCCAACAGGGAAGTATGCACTCCTAAGACTTGTAACATTTTTCACATAGTGAATCCGGGTGAAGAAATGAAACATGCTGTGAGCATGACGTAATCGGGTCCCAACCCTTTGCTTCTATTCTACTCCATATGCCGTGAGATTTAAATGACTACTGTTATGGAATTTTGGAGAATCTAGGGGAAAATAAAAAACCCGCCGTAATTGCGGGTTAATTGCTCGGCTGAAGCTGCCTATAGATGAGAAAATAATCCTTTAATATCCATTTATTTATCCATAAGCCTTCTTCTCTGATACAGCAGGCCGTCCGAAGTCTCATTCCGGCCGATAACAAAGTCCTTCATATGGCGGGTCAAATATTGCTCATACCGGCTTTCTGTTTGAAGCAGCAGCTCGTCAACGTAGTAGCTCCCGGGCGGAATCGGGTCGAGAAGCAAACTGGCAAGTGAAGCATACAAGCCGCAGGCGACCTGAAAGTAAGTCGCATTCGTTTGGTACTGAACGAAGGTGTCGCTGCTTTTTACCGTGTTGTACATGTAGGTCTCATAACCGTCATAGACGAGCAGGACGCCGACGAGATCTTCGCCTGATACTTCTTGCCGGGCTGGCGTGATAATCTGGCTGTTCAGATCCCACAGCTTGCTTGCATCGTTTAGGTTGCTGCGAATCAGCTCCGTTGTATGCTCGTTGATGCGGTACAGAAAGCCAATCTCCATATCATAGAGATGTCCTAAGGTGAGAACCTCTTCATGCGCCATAAGGCTGCCGTAAAACTGCTTATCGCCTAGGCTCACCTTATATTCGGAGGCATACACCTGCTCATACATGCACAGCGGGATATGGTGGTGAACGAACATTGGATAGCAGGAGACAGCCTCATCCAGGAAGCTTTCTGTCGACCAGGTCGTATATAGTGTGTTTGGGTCGACGCTGCCCGGATCCGCCAAGAAGGATGTATCATGCTCAACGATATAACAGGCTAAAGGCTTATCCTGCGGATTGAGCTCCATGAGATGAATGGCCATCCACTGCACAACGCCCGGATTCATCCCCGTGCCGATGATCGCTTTGGCGTTGTTGAAGCTGCCCTTGTGGGCTTCTAATCTTAAGTACCGTTCAATGGGTGGAAATCCATAATTCTGTTCCCCTTCATCAACGAGGGTATCGGTCAGGGCGGTATTCATATATGAGATGCCAAGGCGATCGCAGCAGCTATGCATTTCAATAGTGCCGGCAAGGGAAACATCAACGACAAGAGAGGTTCCAGTAAGGACGAGGAGCGCTTCGAAATCTTCAACCTGTGCAAGATCCAGCTGATAGAGCGTGATCTGCGGCATTAAGCCTGGACACACCTGTGAGTAGTATTCCTCCGTTTTCTGTCTGTAATCCACCAGATGGAGTCTGGCTCTGCTGATGATGGACATAAGGGGGTCGCTCTCATCCTGAGCAGAATGATTAAGGAAAGCTAAGAAAGCTTTCGCAACGCCGCCGCCGCTCCCAAGAATCGTAATCGAAATCGGATCATTAGGGTTCTCCATAGAATCACTCCTTGAGATACTAGATTCTATAGATTATTAGAGATTCATAGATTTGGTTTGGACGAACTTCTCCATATAAATGAAATAAGCCGAATAATTAAAAAAAGGCTATTTAACCCGTGCCCAGTGTATGAAATGAGTAAAATGGTCCAAAATAAGGCGATGAAATCTGAAAATAAAGGAGAATAAAGAATTGAAAAATCGGTTTTTGAAAGTAATGCTGCTTTGTATAACCCTGACACTAAGCTTGGCCGTACCGTCAAAAGCGGGGGCTGCGGCAGTCGATCATTCGCATGGGCATCATCAATGTCTGAGTAAGTCAGCGGCACAGCTTCAGTGGGATCTGAGAAAGCTCTGGATTGATCATGCGCTATGGACGAGAAATTATATTGTGAGCGCTGCAGCAGGCCTTGAAGATCAAGATAAAGTGCTGGCAAGGCTTCTGAAAAACCAGCAGGATATTGGAAATGCGATAAAGCCCTATTATGGGGAAGCGGCAGGCAATAAGCTGGCTGAGCTGCTGAGAGAACATATTCTGATTGCCGGTAAAATCATCGCCGCATCGCTGCAGGGCAATCAAGCAGATATAGAACGATACAATAAAGACTGGTATAAAAACGCAGATGATATCGCGAAATTCCTAAGCGGCGTTAATCCGAATTGGTCCGCCAAAGAATTAAAGGATCTGTTGGATGTGCATTTGCAGCTGGTTGCAGCCGATGCGGCAGCGCGGATCAAGAAGGACTGGGATGCGGACATTGCAGCTTTTGATGAAGGGGAATCACATATTATCAAGCTGTCCGATACACTTGCAACTGGGATTATCAAGCAATTTCCTGATAAGTTTAAATAATTCGCATGCCCGGGATGTCCCCCAATCGTTGTATAATAGACTTGCTGCGGATACCAAGAAGGTAATCCGTTAATAGGAATGACTGTATTGGGAGGAGATCATGAATTCACATTAAGACTCAGCACAGCATCATTCTTCAGGCAAAGAAGAACGATTCTCCTCATCGGGCTTTATTCTCGCGGCGATCGGGAGCGCAGTAGGTTAAGTTCCCTTACATAACCGGACTTTACGGCGGTGCAGCATTTTTTCTGCTGTTCATTGTTTGTTTAGTGGCTGTAGGTTTGCCCGTACTGTTAGCCGAGCTTACGATTGGCCGGGGCGGGAGAGGAAGCGCAGCATGGGCTGCACGGAACTGAATACAACGTCAAATAGCCGTCCCTGCAGGGGATGGCTATTTGACGTATGCTGGTCTCATCAAAATTCGGCGCGTATTGGATGTATCTTATCCTGCTGTGAATCCCCAGCCGGTTAAAGGCAGCTGCAGTTTATGCTCGCTCATTGAGCCATCTGACGTATCCTCAATGCCCACCAGCAATCCCTCTGCTGTCGGGATAATGTGCAGGATCTCGCCGTTCGGTACGCAGCTTGCGGCAATCGGGGCCAGCAGCGGGAAGAGCGCTTCTTCGAGCCAGGTCCGTTCTTTGAACCATTGCGGCGGTGAAGCGGGGAAGGGGTAGCCGCCGGCAGGGGCACCGAGTTGAGCGGCCAGCAGCTCCGGATCCGGGGACAGCTGCCTCCCTGCGCCGACCGCAGCGACAAAACGCAAGCATAGCTCTGCTGTACGCAGAACTTCGTCATAGTTCAGCGACCCGTTGGCATAGCGGATCTCGACGGTGCCGATATCGAACCAGGCTGCCGTATTGATCCCGCATCGATGGGACTGGGGGCGGCCGCTGTTATGAACGGCGTCGGCACATGGCTGCTCCATATAGCGGCTGCGCATCTCCGGCGTAACCGGCGGACAGAATAGAAGCCGGTGTTCACTTGTCTGAAGCAGGGAGCGTAATGCATCCTGGCAGCATAATGCGGCATCCAATAACGGGAGGATGATATCCTGCCCCCACGGCTCCAATCCTACGTGAACATGCAGGCCGCAGCTCCAATTGGCCTCCGCCCCTTGCTCAGACAGCCGATCCAGCATCACCTGCAGCTGCTTGCGGTCGCGCCATAGAATCGGAGGCGGCTTAAGCTCGCTGCCGGACTGCGCTCCGGCGGAATCAACCTGATGCTCATCCAGCGCCATCACCCAGCCGGGCAGGAGCTCAAGCTGTTCAGGCTGACCGCCGACAAACTCGATTTCGACACCGAATCGAAGGTCTTTCCAATTCACTTCTCTAGGCCACATTATCGTCGTCATTATCGTTGATCCATCCCCTTCGTATTCTCATTATCGCAGTGCGCGGCGAGAAGGAAGGAGGCGGGCCGCGGGCTTAACGGGGAATCTTCATTCTAGGCATAGGTGTGCCCTCCTTTATAACAGTATCGCTTATGGCAATCATACCCAAATGCAGAGTCGCAGTAAATATGAACTTACTCCTTCAAGCCGCCCCGATACTCGGCAGGCGATACTCCCGTATATTTTTCTGCTGCTCGTAGAAATAGCCGGGCTCCAAATAGCCGATATGCTTCGCGTGGGGCGATGTGTGTTGGCAGTCAACCACAAGACGCATGTGCATCTATACTGGTTTATTACAGTTATTTCGGGCTATAGACGTTCAATCGAGTGCTATACTGGAAATTTCCAGTTATAAATGCTTGATTGAGCTCCAAAAGGTTCATATGGGGCGATTTAACTGTATCGATTGCAGTATAGAGGTATTCTCAATCGGAGAGCACTCTTTTTAACTGTACGAATTCCAGTATAGGCCAAGGCTTAACAGATTTCTTTTTCCACGGATAGGTAGGGAAGAGCAATGGATGGCGGAGCTTTCATATAAGTCATCAAAGATGACGTAAGAATAGCCCCTTTATCTTTATTGAGTCAGCTGCTTTGTTTTTTCAATAAACTGAGCGTTCTCTATTCGGCCGGTCAATTACTCAGGACGGAGTCATTCATTTGGAGCGATTCCAATACATATCAATATATTCAGTGGCTGGAAACATACGACAATAGTACAATTATTTATAAGTCGGGAGCCCTTCACTTCATGTGTCCAAGGAAGAGCTTCTTCACATTGACGCCAGACAGCATGAAACAGCCTGAATGAGTTGTCGAACCAACCACTAAGACAGGAGGTATCATTTAATGAACATGCTTCAATTATCGGCTTCAATGTCTTCGAAACGAACGATTACGACCAACAAGCATTATATGACGATTGTGTTTGGGATGTGGTTAATTGCCGGGGTTTTCATTGATGGCTTTGCGCATAATCATGGTGCAGTGGAGACCTTCTTTACGCCGTGGCATGCCATTTTGTACTCCGGATTTCTCGCCTCTGCAGTCTGGATGGCATGGCTTCTCTATCAGTCGAAGCAAACATCGGGAGGAACGTGGGTGCAAGCAGCACCGACCGGCTATGGGCTTGGACTGATAGGGGTCGCGGTGTTCCTCTTGGGCGGGCTCGGCGATATGGGCTGGCATATTATCTTCAGTATCGAGCAGAATGTGGACGCGCTGCTGAGTCCGACGCATCTGATGCTTCTGATCGGCGCGCTGCTCATATTATCCAGTCCATTTCGGGCTGGGTGGAGCAACCGCGCAATGACAGCGCCAAGCTGGCGGGAGTTTGCGCCCCCCTTCCTCTCAGTTGTCATTACGGCAGGTGCGGTCAGCTTCTTCCTCATGTATGCATGGATGTTCCGTTACAATTTACCCGCGGCACCGGTAATCGACTGGTACTGGAACCGGTACTATGACGAGAATATCGCGCAAAATAATGAGGTGCGCGGATTAACGTACCTGCTGCTCAATACGCTCGTCTTCATGTATCCCGTATTTCTGCTGATGAAGCGCTGGAGAATTCCATTCGGCACGATTACGCTGCTGTTCGCCTTACTGACTGCGCTCATGAGTGTGCTGGACGGATTCAGCAATTACCCCTCTATCATCATTGCATGTGCGGCCGGTTTAGTGGGCGATCTTATCTATCGATGGCTGCAGCCAGATGAAGGGCGCATTTGGGCCTATCGTGTTGTTGCGATTGCAGTGCCTACTGCGTTGTGGAGCTTCTATTATGCATGGATGCAGCTGTCAGACGGTATTGGATGGTCAACCGAGCTCTGGTCAGGCTCGATTATCGAAGCAGCCCTTGCTTCACTTGGACTAAGTCTGCTCGCGATTTCCAAGTCAAAGGAATAATGTGTCATGAACAATAGAAAAGCCGCAATCGTATTCCTGCTTACAATCATTCTGATCATCGTCAGCGGCTGTTCCGGCCATACCATGGATAACGTGGATATTCATCCGCCTACACAGGGGCTGCTTCATTATTTGCAGAAGGATCAGATGGCTAATGTATCGGATCGGGGCTATAAGGTGAGCGTGAAGACATCTTCAGCAGCGGTGAGCAGCAAGAATGAAGCTCAGCTGACTTTAGAAGTTGCAGATCCTTCAGGCGTACCCGTAAATTCCTTCACGGAGGATATGACCAAGCTGATGCATCTTATCATAGTAAGCAGCGATCTGTCGTCATTTTCACATGTTCATCCAGAGTATGAGGGAGAAGGCAAGTTCACGGTGAAGTTTAAATTTCCGTCAGGCGGCGATTATCTATTGATAACGGAATTTATGCCGGGCGATAAAGGGCTTACGGTGTATAAACAGTGGATAAAGGTTGAGGGTGATAAGCCCCAGGCGAAGAAGCTGACGCCAGACACCGATCTCGAACGAAACATAGACGGTGTGAACATCTCCTTGTCGATGATGCCTGATGCAAAGGAAGTCCGGGCAGGGCAGATGGCCATGCTGGACTTTCGGTTAACGGATGCTGCGACCGGGAAGGATATTCCCTTGGAGCCGTATTTGGGCACCTCCGGCCACTGCGTCATCCTGGACAGCAAAGCGAAGCAATACCTGCATGTACATGCAGTCAGCGAAATGAGCAGAGGCTCGAGCGTCATGTTCCATACCGCGTTTCCGACAAGCGGAACCTATAAAGTATGGGGACAGTTTCAATATAGGGGAAAGGTTATCGTTGTCCCTTTTGTCATTACGGTTCAGTAAGAGAGTGTTAAGCCAAGGAGCCATCGAGGGTGATGGCTTCTTTTTTATATCCTCAGCGGATTCCATGTGCCTTTAAACTGGAATCAGCAAGGAGAGGGGAGGGGCGGCTGTTTCGATGCAATTATTTTGGAGCGTTTTTGGATGCCGATAGATGAGCCGATTGAGCGGTAAAGCTTGATTGAATCAACTCACCCTCTTTTTTGAAGGTCGCAATTGCCCGTCGAATCAGACGGTATTGGGCTGGAAAAGCTCAGAAAAACCCAGTAATCACAAGGCTTTGTCGATTCCACCCGTCTTCTGAGGCAGACGCCATTCATCTTCTGGTGATTGGAGTGATTATGCTCAAACTGCACTTACAAAACGCAAGGCGTCCCAATCGGACGGCCGTTCTGACTGGCGAGACTTCCCGCTTACACGGCTTGGGAGGAGGGAACAAGCTTAGAGATGAGGCTTTTACGTTAGAAAGGAGGCGTGCGCGATTTTGTATGGCAAACCGATAGAAGCCATACCTGCGTATGCTTGGCTTCCAGCGAGGATGATCGAATGCTAGGTATAACGCATGCAGAGATCAGCGTTCGGGGGAGATGAAACTTGATGGGGATTAACCATAATCAACTGTATTTCCGACAAGCGGTGTTTATAAGATGAATGAGGTGGCTTCTCTATAAGAGAATGATAATCGTTGTGCCTCTTGCCCTCACGGATCGTTGAGAGATTGTTAGGCATGGGGGCATCAATGGCGTTCACAGAGATGCTGTCAGATCAGACTTGGAATTTATATGCAGATCTAGTTGACAAAGTTAATCGGAGTACAAGCGCGAGGGAGAGGCGGCAGCTCGGTGGATTTATTTTTGGATCGATTGAGGAGGTCGACGGATGAGCTGATATAGCAGTAAAGCTTGATTGAATCAACTCACCCTCTTTTAGAAAGGTCGTATTTGCCCGTCGAATGAAGGGGGATTCCATTAGAAAATCTCGGAAAAATCCTTTAATCTCAAGGGTTTGTCGATATTCCACTTCTCTTGAAGCGGTGATTTTGATCCTGCAGCGGCTGGAGTAATTATGCCCAATCTCTGTTCCAAAGGCGAAAGGCTGCCCGGATTGGACAGCTTTCGTCTTGTGGTCTACATTTTAAACGGCTTTGAAAGGGAGAACAAGCTCATGAAGCAGCTCTTGCGGCAGAAAAGGGGCGAGAGCGGATAGATGCTTCGGATCCAGCTGCCCGCTTTGAATTCGTTTCACCAGGATGGCAAGATCGGACCGGTCCAGAAAAGGGGCAAGCCCAGCGATCACTCCCGCATCGGGATTGTGAAGCGCCTCCTGCTGAACCAGCTTCGATAGCGTTGCCCGGTCAACGAAAGGACAAAGACCTTGAATAACCTCCCAATCGAGATTGTCCAGCGCATGATCGACCAGTTGATCGAGCGGTTCTTTGCCCAGAAATGGAGCCAGGGCGAGAATCTGGCGCGCATCCACAGAACCAGTGATAACCTTGCCGACCAAGCGCTCAAGTGAAGCCCGGCCAAGGAATGGGGCCAAGGCAGACAAGGAACTCCAGTCCGTCTCGCCTTCGAGCGTCTCAACCAGCATTTCCAAGGTCTCGCTAGGCAGGAACGGCGCGAGAGTAATAATATGCTCCCAAGAAATAGTACGCTGTTCAGAGTTATCGGCAGCATCATCAGCTGTTAATTCCAGTTGTGATTCCGGGTAATGCTCTTCCGAATCAGCGGCAACCTCTAAACTAGCTGGTCTCCCATCCCGCTCTTTACCTGCGGCTTCGCCGCTTAATAAGGCATCAATCGTAATGCCAAGAAGGCTCGACAATTCGGGCAGCAGCCCAATATCCGGCAGCGATTCACCGCGTTCCCACTTCGATACGGCTTGATGACTCACCTTCAGCAGGTTAGCAAGTTCACCCTGCGTATAGTCTTTGTTCCTTCTTAATTCCGATATTAATGCACCGATTTTTCGCACATCCATCTTCTCTTACCTCCCTGGCTATGGTTTGCAATCGCGCGATTTGCTGCTATTAACGTAACATAGGACTTGTCTAAAACCAATCAGCGATTAGTTGAATCTGGAAATATACGATTTATATCTAAATTCAACCAACGGTTGAGTGCCCTGAAATGCAGTCATATTCACGTGAAATAAAGGGGGGAAATGCATGCATATGGAGTTAAAACAGTCAGATGATTCCTTGAGAACAGTTAACTTTAGAAGGATAAAGTCACCTATAATCTGATTTGCCGGATATGTGAATACGGGCAGTCTATTCGCTTGAAATCAGAGGATATCAGCATGTTTATGCGCAGCCGCCAGTTCATAATCCTTGGCTCTTGATTTCGGAGAAAATCACTCATGGGCGAAAGTAAGAGCCCATTCAAACATTGGTAATAAATCTGCAAAAACAGCCTCTTACCGACATGAATGGATATCTTGATTCCGCATAATTATTTGCATATAAGCACACAGTGTCGAATTCAGCGGCATACCGCCTGAATACGACGATATAATGCTGCAGCTGCGCTGCAAGATTGAAACCTCCGCATGTCGCGGGAACCATGGAGCAGGCAGCAGGGCAGCAGGTAGAAACGGTTGCAGAATTCGCAGCCGGGTTCTCGGAAGGGGCATACGGCGTTGCAGTCGGCAGGAAAAGTCAGCTCTACCACAAACCCATTGAAATAGGCTCTGATTTCAAGCGGCGGCAATCCCGCTGAACGGTCAGCTGATTGACTTCCACCGGGTTTGGAAATAATGAGAGGTCAGGAGGGATCAAAGGATGCATGCTTATATGGAGATTCTAATTCGGGCCATTCTGTCTATTATCCTGCTGTTATTCATTGCGAAAATACTCGGTAAGCAGACGATTTCCAATATGACGTTTCATGATTTTGTGACCGGCATTACTATAGGGGCGATTGCTGCCAACTTGGCTTTTAATGAGGACCTGAAATGGTCCTATTTGCTGTTGTCGCTCGTTGTCATTTCGGCGACGTCCTTTTCGTTATCCCTCATTGCCTTGAAGAACCGCAAACTAAGAAGCTGGATCTCGGGCTCTCCCACCGTACTCATTGAGGGCGGCAAAATTCTTGAAAATAATATGAAAAAGGTAAGATATACGCTGGATTCATTGGATCAAGCGATAAGGGAAAAAGGGATTTTCAACATGGAGGAGGTGGAATATGCCGTGCTTGAAGATAACGGTATGGTATCCGTATTACAATGGGACGAATATCGATATGTAGCCAAAAAGGACTTGAAGCTTCATTCAAACGCACAGGCGTTTCCCGTTGAATTAATTATGGATGGAACATTCATGGAAACAAATTTGGAGCATAACGGCCTCACGAAGGATTGGTTAGAGTCCGAGCTAAGACGCAGGGGGAAACGGTTATGCGATGTTTTCTATGCAGTAAGAGGAACGCAGCAGCAGCTCTTCTTTGATTTTTACGAAGATGGCATTCATAAGCCTATTGATAAAGAATAGGAAAACCGGGTTCGTCAAATAGGAACGAACCCGATTGAAGCCGCTCATTGTGCCTCGAAATAAATCTATGCTTCGCCGCGAGTCTCCCTTGAAATGATAGCCGCAGCTTCATCAATGGTGACTGCGAATTCAGTTTTTTCCTTCATATCCTTCAAGCGCACCTGTCCAAGCTCAGCTTCGCTCTCCCCGATCAACAGTGCATAACGAATGCCTTTAGCCGCAATACTGGCCAATGATTTACGCAGCTTGCGTCCGCTCATGTCTGTACGTGTGCGGATGCCGCACTCACGCAGTTTGACTGCAGCCTTCAATACAGCGGGAATCGTATCCCCTCCAATAGGGATCACCACTACGGTGCTCGAAGAGGTATCCGCCGCGGACATGGAACCTGAACGATTGCGCAGCAGCTCCATGATCGGCTCCATCCCGAAGGACAGCCCCACGGTGGGATACGCCATATCTTCTCTTCCCACCAGCTGGCCGATGATATTATCGTACCGCCCGCCGCCGCCTAAGCTGGATGGATGAACCCCCGAAGCATCGAAGATTTCATAGACCGTACCCGTATAGAAAGAGAGCCCGCGTGAGAGAAAGGGATCAAATCTACAGGTCTGCTCTAGCAAGGTGGCCTGAAGAAGCTGCTGCAGCGCAACAACCTCTAACGCTCCGGGTTTGTGCTGAATGCCGCAGCTGGCTGTGATCTGCTCGAAAGTGGGATTCTCCATCCCGATTAGGGCGAGGACTGCCTCGGAAACCTGAGGATTCACGCCTTTGCCGGCAAGCTCATTTTGAACCCCTGCGGCTCCGATCTTGGCGATCTTATCGAGGGTGAGCATGACGGATAACGTCTCTTCAGCCGGGATTCCGAGGGACTCCAGCACTTCGCCCAGAAAACGCCGGTTATTCCATTTCAGCACAATTGGAATATCGAGTTTGCGGAACGCCTCAACCGCCAGTTGCATCAGCTCCGCTTCTGCCTCCGGGCCGCCGATTCCGACAACATCCACATCACATTGGAGAAACTCCCGCAGCCGTCCCCTCTTCACAGGGCCATCGCGGAAAACCTTGCCGATCTCGTAGCGTTTGTAAGGAAATTCAAGGCCTGGGTGGAGTGCGATGACTTTGGCAAACGGAATGGTTAAGTCGTAACGGAGCGCCAGGCTGCGCTCCCCTTGATCGCTGAGCTGATACATTTCCTTGATGATTTCATCGCCGCCCGCATACTTGGAGGTAAGGAGCTCCAGCTCATTCAAGATCGTCGTATCCATGCCGTCAAAATCATACAGCTCGAACAATTCCTCGAGCGTGGATTGAATGCTTTTCCGGAGCGCCTGCTCCGGGCCGAGATAATCGTAGGTTCCTTTAACATTTTGCATGCTCATCCGTCCTTTCTGGAATCGGTACAACAAAAAAACGCGCCAGACCCAGTGGTCCTGCGCGTTTGATATACCGCAGGCAGGCCAACGCGAGAAGCGTTAGCCCACCCTGATGATTTCAGGTGTGCTAACGCTGATCGTGATGATGAAGTTGGCTGCTCATGCGTGAATACATGGGATCGCTCTCCTTCGGTCTTGATTAGAACGATTATAGCGAATCGCACAGGTCGATGCAAGAGACGGTTGAAATCATCAAAATGGCAGCGGCTCTCTTATGAATTAATCCGGTTTGTATCCTACAGCCTAACTCCTGAGCGAACGGTTGAACTTGCGCAGGAGCTGACCGAATTGCCGGCTTTCCTCATCCGTCCAGTCCCCGAGCATGGTTGTAATGCGTTCGAAGCGAGCCTGCCTGTAAGCAGCTAATTCTTGAGCGCCCAGCTCAGTGAGCTGCAGGGAATACGCACGGCCATCGAGGGGATCAGGCGTCTTGAAAACATAGCCTTTCTGCTCAAGCGCAGCTGCTTGTCTGCTGGCAGTTGAGATATCCAGATGAAATTCTTCGGCCAACGCCTTTACACCCGCTGAGCCCTGCGTGGAGATATGAAACAGCAATAAATAGGCGGACCGGTCTAAATTGCTATATTTTTTGTCCGAGGTTGCAGATGTGATTCGGCGTACCATGATCGCAAGCTCAAGCTCAATCGTTTCTATAGACTGCTTTTTCATTATCGATCACCTCAAAATGATGGTCTGACTCTCATCTGGCCTTATGTTATCAATGGTAGCATATCAAAATCATTTTTTCTAATCACCGCGGGTAGTGAAAGCTATGTATTGACAATACGGTACATGATTGTATAATACAAGTATTAGTAGTTTCATTATACAACTAAATGAAGGGTGGAGATGTTGATGAAAGCAGCTGAAATTATGATCAGCGAGGTTTATAAAGTGAGAGAAACCGATACGGTTCGTGCCGTTATTGAATTGTTCATCAAGCATCATATCAGCGGAATGCCGGTCGTAAATGGCCAAAACCAGATTGTTGCTTATGTAAGCGACGGCGATGTGATGCGGTACATCGGTAAACATGAAGATAAAATCGTCGACTCGATTTATTTTGCTTTCATGTTTAAGGGTGATGACGTGGAGTTCGACGAACGAATCCGGGAGCTGCTGGACTTGAATGTGCTGGAGATCGCTCAGAGAAAAGTAATGAAAGTAACCTGGGACGAAGAAGCGGAGAATATAGCTGCGATTCTGGGTACCAAACGAATCAAGAAGCTGCCGGTCGAACGTGACGGGAAGCTGGTTGGAATTATTAGCAGAGGCGATGTGATTCGTCATACGTTCAGGTCGTTTTTGTGATCTTTCTTGATATGAAATGAATAAGAAAAGAAGGAGCTGCAATAATGGCATCGACAATAATCAAACAGCAGGCAGCGCAGGCTGCCCCCGGTAAAACGGGAACAAAGCCTCAGGAAAGCCCATCCCTGCTCAGACAGCCGCGCGCTGTCTGGGCTGTCGTATTCGCTTGTATAATCGCCTTCATGGGACTTGGTCTGGTTGATCCGATTCTGCCGGCGATCGCCCATAAGCTGAACGCATCGGCAAGTCAGGTAACGTTATTATTCACCAGTTACAATGCGGTTATGGCGGTAGCCATGCTCATTACCGGTGTTCTCTCATCGAAGCTCGGCATGAAGGGCACCCTGCTTACGGGGATCGTCATTATCGCGGTTTTCGCGGCGCTTGGCGGCGCTTCGAACGGAATTTGGCCGCTTATCGGACTTCGAGGCGGCTGGGGGCTTGGCAACGCCCTGTTCGTAGCGACCTCGCTGACTGCAATTGTAACCCTCTCTAAATCAGGTACGGCAAAAGCCATTATTTTATATGAAGCTGCTATCGGGGTGGGCATCTCTGTCGGTCCGCTGCTTGGCGGCGAGCTTGGCTCCATCTCATGGAGAGGTCCATTTCTGGGCGTCGCGGGGCTGATGGTTATCGCGTTCATCGGACTCCTCATTCTCATGCCTTCCGCCAAGAAAACGCCTGTCCTGCCGGGTGCAAGGACCGCTGCGGCAAGCAAACCCAGAGTCTCCCTGCTTGATCCTTTCCGCACGCTGAAGCATCGTTCCATCCTGGTGCTCGGTATCGGCGCTTGTCTCTACAACTTCGGGTTCATCACTTTGATGGCATACTCGCCGTTCGTTATGGGATTAGATGAGCACGGTTTGGGTTATGTTTTCTTGGGCTGGGGCGTTCTGCTGGCTCTGACCTCGGTCTTCATGGCACCTAAATTGCAGCGCAAATTCGGTACGGTCAAATCGATGTGTGCGATGCTCTTCTTGTTCGGCCTTGTGCTGCTCGCCATGGGGATCTGGACATCCACGCAGTGGGTCATTATCGCAGCGGTTATTTTTGCCGGAGCTCTGCTCGGAAATAACAATACGCTCATTACAACTGCGGTTATGAATGCGGCTCCTGTTGAACGTTCCACCGCATCGGCAGCGTACAGCTTCCTCCGTTTCCTTGGCGCGGCAGTAGCCCCGTACCTTGCAGGCAAGCTGTCGGAGTGGTACAACCCGCATGTGCCGTTTATTGTCGGTGCGGGATTTGTTATTCTGGCGGTCGTCTTCATTCTGCTGAATCGGAACTATGTGAAGCATGTCGACAACGCAGCTTCCGCGCATTAATAAGATCCCCTAATTCAATGCAGCCCTAGTTGCATCCGCGGCTGCCTGGTGACGAGCTTGAATTATATTGCAACGTAAACCTATAATTGATGCAGACAAAGCAGCCCATACAGGCTGCTTTTCTTGTACCCTATATTCTCCTCGGCGGCCTGAGACCAATTGATTTTACCTATTGACTCTCACGTTTCGTGATACTTTATAGTAAGTGGTGAAAGGAGGCGGGCCAACATTCAATGCGAGTAAAGGAAGTGGCCGATTTGGCTCAGATCAGTGTGCGCACACTGCATCATTACGATGAGATCGGACTCTTAGTCCCGGACCAGACAACGGAAGCCGGTTACCGCATTTACTCCGATGCTAATCTGGAGCTTCTGCAGCAGATTTTGTTTTTTAGAGAACTTGGATTTCCGCTTATGAAGATCAAAGACATTGTCGGCAGTCCAGGGTTTAACCGCCAAGAGGCGCTCGAGCTGCACCGTAAGCTGCTGCTTGAGAAACGCAGTCGTCTGGATAAAATGATCGCGACGATTGAGAAGACCGTTCAACATATGAAGGGAGAGATACAAATGACGGCACAAGAGAAATTCGAAGGCTTCGATTTCAGCAGCAACCCCTATGAACAAGAGGCAAGGGAGCGCTGGGGCGAACAAGCAGTCGATCAGGCCAATGCCAAGGTCGGCGGGATGTCCAAACAAGAGAAGGACGAAATGGCTGCAGGAATGAATGACATTTATAGGAAGCTTGCCGCGCTCCGGAGCGGTTCTCCGTCATCGGAAGAAGCGCAGGCGGCCATTAAGGAATGGTATGATTTCCTCAATAAGATGGGCAGCTACCCGCCGGAAGCCTTCAGAGGGCTTGGCCAAATGTATGTGGATGATGTGCGTTTCACCAAGAACATTGATAAATTCGGCGAAGGTCTGGCGGTCTTTATGCGGGATGCAATGGGGATTTACGCGGACAACCGGAAATAAACCGAGGTCTTAATGAAGCAGGGTGACAAACCGTGCTGAAATCTCGCAAGCTATAATGAGCTTCCTGCAAAAATGAAAACGTACAGCGAACAGGACAGCGAACAAGAAACAAGCAGGCCGATCCGGTCTGCTTGTTTTTCTTAAGTTCGTAAGATTATGTTTTACGCAGGTCCTGTGAATCCAGAACTACGGTTAATAAGGGAGCACTGCTTGTGCAGGCAGGAATTTAGCATTGACGCTCAAGGAGAACGGGGTTAAAATAGCACCTGCATATGTAACTATGAATACATGGTTTGTACGAAAAGAGGACGGTTTAAACATGAATTTAAGAACGGTCGCCATTTGCATATACATAGTGAGCATTTACTGGGTTTCCTCGCGAATTCCCTCCCTGCACACCTTGTTTTTTCCGACGCTTGGCGCATTCAGCCTGCTCTTTATTGCCCGCCCCTTCTCAGCGGCGCAGCTCGGAAAAGTTGCATTCGGCGCTATTTTATCATCGCTGATCGGAACGGTTCTGGTCTATTTGCATCCAGGCGTTATTACCTTATTAATCAATACGGTCATCGTTATTTATCTGATTAACCGGTTCAAATGGAACGCACCCCCTATTCTGGCGGTTTCCTTCGTTCCGTTCTTCGTCCAATCCTCCTTCATATGGGCTATTCCGTTATCGGTATGCGGATCCCTTCTAGGGCTCCTGATCACATTATTCGTGGTTCACTATATCGAACGGGCAGTGCCGGTTTTCCTGAAATCAGGAGTGGCGAAAGAGGACACGGATACAGCGGCATAATCCTATCAAAAGCAGCTCTGCTGCTCCAGCGGCGGACGCGCGCGGCGAACAAAGCAGACTTGGCACTCCTTCCAAGTCTGCTTATTTGCGTTTGGTCCATTACTGCCAAGAAGCGGGCAAATTGCTTATCTGCCTGTTATGTCCTACAATTCAAGATACATCGGACGCGGAATAACGATTTTATTTACTGAATAGAGGAGCCAATCATGAGTCAAGCAAGCTTTAGCCACTATAAATTAAGCGAGCCGATCGTCCGCGCTTTGGATAGTCTCGGTTATGAGCAGCCGACTGACGTTCAAGCGGAAGTCATTCCGGTTGCGCTGGAGAAAAAGGATCTTGTAGTGAAATCCCGTACAGGCAGCGGCAAGACGGCGGCGTTCGGCATTCCGATCTGCGAAATGATCGATTGGGAGGAGAACAGCCCGCAGGCGCTCGTGTTGACGCCGACGCGCGAGCTGGCCGATCAGGTCAAGGAAGATATGACGAATATCGGAAGGCTGAAACGGATAAAAGCGGCGGCCTTGTACGGCAAGCAGCCTTTTGCCAGGCAGAAGCTCGAGCTGCACCAGAAAACCCATGTGGTTGTCGGCACACCGGGGCGTGTGTTTGATCATATTCAGAAGGGTACGCTCGACATCGAGCGGCTGAAGTTTCTTGTTATTGATGAAGCGGACGAGATGCTGAACAAAGGATTCATCGAACAGGTCGGTGCGATTATCCACGAGCTTCCGGAGGAGCGGGTAACGCTGCTGTTCTCGGCGACTCTCCCGAAGGATGTGGAGGGCCTGTGCCATCGGTATATGAGTAACCCTGTTTATATTGAGATGCCTGAATCGGAGGAAGCGGCTGCGCAGATAGATCACTGGCTTATCCTTGTCCGTGAAGAGGGCAAGCCTCATCTGCTCAGAGACCTTACGGTTGCTGAGAACCCGGACAGCTGCATTATCTTTTGCCGGACGCAGGAGCAGGTCGATCAGGTGTATCGACAGTTAAACCGGATGGATTATCCGTGCAACAAAATCCATGGCGGTATGGAGCAGGATGACCGGTTCAGCGTCATGAATGATTTTCGGCGGGGCAGGTTCCGTTATCTAGTGGCAACCGATGTTGCAGCAAGAGGCATCGATATCGAGAATATTACGCATGTTATCAATTATGATCTGCCGGTTGAGAAGGAAAGCTACGTGCACCGGGCAGGAAGAACGGGACGAGCAGGTAAGACGGGTACGGCGATCAGCTTCGTGACGCCCAGCGAGGATCGGCTGCTTGCGGATATTGAGGGATACATCGGATTCGAAATCCGCAGAAGCGAGGCTCCTTCCAGAGATAATGTGAATAAGCGGATGGCTGACTTTGAATCGAAGCTGCGGGCGGCACCGCCTCTTAAGAAGCATAAGAGCGATCAGCTGAATCAGGAAATTCTGAAGCTGTACTTCAACGGAGGCAAGAAGAAAAAGCTGCGGGCAGTCGATTTTGTCGGGACGATTGCCAAGATTGAAGGGGTGAGTGCCGCAGATATCGGGATCATCACCATACAGGATAACTCAACGTATGTGGATATTTTGAACGGAAAAGGCCCTCTCGTGCTTGGAGCGATGAAGACGACAACTATTAAAGGCAAGCAGCTTAAGGTGCACAAGGCGCTTGATAAATAGCCATCTAATGTGTGCTTGCAGGTGCGTATAGGGCATCGTTACTGCGGATATCCTACTATCACCAAGGAAGAACAGCTGCGGGGATAAGCCGTTTATTCTGTACAGGCATCAAGCGCTTTCTCGAAACATCAGCATATGAATACCCGGTAACTCTGCCCGCCCTCAGATGAAGTTACGGTTATTCCAGTGAAAGCACCGCGTCTCGCAAGAGGGCGGTGCTTTTGTATAACGATTGCCAACTTCCAAGTAAAGGATGCAGGAATCATGAAAATAATTGCCTGTGTTGGTCTCGTCGTTCTTGTATTGCTCGTACTATTCGCGGTTAGTATGTATTTCTACAATATTGCAATCAAACGTGCGGATAAAAGCTTTTTGGCGCATAATCCCGATTTGGAGCTCGCTCCGATGGAAAACAAGGTTGTTTGGAAAGAAGAGCCGCGTATCGAAGAGGTTACGCTCACCTCCGAAGATGGACTGAAGCTCCAAGGGTATTGGATTGAAGCGAAGAAGCCGACAGATAGAATCGCTATTGTCGCTCACGGCTATTCGGGCAAAGCGCGGGATATGGATACTTTCGCTAAATTATTTCATGAGGAATTCGGATATCATGTGCTGATGCCCGATGCCAGAGGACATGGGCGCAGCCAAGGGGTTTGTATCTGCTTCGGCTGGCGGGAGCGCAAGGATTATGTGCAGTGGATCGACTACATGATTCGTACAAGAGGGCCGCAGTCGCAAATCGTACTCCATGGGGTGTCGATGGGCGGGGCAACGGTATGCATGACAAGCGGGGAAACACTTCCCCTTAATGTGAAAGCGGTTATATCCGACTGCGCGTATACTTCGGTGCATGCGCAGCTGGCTTATCAGCTGAAGCGGATGTATAAACTGCCGGCTTTTCCGCTGCTGTACAGCACAAGCCTTCTGGCGCGGTTGAGAGCAGGGTATTCATTTAAAGAAGCTTCGGCCCTGGAGCAGGTGAAGAAGTCGCGGACGCCGATGCTGTTCATTCACGGGGAAGATGATACTTTCGTGCCTTTCTTCATGGTGAAGGAGCTGTATGAAGCCTGCGGCTGCGAGAGGGAGCTGTATACCGTTCCTGAAGCGGGACACGGTCTGGCCTTCATTGTTGATCCGCCCGGTTATAAGAAGCATGTTAAGGAATTCTTGAGTAAATATGTTCGGTGAGTGAAATTGGTGTGTGGATCAGGTGAATATGTGAACCATTGGAACAGGTGGTGAACAGTCAAGTAAGTGGAACAGGTGGTGAACAGTCAAGTAAGTGGGAATGGTGTGTGGAGCGGTTAGTGTGTAAGCAGATGTTTGAGAAGAGCTGAGCGAGACAGTTGATACCTATACTGGATTGCCTGCAGTATAGGGACCCTTTTTATTTAGTCCAGGCTGCTATACTGTAATCCATGTAGTATAGGAGCTCAAAAATGGCATTTTGGGCTGAAATTAGCCTGAAATAGGTGGAAAAATCCAGTTTAGATCATAATAATGACCGAATCATCGCCAAATAACTGGATTTAACCAGTATAGCTTCGGGTCATGAGTCGAAGAAACATCCTATATCGTAAAGTGTGGGACAACCGCGAAACGATACGAGAAATAATGACGCATCGAACGGACCGATAGCCCGGCTTTTTCAGTCCGGCTTCCTCCTCGATATTCCGCACCGTGGCCTATTTGGTGCTAAGCTTCTGTTTTCGAAACTGAACCGAACACTGCATGCCCGGTGTTAAGTTCAATTCGTAATACAGCAAATTTGGAACAGAACCCTTTTGAAGGGGATGTTACAATCAAGCTACCGATCGGGAGGTGGAGCGCTATCGCGTATATCGAGAGTTTCCAGAAGAGCATTGATTATATTGAGGAGCATCTTAAAGAACGAATAACCGTCGAGTGTCTGGCTGAAATCGCCGGTTTCTCCGCGTACCATTATTACCGATTATTTAATGCTTATGTCGGAATGCCGGTCATGGAGTACGTCCGTAGAAGGCGGCTGGAGCATGCGGTTAGTGAATTATCCGGTCATAAACGCATTATCGATATTGCAATGGAGTACGGATTTGAGTCCCACAGCGGTTTTGGCAAAGCCTTTCGCAAAGTATATAGCTGCTCACCGGAGCAATATCGGATTCATGCCACCGGCAATACGCCAAGCAAAGTGGATCTCATGCTGTTAAAACAATTTAATTTATCGGGAGGCATTATTCTGGAGCCAAAAATAATAACGAAGCCCGGCTTCAAGGTAGTTGGGTACGCACTGGAAACGACTTTGGAAGGCAATCGGAGAAAGCGCGATATTCCGGCTTTCTGGGATCATTTTAACGTTGAAGGGCTTGAAGCCAAGCTGTATGAGATGATTCAGCCCAAGGAGCATGGCGAATTCTGCATCTGTTTCCCGCCGGATATGGAGACCGGCAAATTCACTTATGTTATTGCGGTGAAAACGGATACTTTCGAGAATGCACCTGCGGATTTGTACAAAGGTGAAGTGCCTGAGGCAACCTACGCTGTATTCACAACGCCGCCTGCAGATTACAACGATAAGGGCTTTGTCCAGGCCATCGAGGGAACATGGCGATTTATTTACGAAAAATGGTTTCCCGCCTCCGGGTATGAGTTTGCCTCGGATAAAGTGGATTTTGAATTCTACGATGAACGGTGTCACCCTCAAATAGGGGCTGTGATGGAGATTTACATTCCAATCACCAGGTCCTCATAGGGAAGCAAAAGCGAATCCGCATGATTGCGAATCCGGCTTCATTCGAATCCAAGACCTCATAAGCAGCAATAAGCGAAGCCATTGGATGCGAATTTGGACAGAATTCGGGTCTATGGCTTCGCTTTTTCATGCTTATTCTCACGTGCATGCACTAGTGCGTTTCAACTCCAAGAGAGTCTTATGGATCCAGATAGCTGCCTGGGCGCCTTCTCCCATAGCAATCGTGACCTGCTCGGCATGTGCGGCCACATCGCCCGCCGCCCACACTTTCGGGACACTGGTCATTTTGCTGCGCGAATCGGTCCATATATGCTTATTCTCATGCAGGCGCGCGCCCAGCTGCTCAGCGAGTGCAGAACGAACCTCATTCCCGCCAAAAGCCAGAAAAGCCCGCTCGGCCTCAATTAGCCGACCGTCTTCAAGGACAATCCCGCGAAAGCAGCCGTCCTCTGTGCCGGCAACCCGCTCACTTACAGCCTCGAGATAGTCGATGCCGCCCGCATGCAGCGAATGGAGAAGCTCCGCGCTCACCTGCCCTTGCGACCGCCCGTGATTGATGTAGAGCAGCTTATTCGTCCAAATTTGCAGCGTCATGGACATACGGGCCCCGGCATCTCCTGCACCCAGGATAAGCGTTCTGCGGTCTTTAGCCTCGAAGCCGTCGCAATCCGGGCATACATATACAGTAAGCCCCAAGCACTCCCGCAAACCCGGAAGATCGGGGAACCGGTCCATAACCCCCGTTGCAAGAAGCAGCGTTCTTGCCTCATAAGAGGAGCCGTCCTGGCGGCCATGCAGAAGAAAAGAGCCGCTTGGCAGAGCCTTGGCCCGCATAACTTTATCGCGGATGAATTGAACGCCATAAGCAGCGGCTTGCTCTGTACCGGTCGCTCTCAAGTCCGACCCCGAAACTCCTTCCGGGTATCCCAGAATATTGCGATAGCTGCGGCAAATCGCTGAGCGCCCTTCTCCTGCGTCAAGGACCAGTACATTATGCATCGCGTATCTGCCCAGCTGAATGGCAGCTTGAAGTCCGGCTATTCCCCCGCCGACAATGATACAATCCCACACCATTTGCGGATCTCCTTCCAGTGGCGGCAATCTCACCTGTATCTCATTAATGTCGCCAACTCCAAATGAAGTATGCATCAGCAGGATACAGCCGGAAGCTTTGAAAATCTTAATATGTAGGATACGCTTGCGGTAGATAAATATAAGTCTCACTAACATGGAAAGCAGGGTGTACCTAGTATGAATCTTAACGAACAGTTTGGCGATATCGATATTTACTTATTTGATCAGCTGCTGAAAGGCAGGATTACACCGGACATGCGTATTCTCGATGCTGGCTGCGGCTCCGGGCGGAATTTGGTTTATTTGCTGCACAGCGGATTTGAGGTGTACGCGGTGGATCGCTCGGCGGATGCAATCGCCGCCGTTCAGCGGCTTGCGAAGGAGTTGGCGCCCCGCTGGTCAGAGGAGCAAGCGCGGGTTGAAGCGGTGGAGAGCATGAGCTTTGAGAGCGGCAGCTTTGACTTCGTCATCAGCAGCGCGGTCCTGCATTTTGCCGGCAGCGTGAAGCATTTTGACCAAATGGTGGAAGAATTATGGCGGGTGCTGAAGCCGGGAGGAAAGCTATTTGCGCGTCTGGCCTCCTCCATCGGCATCGAATCGAAGATCCAGCCGCTTGGCAATGAGCGTTATTTGCTGCCGGACGGGAGCACCCGGTTCTTGGTCGATGAGGAGCAGCTTTTGAATAAAACAGCTCAGCTTGGAGGGATGCTCTTCGAGCCGATCAAGACCGTACAAGTAGCAGGCCAGCGCTGTATGACAACTTGGTGTGTAAGCAAGAAATAAGGGGAGTGATAATGAGAAGGGGGAGCGCGAATGAATTAATGTTTGGCTGCGGAAGCGCGGCAACGGCGGGAGGGAATCTTGGATTTCTCGGAATGGGACAAGTTCTCAGTATGTTTCGGGCTGTTCGGATCAATGTGGGAGTCGGCGAGAACAGCGAAGGCAAAATACGACTCCTCCGCAGAAACAAACGTCGTTCCTCCGGTGAATTGGGATAAAACTGATAAACCGACAACACCGCCTGCAGCCTTCAAAAATCCGCGCCTGTCAATCGGACGTTTGAGCAAAGTTGAGGAATATTATTCCTTATTCAAGTTCAGGTTGTGTTTTTGTAAATGATAATCCCGATGCTACCTTAATAGTTGGTATAGGGGTGAGTGGATGGTCACTGGTTCGCCAGGTTTACTTAACATTAAAACGATTTATTAAAGCGAGTCACCTGGAAGCGGCGTTTTGGATTTGCTGTTTTCGGTGTGTTCGGCATCAGCTGCTGTTTCTGCAAGCCATTAAGGGTCACAACATTTTTGGATTATATATTCCTTGACAGGAATATTCCGTTTAAGGTATATTTAACTCAAGAAATTATCCACACGAATGAAATAACCTGTGCTGCAATCTTGGATTGAAGTATTGATCTCATATCTTATATTCGAGGAGGATTAACAATGACTCAGAAGAATGAAGCTGGAAATATCACCACAACGGTGAGAGAACGGGATTTTACGATGGAGCGTATCTTTGATGCACCGCGCGAGCTTGTGTTTCAGACATTTTCGAAACCTGAGCATATATCACGTTGGTGGGCTCCGCGCCCCTATACGATTCCCGTGTGCAACATTGATTTCAGACCCGGCGGGGTGTGGCATTACTGTATGCGGTCACCGGAGGGTGAGGTTCACTGGGCAAGGAGCGTTTATCAAGAAATTACAGAGCCGGAGCAGATTGTTTTTACCACCACCTTTGCAGATCAAGACGCCAATCCCACAGATGAAGTCCCGCTGCAGCGGGCAACCGTAACCTTAACCGAATATGAAGGCAAGACGAAGGTTAACCTTCGCTATCAATTTGAATCGGACGAGGATCTGCAAGTGACGGTAGCAATGGGCATAGTCGAAGGGATCACAGCTACGTTCGGGAATCTGGAGCAATTGTTACAAGAAATCTAAACGAAAGAGGGAAACCTTTGCAACAAACCTCTGATTCCTTGTAAAATGATAAGATAAAGCAAGTCTATCTGTTTGGAGTGGGTTCAGGTCATGGATACAACGACTTTTAGCGCTCTTGCCGAGCCCAACCGCTTTAACATTGTCGAACTTTTACGAAACGGACCGCTGTCCGTTGGAGAAATTGCTGATCGACTTGGGCTCAACCAGCCGCAAGCCTCCAAGCATCTTCGCGTCCTTAGTGAAGCTGGACTTGTCGAGGTACAGGCGATCGTCAATCGGAGGATTTATAAGCTGCGGCCCCAGCCGCTGATCGAGCTGGATAATTGGCTGGAGACCTACCGCAGTATCTGGAATGAGAGATTCGATCGTTTGGATGAGTATTTGCTAGAGCTGCAGAGTAAGGAAAACAAAAAGAGCGACCTATAATCAAGGTGAAAGGCACCGGTGTGCGGCCATGGGCGATCGACCCCGCACCGCCGGGCGATTATGGCGGCTGAGCGAGGAGCTTGCCGGCGCGAAGTTGGATCTCTAAGCTGTCCGGTGACTGCGGTCAGCCACGAGCGCTTATATACCGAGAAAAGAGCTAACCCTACAGCAGAGTGCTGCTTGCCGGGTCAGCTTTTTTTCTTTAGAGAGCCTCGGCAGCCCGCAGTCCTTATCAAACACAGTTTCAAATAGACTTCATCAGGAAACAACTGTAAAATCAACTTGTGCCTATTTGAAATGGGGGAAGAGGTGGCTCTACTTGTCTTTTGTTATACGGTTAAAATGGTTTTTTCAGCAAAGATGGGGCAGTTACGCACTCGCAATCGGCTTAATGTCAGCGGTAAGCCTGCTCACGACCATACCGCCTAAAATGATTGGGAACACGATAGATCATATTCGAAAAGGGGATTTAACCGCCTCCGGCTTGAACCAGACAGTTCTGCTGCTCGTATGTCTGTCCTTTCTGCTGTACGTTATGGTCTATGTATGGATAACGACTTTATTCGGCAACTCCGCATTGGTGGAGAAGCTGCTGCGAGGCAGGCTCCTGGCGCATTTGACGCGGATGACACCGGGCTTCTTCCAGCGCAACAGCACAGGCCAGCTTATGGCGCTTGCAACCAATGATATTCTGGCGATCGGACAAACCTCCGGATACGGCGTCATGACACTGGTGAATACGCTCGTAGGCGCTTCCGTGGTTATTGTGATGATGGTCACTTATATCAGCGCGAAGCTGATGCTTGCCGCGCTCATTCCGCTTCCTTTTCTGGTGCTGGTGATCAGCTCTTTAGGTAAGAAAGTACGCGTGCGCTTCCTGGATGCGCAAGCCTCCTTCGGTAAAATGAACGACCATGCGCTGGAGTCGATTTCCGGCATTCGCGTTATTCGTTCGTACGTGCAGGAGAATGACGATCTTCATGCCTTCGATGCGATGACGACAGAAGTCAGGGATAAGAACAAACGCGTATCGCTGCTGAATGCGCTTTTCCAGCCGCTTATATCGCTTATCGTTGGTGTCAGCTATTCCATTGGAATCGGTTACGGCGCGTATCTGGTCTTTGATGGTCAAATCACGCTGGGTCAGCTTGTTTCCTTTAATATTTATCTTGGCATGCTCATTTGGCCGATGATCTCGTTTGGCGAGTTTATTAACGTCCTCCAGCGCGGAAGCGCCTCTGCCGACCGGCTTCAGACCGCATTGGCGCAAGAAGCGGATTTGAAGGATGCGCAAAAGCCTGTAGAGCTTGATGTACCGGCGTCTATTGAGATGAAAGCCTTAACATTTACCTATCCAACCGCCCAGCAGCCGAGCCTCGATCACATTTCGTTCCGCTTGGAGCGAGGGGAAACGCTTGGCATTGTCGGACGTACGGGGAGCGGGAAGAGCACGCTGCTTAAGCAGCTGCTGCGGCAGTATCCTGTTGATCCGGGCAAGCTGTATCTATCTGATGTACCGGTAGAGCAAATCGCTATTGATCGGATGAAAAGCTGGGTTGCGTACGTCCCTCAGGAGCATCTGCTGCTGTCCAAGTCCATACGCGATAACATCGCGCTCGGCAAGCCAGGCGCGAGCACGGAGGAGATTGAGAGAGCCGTGGAGATGGCTTCCTTCACCGGGGATATCGCCCAGATGCCGGAAGGATTAGCCACGATCGTGGGAGAGAATGGGGTTATGCTCTCTGGCGGACAGAAGCAGCGCCTCGCCATCGCCCGGGCGCTGCTCATCAACTCCGAAATTTTGCTGCTCGACGATTCCCTGTCTGCTGTCGATGCCCGCACCGAAAGCCGGATTCTGCATCATATCCGGCTTGAACGGGCAGGCAAGACGACCCTGATTTCGACGCACCGCCTGTCAGCGGTTAGCCATGCGAACTGGATACTCGTTCTAAGCGAAGGCCGGATACTTGAAGAAGGCACGCATGAAGAATTGATGCTCCATGGCGGCTGGTACAAGGAACAATGGGAGCATCAGCAAATGCAAGCGAGCCTGGAGGAGTAGGAATTGACCAGGCGAAAGCACCGCAAAAACTTAGATTATGCTTTCGAAGCGAGTTTTGGCTTGATGTGCTTCATTCTTCCGCACACCAGGCGAAGCCCGCATAAACTTTTAAGGAGCTAAGCGACCATGTCGAAGCAATCGACGACGAGCAGACTGCTCGCGTATGCGCTTGTCTATAAATTCCGGATCATCGGCTCGCTGTTGATTCTATGCTGTGCGGTTGGTGCAGAGCTTGGCGGGCCCTATATTACGAAGACGATCATCGATAAGCATTTATCCGGCGGAGATCATGATCTATCGGCGGTGCTTCTGCTGCTTGGCCTGTATTTGGGACTGCTCTTCGTCGCGAGTGTCGGCAATTTTACGCAGGCGTACATTTTGCAGTCGACCGCTCTCCAAATCATCAAGAATATGCGGATGGACTTAATGCGCCATATCCAGCGCATACCGCTGCGCTATTTCGATAACACGCCGATTGGGCAGGTCGTCTCCAGAATTGCCAATGATACGGAAGCCGTCCGTGATCTGTTCATGAGTTTCATGGCCACCTTCGTGGTGAGCCTGATCCAGCTCTCCGGCATATTCATCGCATTATTCATCCTGGATGCGCGGCTCGCGCTGTTCACCCTGCTGCTGCCGCCGCTGTTCGCGGTCATTATGGTCGTTCATCTCAAGTACTCGAAGATCTATATTACGATCATGCGGGCGCGCCTTAGCGACATGAATGCCATGATTAATGAATCTATCGTCGTGATGCCGATTATTCAAGCTTTCCGCAGGGAGAAAGTAACGCTGGATGAATTCGAAGTGCTCAACGAGGACCGGTATGTGAACCAGATCAAACAGTTCCGTATCTTCTCCTTGTCCTCCCGGAACATCGTCGGTACGATCGGCAGCCTGCTCACCGCCTATGTCATCTGGTATTTTGGCCGCAGCTCACTGGAAACGGTCATCTCTTACGGGGTATTCTATGCCTTCATTGATTATTTGGGACGGATTTTTCAACCGATCATCGGGATCTTCGATCAGCTGACGAATGCGCAGCGTGCGTTTGTTTCGGCGGACAAAGTGTTTGCTATTATGGATCTCGAAGGTGTGGAAGTGGAGGAGACCGGCGCTGTGAAACGTCCGGAGGGGATCGTGAAATTCGACAATGTCACCTTCGCCTATAAAGCCGGGGAAAATGTGCTCAAAGGCATTTCGTTCGAAGCTCGAAAAGGGGAGACAGTGGCGCTTGTCGGCCACACCGGTTCAGGCAAGAGCTCCATTATCAACCTGCTGCTTGGCTTCTATGAGCCGGATGCCGGGCGAATTACGATAGATGGCGAAGCTATCTCGACGTTCTCCAAGCAGGCGCTGCGCAAGCATATGGGCATCGTGCTGCAGGACCCGTATTTATTTGCCGGAGACATCAAATTTAACGTTAGCCTCTATAACAAAGACATTTCAATCGAGCGGGTCCGCAGCGCGCTTCGCGACGTGGGCGCGGCGCCATTCATTGAGCAGCTCCCCAGCGGGTATGACGAGCCGGTGGTGGAGCGGGGCAGCACGCTGTCCTCGGGCCAGCGGCAGCTGATTTCTTTTGCCAGAGCTCTGGCGTTCGATCCCTCGATTCTCATTCTGGATGAAGCGACTGCCAGCATTGACAGCGAAACGGAAGGGCTCATTCAGCAAGCGCTGAAGGTGGTCAGCGAAGGAAGAACGACTCTCGTTATTGCGCACAGGCTGTCAACAATCAGGGATGCGGATCAAATTCTCGTGCTGCATCGCGGCGAAATTGTGGAACGGGGCAATCATGAAGCGCTGATGGCGCTCGAAGGCCGGTACTACAAGATGTATCAGCTGCAAAAAGGCGGAGAGAAGGTCTCTTCCTCCGCTTCAGCGGTGCCCGGCAAGGAGATAACCATTTAACGGACGATCCAGAATAATTGGAGACAGGGGCCGTTCAAAATCCGCCTGGGCCTAAAATGTCGTTTATGGATCGGCCTCCAGCTCCGATGAAAATCCGGAAAGGCTGTGCAGGCATCTGCGTCCAACGTTACGGCATATTCGAATTCAGTCCCGACATTTCAGCCGGGGCTGTTTGTGTGTATAATCCGCGCCGAATGCGTATGACCATTCGCAATCCCCATTTGCCAGCGTTTATAATGAGATAACCGTTCGGAAGCGGAGGCACTCCGCTTGCCGGGCTGCCTGCAAGAGAAGATCACCAAGCAGAAGATGATTAGGAGAATGCGCATGCTTATTGCACTTGCCGTTATTACCGTACTTATTGCCTTAGTTTATCTGGTTATGAACCTGTATCCGGCCTTTGGGGGAAAACAACAGGTGGAAAAACGTGCCCGGTTTGAACGAACCGGTCATTATGTAAACGGGAAGTTTGTGAATCAAATTCCAACCTCTATGAGTATGAATGCGAAGGAAACCGCTCGTGTGTTCTTCGAGTTTATGAGAGGCGCCCCGAACGGTAAACCGGCCAAACGAATCGCTGTAGAACCGCTGGTTCCTCGTCATCTTGGAGCCGGGCAAGCGGCGGTCACCTGGTTCGGTCATTCTGCATTGCTGCTTCAAATTGGCGGGAAAACCTTGTTCATCGATCCGATGCTCGGCAGGGCACCGTCGCCTTTTCCGGCAATTGGAGGCAAGCGTTACAGCGCTAATTTGCCTGTCGCCATTGAAGATCTTCCTCCGCTTGATGCAGTATTAATCTCACATGATCATTATGATCATCTGGATTATGGCTCCATTATGAAATTAAAAGATAAGGTCCGGCGGTTCTTCGTCCCTCTTGGCGTGGGCGTCCATCTGGAGCGATGGGGTGTGGATCCGGAGCGGATTGAAGAGCATGACTGGTGGGATGAATTCGAATTTGAAGGGCTAACCCTGGCCAGCACGCCGGCTAGGCATTTCTCGGGCCGAAGGGGTATGGACCGCGATTCGACGTTATGGTGCTCGTGGGTTATCGCCAGTCAAGAAACGAGGGTATTCTTCAGCGGAGACAGCGGCTATGGTCCGCATTTTGCCGAGATCGGAAATAAATACGGTCCCTTCGACTTAACGCTGATGGAATGCGGACAATATGATGAGCGCTGGGCAGCGATTCATATGATGCCGGAGGAGACCGTGCAGGCCCATCTGGATCTGCTCGGGAAGCTGATGATTCCGGTTCATTGGGGGGCTTTCACATTAGCGCTGCACAGCTGGACAGATCCTGCGGAACGCGCAGTTAAGGCGGCCGCAGCGCATAACACGCCGATTTGCACCCCGAGGATCGGAGAGACGGTGGTAATCGGAGCTTCCGGACTTCCGGCTTCACCTTGGTGGGAGGCATTTTCATAAGGCAAGCTTGACTGATTCAGAGCGACAACTCCCCACATGTAGAGGGATACGCGGATTTCAGTGTGTATTCCTTACTTCAATATAGACGAAAAAGGCCTCCGCCAAATCGTAGGGTTACGATTCAGGGAGGTCTGCAGGCGGTTCCATCCATTGTTCAGCCCAAGCGGCGATCTCAGTAAAGAGCGGGGCGAGGCCGCGGCCCTTCTCCGTTAGCTTATACTCAATGCGTACAGGTGTTTCAGGATAAACATCCCGCTGGATAATCCCTTCTGCCTCGAGCTCCTTCAATCGTTCGGAGAGAACCTTCCCGCTCAAATTCGGAATGGATTGCTCCAGATTAACGAATCGATAAGGGCCGGAGAGCAGCTGATACACGATCATGGATGTCCACCGTTTACCTAATATTTCGAGTGCCCGTTCGAACTTAGGACACAGATGCTGCGAAAACTCCATCATTATCACCTCATTCTTATCCTATATTATAGCGCCCTGGCTCTGATAAAACAAGCTTACCAAATCAAATATACATACTTGTTTAAATTAAATAATTTATAAATATCAACTTACATTAAGTAAACGATTTATAAGTCAAACGAGTCTTCAAATGGGCTCGGGTCCTGCTAATGATCAACCGGATACCATAATTTCCGCAGATCCACCCAGCCCTGAGAGTTGAAGCTGACCCCCCGTATGGAAGGCAGATAGGACGTTTGAACAGGCTTTTCATATAAAATATGCAGCTGATTCTCTTGAATAAGCCTTGCTTCAATCCGTTCATACTGCTGTGAACGCAAATGTGTGTCAGCTTCCCGCTTCACAGCTTGAAGGGACTGCTCAATATCTACCCGTGTATGCGGCTCAACATGGCCGGATATGGTAAGGTAGAGGTCGAACAGGCGCAGCTGCTCGTCCTGATCGCGCAGCAGGGAGAACAGAATGAGATCGGATTCAAGGCGGATGGAGCCTTTGAAATCCTCGGGCGAGGTGAATACCACCTTGCAGGCATAGCCGAATTTCGCAAGCTTCGCAGCAGCATTCTCCGCATCCTGCTTGTAAGGCGGAATGGTTGCAATCTGCAGTATGCATGGGAACTCCGAAACTTTTGCTTGTTCGTGGACAGAATCAGCGGCATCGCCGCTGTCATCCCGGAGACAAGCAAATAGATGAGCGCGAACGGTCGGATCGGTTAACGGTCCGGCTTTTTTGGTGTTGCAGGTTATAAATTTGCGGACAGCGGCATCGGAGTGGATCTGGCTCCATGCGCTATCTGCCGAAGATGGATTCTGAATCACATGGAAAGGAAGCAGATTGTCAGAGGATGCGCTGTTCTGGAGCTCCCAGGGGACATGCACGATCTCTACACGGTCCAGATGAGCCCTCTCCTGAAAGTAATGCGCGAAAGCCTCCAGCACGCAAATACTCTCATTCATCTCCGCCACCTTGAATGGTCCGGTGCCAATGGGCCGGGTGCCGAAGCCCGCCTCGCTGAGCTGATCCAGATCTTTCGGAACAATTGCAGCGCGGCTTGTGCACAGGAAGGGGAGGAAGAGCTCGCTTGGCTCTTCCAGTTCAATAGTGACCGTTGTCGCATTCCTTGCACGCACAGCTTTGATTTGTTTGAAAATAAAGCTGTACAGCGTTCTGCGCGAGGAGTTAATTAACCGCTCGAAGGAATAAACGACATCGGCGGCGGTCATGATTTTGCCGTTATGGAAGAGTACCTCCTTGCGCAGGAAGAAGGTCCATCTTATTCGGCTCTCATCCAGCTCCCAGGCATGTGCGATATTCGGCACAATCTCATCGGAATGAACGCGCCGCCTAACAAGTCCGCCAAACACATGGCTTGAGACGAAAGACTCGGCGAGCAGGTTCATGTATAACGGATCAACCGTATGCAGCCGCTCCCGGATAGGCAGGCGAAGCGTATCGATCTGCTTGTCGCTTCTGATCTCGGAATGATGGCCGAAGTATGTCAGCAGCCAGCCCTGCAGCCGGTCCTGCAGGGAGGATGACCGGGAATGAAGGCTGATCTGTTCCAGGGTTCGTTTAAGGTCCCTGCGGTTGATGGACTGCATGATGGATTGAACGGCAATTTCCTCCGGCTGAATCAAGAATCGCAACCTGGAGCGGCGTCCGCGTCCGCGGTGGGATTCCCATGCGATCCAGCCATGCTCCGCCATGTTATTGACGATCAGCATCGCGTTGCGATGCGTGCATTCTAACGTCGCCGCAAGCTCCGCGAGCGTGATGTCGACTGCTTCATGGTGCCCGTAATGAGCATGCAGACGCAGAAATTGATTGTTCAGCTTCATGCAGCGATCCACCGCCTTCTAAAATACGAAATTAATTCGTAATTTCTTTCTCTTTATCTTCTTATTTTATCATCTAGAATAAGCGTTAGATAGGTTGAAAGCGGAGGTATTCACGATGAACATCAAATCTGCACCGCTGTTAGGTCGGTCGCTTACGGCGCTGCTGGCGTCGCTCGTACTCACATTCGTGCATCATTATTTATTTTTTGGCAGCGATCCGGGCGTGTCGTTCCCCATCTTTGTCATTCTCTTCTACGGGTTTATGTTTCACTTGGCGCAGGATAGAATGCGGGCTCAAATGGGGTTCGGATGGCTGCTGCTGATCTCAGTCATCATGCTGTCCATGACGTATGTCCTGTTCAGCAATTCATTCTTCTACGTGCTGAACATGCTTGCCGTGCCGCCTCTGATCTTCATACATATGTCGTATATGCTGGGTTCAAGGCGAATGGAGTGGTCGAATCCCCGGATCCTTATCGATGCGCTGGATCATCTCGTTCCACAGAGCTTCCGGCATTTCTTCACAGCCATGAAGGTCGTCAGGTTCTCTGCCGTCCGCAGAGTAGGAAAGCACCGCAAGAATGTCATTGGCAAAGTATTGACCGGTCTTGCAGTCGCGGTTCTATTCTTAGTCATTGTCATTAAACTGCTGGCCTCGGCGGACGGAGTGTTTAATCATCTGCTGTCCGGCATTCCGAATTGGCTTGATCAGCTCACTTACAGCGAGAGCATCATGCGGGGAATATGGGTCGTAATCTTCAGCTTCCTGTTCTTCGGTTATCTCTGGGGGTTTGTGAAGCCGAAAGTTTACCAGTGGGAAAAGGATGCAGCAGCGCAAGCTGCGGAGGGTGAGGCCGGCAAGGACTGAGCGCTGTCCAAAACAAGCGTTCAGCTCGATCCGATCATCCTTGCGACCGTGTTAATCGCCTTCAATGCCGTCTACGTTCTGTTCGTCTTCGTACAGTTCAGTTATCTGTTCGGGGCTTGGCAGGGGGCGCTGCCCGAGGGAAGCTCCTATGCAGAGTATGCGAGGAGCGGGTTCTTCGAGCTGATTGCGGTATCGCTGATTAACTTTGTGATGATGCTGATTGCACTGAATTTCGGCAGCGGTCACGGGCAGAGGAGGCTGCAGCAGTTTATCCATGCGCTGCTGTATGTCTTAGTGGGATGCTCCGGCGTCATGCTGTATTCTGCTTATATGAGGCTGGCGCTGTATGAGGACACGTACGGCTACACCTATATTCGCTTCTTAGTGCATGCGTTTATGATCTTCCTGGCCCTGCTCTTAATTATCGCGGGGCTCCGGATCAAATACCCTCGAATACCGCTTGCCAAATGGTATATTATCCTTGCATTAGTTTCGTATGTGCTGGTCAATTACGCAGGCATGGACCGTATTATCGCATTTAATAACATCGAGCGCTTCCGGGATACCGGCAAAATCGACGCTCATTATTTGGCGGGTCTATCCACTGACGCTATGCCGAGGCTCATCGGCTTCAGCGAGGAAGAATATCCGCAGCTGAAGACGCTTCTGCAGGAGCGGTTGGAGCGTTTACAAGCCAGCAGGCTGAACCGAAGCTGGCCTTCGTTCAACTTATCGAAGTACCGGGCGGAGCGGGCATTGAACCGTTATTTTATAGAAGGAAAAGGGAGTTAACCCATGAAGGATATCGAGCTGCTCTACAATGGATTGTCAATCATAGCAAGCAGTAAAGCACAAACGGGCGATCATTGGGAAGCTCATTTCGGAGCGGCTGCAATCGCCGGTTATTTCTTCGTGCGGGATAATGATCTATCCGGGGAGACCGGTGCAGGTGTCACGCGCCAAGCGACTGCGATGGTGAACCGTTACCTTGGCGGCACTGATGCCGGCGGGAATGCCGCTGGAGGAGGTACAGGAATTGGCCTTCAGGAAGCGGAGTCGCTGATCCTTGCAGAGCTGGACAAAACCATTGACGGGCTGCACTGGGTAGGACATCCGGTCATTTATTCGGCCATCAGCCTGCTTGCTCTTCATGAGCTGGGCGGCTGGGGAAGTGAGGAGGAAGCTGCCGGAATCGCGGCGCTAATCCGCTCATTCGAGAGGACGATACCCGGACGGTCATGGATCGGCTATTCCACATCCGAAGTGAAGCGGGTGCAGCTGGAGGAGGAAGACCGGATACCCGATATTCATCATCCGGATCAGCTGTCGAAGTTCATTCTCGGTGAGCTGGCCGCTTGCCAAACGATATATAGAGCCGAAGCGCATCATGATTTATTGGGACATATGCTTACTTATTCGGATGCGCTCAACTTGTTGTATGATCTGGGTCATGGGGATTTCTTCCGGAGGGGCCTAACACCGTTATTCAAGATGGTCAAGGTGCTGAGGGCAAGCCGCAGCTTACATCCCGGCGATGACCTGAGGGTCTTCTCGCCTGTCGACCGGCTGCCGTTATCGGAGTGCAAGCGATCCGTTTGGCTGCCTACTGAGCTTGAATATTGGTCTTTTGACTACAGCGGGATCGATTGGGATTTTGGGCATGTCTTCAAGTTCCCCTTCAGCTTCTACAATCATCTAAAGCGTGATCTGATTGCCGGAGCCGGTGCAATTGAGCATTTCCGCTATATTATCCTTGCGCCTGATCAATAAGCGGTTGATGCATCATCCACGCTCTTCCCCCCGATATCCATTCCATCTGAATAGATGATAACCAGGGGAGACTGCCGAGATCGTGGCTCAGATTTTGCGGGAGGAACATTTTAACGTTGAGATTTCAGACACCCTTGATGTTTTTCTGGACACTGAGAAGCTGAAGCGGACCGATTTGATCGTTCCCTTATGGACAGCAGGTGTCATTACCAGGGATCAACTGCACAACCTGCTCAGTGCAGTTGCCGCCGGAACCGGTCTGGCTGGGCTGCATGGGATGGCAGATGCTTTCCGCTGCGAAATTGAATATCAAGGCATGGTCGGAGGACAGTATCTGGAACATCCCGGTGACCAAGTGACCTACCGGGTTCATTTCCCGTATCCTTATTATCCGCTTGTCGCAGGAATAGGCGATTTTTTCGTGAAGACCGAGCAGTATTATTTGATGGTGGATCCGTCGATTCAGGTTCTGGCTACCTCGTACTTCGACCGGGTCAATCCCCCTTTGGTCTGGAGGCCTGTGGTGATGCCCGTCGCTTGGATCAAGCAATACGGGAGCGGGCGGGTCTATTATACCTCGCTCGGTCATAGTCCGGATATTGTGAAGCTTCCTCAGGTCACAGCTATGCTTCGCCGGGGCATGGTGTGGGCAGCGCGATAGAGCCGCGGTTATTCTCCGACGGCTTTTGATTTTTTGTCAGGGCCTTTGATCAACGCGATCAAGGTGAGCAGAAGCAGCGGCGCAAAGTTAGCGATGCCATTCCACAGCGGCCATACGTTCCCCCATTTAATCTCGCTATCGTATAACACAATAGAGAGGAACAAGTTGATAAGTGCAAGAGGAAAAATAAGCAGCCGTTCATCCTGCAGCCGGAACAGCCGGGATAAAGTCAAATTCAGCACGAACAATGCGACCGCAGCTTTCATATACGAACCGGCAATCAGGGGACATGCCGATGACGGATTCGATCCTTTGGACGATTTCCTGAATGTCGATCATACGCGCGACCATATACAAGGAAAACTTGATGTCCCCGATCGCAGGCCCGAGCACCATATTCACGCAAAGCACGGACAGGATGAGAATGATTATGTTGAGCAGCAATGCAATCAATGCAATGAACATGTATCGTTTCATGCCGTATTTAATGCCCTGCTTTTTCTTGACGAACGGCAGAATCGTGGCGAATAGGAAGATTTCTGCATATGGGAATCCGAACGTGAAATAAGCACCATGCATAATCGGCTTGAATCCTTCAGGCATGATGGGAAGAAGCTGATCCATCTTATAATTGGGTATCGATAACAGCAGTACGATAAAAACAAAAAACAGCATGATTAGGATGAGGTTGGTAAACATGCGAACCATTACTTCAATGCCTGCCCGCACCGTGAAGGCAATGAGCAAAAAGATGAGGGAATTTAACACGAATATAGGCGTTTCCCTCATCATCGTGGTGGTCACGAATATGCCCACATCCAGCACGATCCCGGAAACCATATGAAACACGAGCAGGATAAAAGGGATGGATAGCAGCGCCGTCAACCAAGGTCCGAGCAGCTGCAAATCAGCGATCAGCTTGCCGAATTCCTGCTCAACCGTTTTTTTAACCCTTTCTTTGAAAGCGGTCTCATCCATTTTGTTTGTATAATTGAATATAAGGCAAAAGGGCAATCCCCACTTGGCTTTTTAATTGAATGGTCAAATCAAGCAAATTCGTTTTTACCGTTTTCGCCGAGTAGCGGGTTGCCGAGTATTCCATGGTCCTCAGCTGCTCGCCAATCGTGGATTCAATAAACGGCGAAACGTTTAAATACTTGCCAGCCTTTCCCTTTGCTGCCATGACGAGGACTGTCCCCCTCGGCTCGTGATCCCTGGAGAAGAAATCCATGATTTCCCCGATATCATGCCGCTTGATTACCTGCTCGCTTATGAGGATAACCCGCATATGATCCCATTTGGCTTTGCGTCCGGAATGGATGGTGATGTCCCGGATGGCTTCGAAAATCGTGTTCGCTTCGGTTTCAATCGTGAACGAACGGGAAGGGGGTTGTTGTCCGCCTTGCTGCGATCCGCTGCCCCGCCTGCTGGTCTGAAGAAAAGTGTCGTCAATTTCAGGTTGCTCTCACCTGCCTTGTCGATGGAAACGGCTTGGACGTAGCCGCGCTTGGAAGAAACTCCCTGGTTCTCGAAAAAACGGATCACATTTTCCGGGGCAATAACAGATAGGACCTCTCCGGATTCCTGAGAGGCGAGGTCCCGAAAGGCGGATTTGATAAAGAGAACCTTTTTCTCATCTGCCAATGTATCGCAATGAACCGAGAGAGCTTGATATTGATAAGTGGAACCATATTGGTACGGCTGCATCATGATGTCATAGCAATTTGCCAGCAGCTTGTCCAGTTCCTGGCGGTTATCGGACAAGCTTTGTGAAATCGGCTGATTCGTATTTAGTTGAGAGCTAGTATTGGATGTCATAGTGATTCCTTTTCTATAGGCAATCTAGAGGTATATTATCCCCTTGCTGGAAAGAACCATTCATTATTGGAAGGTCTTTTTCTTACGCGGCGGATTCGGGATTTTAGGGGAAGACAGCGCCGATATGGAGCAAGGCGGACAGGTCATTTATCAGCTTTAGCTTGGCCGATAACCAATGAAGCTATGAATCGGGTTATCGTTATTTCAAAGACTGCCAGGGTGTATCCGCGTTCGGCCTGCTGATTAATAGAATGGCAAAATGGCTGTGCAGTCGCTATTTTACTGCATCTAACCGAACAACCAAGCCTATTTTACGAAAAACAATCTCCTTTAATCGTGAAAGACATATCCTATTAGTAATGACAATACTACCGACTTGGGTGTGGATGGATGTAAAAGTTTCAACGTTAAAGGAGGGGACTGAATATCATGGGATACGGCCGCCGTTCATCACGACCCAAAATTAATATCGCTATCAACAATATCAATGTCACAACCATGAGCGGATCAGCCTCTTTTAACGTTGGAGACTTCGCAGTCATTGACCCGATCAGCAGTCAGAATACGTATACCAAAAACTTTAACAGCAACAACAACGCCAGCAGAACGACAACCACTCAGCATGGTGGAGCAGGCGCGTTCAATACGGGTAACAACAACCGGTTCAATACGCCGTTTAACCGCATAAACGATCTTGGCAACGGCGGAAGCGGGACTATCTGACCAGGAGGAATTCAACGTGAATTTGCAGACTTACGCCTACCAGTGGTATCCGTATTCATACATCGAACCTCCCGCTGCGTATCAGAGCGCATATCCATACTCCAGCAATGATTCCTATACTCAGGCATATAATGAGAAAATGATCCAAACCATGCAGCAGCTGCAGCTTGACCAGCAGCATACATCGCAAACCATGCAGCGGGTTCAGCATGACCAGAGGCGTACATCGCAATTTATGCAGCAGCTGCAGCATGACCAGCAGCGTACATCGCAATCCATGCTGCATTTGCAGCGCCAGCTCACTGACATTCAATCCGCCGTGGCGCAAATGAACCAGAACCGCCAGCCATCCAATACGTACGTCCATAACGATTTTGATAAGTTTGAGATTTTTCTCGATTCGATCAGCGTCCAGACGCTCAGCGGTTCTTTGCAGATCGGATTGTTCAACGGTTCCGCGGCTACCGGCGCTTTACCTCCCGTTGTCACAACGACGAATATAACGAGTCCACCCCATGCCCAGACTGCTCCTGGTGGAACTCAGGCTGCTCCTGCTGGTGGAACTCAGGTTCCTGCCCAGGTTCCTGACTCGGGTGCTGCTCCAGCTGCACCAGAGCCGACTGAGACCCTGCCTGCGGGAGAAGAGGACTTTGTCGGCAATCTCATACCCGGATCGCCAATCCCTCAAGGTTTCAGCATTCCGCCGGGACTGCCGCTTCCGCCGGGATCATCGATTGGGACCGGTATCATTCCGTTCTCGACGGGTGAAGAATCGCCTTCTTCCGCTCTTCCGGCGGGAGTGACAGTCGTTCCGCCAGGCATGTCGCTGCCTCCCGGAGCGGTCGAGATCGGACCTGGTCTCGCCGTGCTGCCCCCTGGAACATCACTGATTGCTGCCGGATCTGGCGCCTAGACGCCTCCAGAAGGCCGAAGACGACAATAAAGACACGGAATAGGGCGGTTACAGCCGCCTGTTCCGTGTCTTATTTGAAATTCCGTCTCATATCTTCCAGCTTCTGCTTTAGAAATTCGCGTTTCATCGCCTTCATTTCATCCTTCATCTGTTTGATGAGCTCGGCGTCTTCCTCTCTTTGCGGATTCATCGTAACAGGGGCAGGGGAGCCTTGACTTGACGGGATGGTTTTGCTGGATTGCTGTAGGTTGCTCTGATACGTTTCCAGGGCGGGCCGCCTTGACAGGTCGAGCTCTGCAAACGGAGTGCCCTGGCTCTTCATATCGTTTTTCCAATACTGATAAGTCCGCTCGTACAAGCTCTTCACTTCCTGCTCGCTCAGCCAGTCTTTTCTTTGCCATTCGTCGATCGTCTCATTGATCAGAAACTGCTGAACCGCCATCTTAATCTCCAGGTTCAGAATTTGATCGGAGATCGTCCCGATAACCTCCTCCATTAATTTGGAATAATCAGGAGAGTAGGGAGTGCTGCCTATACGTTTCTTAATCGGTTTAGATGCAGCAGGTTTGCGTTTCTTGCCGGCGGCACGTGATTGCTTCCGGCGTCCAGATTTCTTCCGAAGCAATAGAAGCGCTCCTTTTATAGATCATCATAGTGCTGTTCTACTATATGCCGGAGGAAGCACGACTCGTGACACATTGGCCGATCCGCATGTATTCCACCGACAAGCGGGAGCCCATGGTGGTCCGATACGCTGTACGTCGGCCCGGGTGAGAGGTATGAGGCTGCCTTTCTCGCGGATAATCCAGGCATATGGATGGATCATTGTCACAATCTGGATCATGCGAAAGTCGGCATGTCGATGCATCTTGCCTACGAGGGGGTCACGACTCCCTTTGTACTCGGGACGGAGTCACATAACCATCCCGAATAGATGGATTATGGAGGAAACCGGGGGCGGGCCATTGCAGCATCAATATGGAGCGAGCAGCGTATGAGCTGCCACGGCCGGGTGGGCCGGATGGATTTTTACAGCATATAAGCAAAACCGGAGGCGCTGCTTGAGCGGCCTCCGGTTGTTATGTGTTTGTAATGGACAGCAGAAGGCGGCAAATCATTATTGCTTCCAAACGTCATGATATTCTTTCTTCCGTTTGAATTGCGACAATGCATACGAGCAGACGGGGATAATCATCTTATTCGTTTCACGGGCGTAATCCACGACGCGCTTCACGAGGGCTTCGGCAATTTTCTGGCCGCGCAGCGCCTCCGAGACAAAAGTATGATCGATGACCAGGGTATCCTCCCCTTGAGGCACGAATGTAATTTCAGCTGCCCGTTCCCCGTTTTCTTCGATAACAAAGCTGTTTCCTTGTTTGATCAATTCGCTCATCCCGCATCACCTTTCCCTATCTCTCAATTGACGGTTTCGCTGCCGAGCCCGCCTAGTTGTCCATTTCAGTATGAAATAGCGGATGGATTAAAGCAACCCGTTTCCTGCGCGCAGCAGAACGAAAATAACCAGTTGACAAAAGCCTGACATTGTATTATCTTTAATTTAAGATAAAACAAACCGAGATAAACGAAAATAAGAGTTGAGGTGAACAGCATGGGACAATCTAAGGATGATTCCTTGAATCTCTTCATCGTACTTTCTCGAGCAAGCCAATGGGTTAATGCACATGCCGACCGGGATATTCGGTCACACGGGCTGAACCGTACCGAGTTTGGCGTACTGGAGCTCCTTTACCACAAGGGGGCACAGCCGATCCAGCAAATTGGCGGCAAAGTACTCATGAGCAGCGGCAATATTACGTACGTGGTGGATAAACTGGAGCAGAAGCAATTCGTGCAGCGCAAGGCTTCCACGGAAGACAGGCGTCTCATCTATGCGGAGATCACGGACAAAGGCAGGCAATTTATCGAAGAAATCTTCCCGGCGCATACGGCAGTCATTGAGAAGGCTGTAGCCGGACTGACGCCCGAAGAGAAGAAGACAGCGAGCCAGCTGCTTAAGAAGCTGGGAAGTTTCGCTCAGGAGAGCTTCAAGTAGGTATCGGGCCGTGCCTGATAGCTGCGCTCTCTTTTCTCATATATCTTAATTTAAAGATAATTATATTCCACAATGATAAGGAGATGGATTAGGATGGCACAACAAACGGCCGGTATCCACCATATTACTGCTTTTGTAAGAAATGCGCAGGAAACCGTTGATTTCTACTCAGGTGTACTCGGACTGCGCTTGGTGAAGAAAACAATCAATTTCGATGCGCCTGAAGTATACCATCTGTATTTCGGAGATGAGGCAGGCAGCCCGGGCACGATTATTACCTTCTTCCCTTGGGCGCATTCACGCAAAGGGCAAATCGGGGCAGGACAGGTTGGCACAACGACCTATGCCGTACCGGTTGGCGCATTCGGATTCTGGCAGGAGCGGCTGACGAAGCTCCAAATCCCCTTCACCTTGACACAGCGGTTCTCGGAATCTTATCTGGAGTTTGTTGATCCGGACGGACTGCAGATAGAGATCGTCGAGCGCGGGAAAGGAGCGCCAAGTACGTGGTCATTCGGAGGTGTCCCGGCTGAGAAAGCGATCAAAGGCTTTGGCGGCGCCATTCTATACAGCGGAGCGCCTGACAAGACGGCGAGATTGCTGGAGCAGGTGATGGGGCTTAGGAAATACGGGACAGAAGGGCCTTATGCAAGGTTCATAGCATCCGGAGAGCTGGGCAATATCATTGATGTGAACATTGCTGCGATGCCGATGGGGCATGGCGGAGCGGGCACCGTGCATCATATTGCATGGCGCGCCGCAGATGATGCGGATCATCTGAACTGGAGAAATAAAGTGATCGAAACCGGCTTTCAGCCTACACCTGTCATCGACCGCCAATATTTCAACGCCATCTATTTCCGTGAGGCGGGCGGCATTCTGTTCGAGATTGCTACGGATCCGCCGGGCTTCGCGCGGGATGAAGATCCGGATCAGCTGGGGGAGCATCTGATGCTGCCAAGCTGGTTGGAAGAAAAACGTGCTGACATTGAAGCTAATTTGCCGCCTATTGAAGTGCGGGTACTGGAGGAGGATTCCAAGTGAAACATATCTATCAAGCAGGAACGGATTCAAATGCGCCCGTGCTCGTTCTATTCCATGGAACCGGAGGAACCGAACGGGACTTGCTGCCGCTGGCAGGGATGATTTCGCCAGGATCTTCGGTACTGAGCGTTAGAGGCAATGTACTGGAGAATGGAATGCCGAGATTCTTCCGCCGCTTGGCGGAGGGCATCTTCGACGAGGAAGATCTCATCTTCCGGACGAAGGAGCTGCATGAATTTCTGGATCAAGCGGCTGCCGAATATGCTTTCGACCGAGACAATCTTGTCGCGATCGGCTACTCCAATGGCGCTAATATAGCGGGCAGCCTGTTATTCCACTATCCCGGTGCCTTGAAGGGCGCTGCCTTGCATCATCCTATGGTTCCCAGAAGGGGAGCCCTGCTTCCGGATTTGACGGGCCTGCCCGTCTTCATCGGAGCAGGGAAGAATGACCCGATCTGTTCCCCTCAAGAGACGGAAGAGCTGAGCGGTCTGCTGGAGCAGGCGGGTGCATCCGTAACGGTTCACTGGGAGAGCTTCGGCCATCAGCTGACTTCATCTGAAGTGAATGCGGCTGCGGAGTGGTTTAAGCAGGCTTTTTAAGCGATAAGGAATGATAGAGGATGACAGCATAATGGGAGGCTGAAGACGTTGACGATGATTTCGATTGACCCCGTGAGCCAAGGTGAACGGGATAATTACAAGCTGCTGACGGGGAGCATTATCCCAAGGCCGATCGCATTTGTTACGACCCTTTCCAGCAAAGGGGTTCTCAATGCAGCACCGTTCAGTTATTTTAATGTGGTTACCGCCAATCCCCCTATGGTCTCGGTATCGGTCAACCGCAAGCAGGGGGTCATGAAGGATACAGCCAGAAACGCGGCAGCTTCCGGCGCTTTCGTCGTCCATATTACAGATGAATCTTACATTGAACAGATTAATGTAACAGCTGCCAACCTGCCGCCCGATGAGAGCGAAGTGGATTTGGCTGGATTGACGCAGGCAGCCAGCATGAAGATCGCTGTTCCTGGGGTTGCGGAGGCCAAAATCCGGATGGAATGCGTGCTCGAACAGGCGATCCCGCTGGGTGGAACGGAAGATTCGCCTGCAGCGGATTTATTAATCGGAAGAGTGGTGTATTTTCATCTGGACGAGGCTGTTTATGAGAACGGCCATGTGGATGCAGAGGCGCTTAAGCCGGTCAGCCGGCTCGCCGGCAATCTGTATGCCAAGCTGGGAGAAACATTCGCTATTGACCGCCCGCAATAATAAGAGGCTCAACCCGTGCCAGCTTATCCGGGTTCACTATGATGAAGATCGCAGCGATGCGGTCTTCTTTAACGTCGAAGGAGAAGACGGTCGACGGCTGTCCATGGACGTAAGTGACCAGACCCGGCGTGCCGTTGACGAGAGCCTCCCGGTAAGAGAAGCCCTCTGGCACCTTGGCCAGCAGTCCGGATAGAAACCGTGTGATGAATTCGGCCCCGAAGATCGGACGAATGGCAGCCCGTACTTTGCCGCCGCCATCGGAGTACAGTGTTGCTTCGCTGGCCAGCATGCTCATCATTTCCTGGGCGCTGCCCGATGCGAGTGCATGGATGAATTGGCTGATCAGATTTTTTAACTGAGTGTTGTCGAGCGGGCTCTTAAGGGCAGAATCAGGATGAAGCCCGGCGTCTGCCGCCATCTTGGCATCTGCCGGTATGTTCATGATGCTCCGTTTCGCCCGGTGGAACAGCTGCCTGCAGTTGGTGCTGCTCCTGCCGACCATAGCAGCGATTTCCTCGTAGTCAACCTGCAGCACCTCCCGCAGCAGGAACACAGCCCTCTCCACGGATGAGAGCTGCTGGAGCAGCAGCAGATAGGCCGTCGAGAGGGATTCATTTTGCTGATACCTGTAATATGGGTCGTTTGTATGATTCTCTAAGCTGACCAGAGGCTCAGGAAGCCAGGGCCCGACATATACCTCGCGCTGCTTCCGGGCGGAACGCAGATAATCGATGCATCGGTTCGTTACGATACGGCATGAGTAAGCTTTGATATTCTGAATGGGCTCCTGTTTGGAGGAGGCGAGCTCCAGCGCCAGAAACGCCTCCTGAACGATATCCTCCGCATCCGCTGCACTCCCCAGCATCCGGTATGCCAAGGAGAAGAGCAGCGGCTGAAGCGATGGGTACAGCTCATCGATAGCTGTATTCGGGTTCCTGTTCATGAGATTCCTCCCTCAACAATTGCTGAACGGCTCTTCTTGCGCTTGCAGCCGCTGCATCGACAAGCATTTCTCCGTGGCTCGCCCAGTCTCCTGCAGCATACAGGCCGCCAATCTCCGGCACGGCAGGCCCTGGCCGAAGATCCGTCCGCCCTGTATGCATATGGTCCCCGGCAACCGTAATATGGGGCAGGTACTGCTCGGCGACGACCTCCTTCTGCCATCCCGGATGAAGCTGCGACATTGTGTCTTCCAGCAAGGCACGGTCTAACGCAGAATCGCTGCGGCCTGGCCCGTTGTACTTTATGAGATGTACGACGACGGAGCCATCCCCGCTTAGTTTAGCCGCTCTGGAGTGATTGGTGAAGAAGACCGGCTGGTCAATTCCGATAGCAAAATGCCGGCCTGCCACGGGAAGCTTCCGCAGACAGAGATCCAGACACGCGGCTGTAATTGGACGAGCCTGCGCGGCCCAGCGATGCAGCGCGGTGTGTTCAGCATCGCCACGGAGCAGCTTAATCGTCTCTGCAGGTGACAGCGTCGAGATCACCTTATCTACCTCCAGTGTATCTCCGCATTCCATGCGAAGCTTCCGCACCCGGTTATCATATTCGATTTCGCGCACATGCTGATGATTGAGGACGGTGACGCCGCCGGCTTCAGCCAGCCCGCGCAGTGCATGAATAATGCTTTGCCAGCCGCCGTCAATATACAGGACACTGCTTTTGAGTGAGCGCTGGATCTGCTGGATAACGGGACCGGTCAGCTGATAGTCGATGTCCCGTGAATAAGTGGCGGTGCGGCATAACGCATAGAACAGATGGCGAACCATAGGCAAGCGTATTTCGCTCTCTGCCCACACGCGAAGGCTGACAGCCGGCATTGCGGCTGCATTCAACCTGCCTAACCTGATCATAAACCGCCCGAACGCAAATTTCTCCGGTAAGGACAGAAGCTTTGAAGTCAGCAGCGTGAGCGGGTCCCCCGGCAGAGGAACAAGAGAATCTCTCCATATCGCTGAACCGGCCGCAAGTGGGACGCCTCCATCAAGCTTAACTCCAAATTCTTGCAGCATCGCATAGGCTTCTCCACCGCGGTACAGCGCATGCCCGCCCAGGTTGAACAGTGCGCCCTTCTTGTTCACGGTCATGGCGCGTCCGCCAAACTGTCCCGATTTCTCGAGCAGCACCACGGACTTGTTCGCCTTCGAGAGCTCCACCGCTGCAAGAAATCCCGCCATACCTCCGCCAATAACAGCTGTATCCACTTTTCTCATACGCTCGCCTCCATTTGGTCTATATCCTTAAGTCGAAATGGGGGATCGATTTGTGACATCAAGGGTATGGAAAATGTTTTTCCAGCATTTCAGCCCGTATTCAGGTATACTTGGTCAGAGTTCTGAAACCATTTCGGTTCCAAAACGTATGAATGAGAATGCACGTAATATTTATGTACGAATGGAAACGAAGAGAAGCGGTTGGAACGTATGAATGGAAATTAGTTAAGCGATTACAGCTTAAAGTAACGTAAGTCAGAGAGGACAATGTGAATTAATGTTTCAAGAAGAGCAAGGCAAATGGCGACAGGATATCGCAGCTTACGAAAGACCACGGATTCGTCATAGTGTATGGCAAATCATAAACACGTTATTGCCTGTTTTTCTACTTTGGTACCTGGCTTATGCAAGTCTATCGGTATCTTATTGGCTGACCCTTGGCTTGTCTATTGTCTGCGGAGGATTTCTCGTACGGACGTTCATTATTTTTCACGATTGCTGTCATAAGTCATTCTTCAAGAACAAGATAGCGAATGAAATTATCGGTACAATAACCGGAATTATGACCTATGTGCCCTTTCGACAATGGAGACATACGCACAGCGTTCATCATGCAACGAGCGGGAACCTGGATAAACGCGGCACAGGGGATATTTGGACACTGACAGTGGATGAATATTTGGCTGCATCGAAGCTGAAACGACTGGTTTATCGCCTGTATCGCAATCCATTCTTCATGTTTATTATCGGCCCGATTTATATATTTCTTCTCGATTACCGTTTCAACCGGAAGAAAGCAACGACCAAAGAACGGATTAACACGTACATTACGAATGTGGCTATCGTCGGCAGCGCGGCTGTGCTGTGCTGGGCCATCGGCTGGCAGGCGTATCTGATGATTCAAGTTCCTGTTTTCTTCGCTTCAAGCATGACAGGAATCTGGCTCTTCTATGTACAGCATCAATACGAAGAATCTTACTTCGAAGAGAATGAACAGTGGGATTATGTCAAGGCGGCTATGCAGGGAAGCTCGTTCTACAAGCTGCCGAAGGTATTGCACTGGATTACCGGTAATATCGGGTATCACCATATTCATCATCTAAGCCCCCGGGTGCCCAATTATAATTTGGAATCGGTTCATAATAAGCATGAGCGGTTTCGTAATGTGCAGACGATTTCGCTGTTAACGAGTCTGCAATCCCTGCGGTTTCGGTTGTGGGACGAACATACGAAACGGTTCGTGGGATTCAGGGATGTTAAAAGCCTGGCGGCCCGTAAGCTGACGCTTCCGCTCATCCCGGAGAAAAGAATATCGTAATATATCACTGCCGTATGGTACGGGGAATCGACTTCCCTGCGCCATACGGCATTTTTAGTTAGAATGAGAAGGGTCTATAGGTGACATACTAACCCCAAGATTTGGGGGGTGATGCAGATGAAGAAATATTGGACAGCCGGATTCGTTCTCCTATTAATCGCTGCAATGCTTTGCACAGCCTGCGGGAAGGAGAACAACAATACGACGAAGCCCTCCGGCGGCAATGTACTTGAGGTCATTAAGTCGAATGGTGAGCTGCGAGTCGGAACGGAAGGGACCTATGCGCCCTTTACGTTTCACGATAAAGACGGAACGCTCAAGGGCTTCGACGTGGATATCGCCAAGGAGGTCGCTAAGCGGCTTGATGTAAAGGCGACCTTCATTGAGACGAAATGGGACGGCATGCTGGCAGGTTTGGATGCCAAGCGCTTTGATATGGTAGCCAATGAAGTGTCTATCCGCGACGACCGCAAAGTGAAATATGATTTCTCCGATCCGTATATCGTCTCGAAGTCGGTCCTGATCGTCCGGCAGGACAATCAGGATATCAAGAGGCTGGCAGATCTGAAGGGCAAGAAATCCGGGCAGTCGCTCACCAGCAATCTGGGCGATATCGCCAAAGCCAACGGTGCGGTGATCGTTCAGGTCGATGGCTTCAACCAAGCGATCGACCTGCTGGCCTCCAAGCGGATCGATGCCACGATCAACGACAGCTTATCGTATCTCGATCTTAAGAAGCAGCGCCCTGATGCCCCGATTAAAGTCGTCGACGAGACAAGTGATGCGTCGCAGAGCGGGCTGCTGTTCCATAAAGGCAGTGAGCCGCTGGTGACAGCCGTGAATAAGGCGCTTGCTGACATGAAGGCGGACGGGACTTATTTGAAAATATCGCAAACTTATTTTGGCGCGGATGTTTCCAAGTAAAGCGGGTGGACGGAGAGCATGAGCGATAGAACGGAGCGGCTGCTTCACATCTTTGCGGACTCTTTCCTGCCCCTGCTGAAGGCCGGAGCCGCATTTACAGTTCCATTAACGCTGATTTCCTTCGTTATCGGTCTGATTCTGGCTATGATTACAGCGCTTGCGCGGCTGTCGGACTTTAGGCTGCTGGCCCTTATTGCAAGATTCTACGTCTGGATTATCCGGGGAACGCCGCTGCTCGTGCAGCTATTCATTATTTTCTACGGGCTGCCGAGCATCGGCGTGACGATTAATGCATTTCCCGCAGCCGTTATCGGATTCTCGCTAAGTGTCGGCGCCTATGGCTCGGAGATTATCCGCGCTGCGATCGTATCGATACCGAAGGGGCAATGGGAAGCGGCTTATTCGATCGGGCAGACACGCGCTCAAGCGCTGCGCCGGATCATCCTTCCGCAGGCGGCCCGGGTTTCAGTCCCGCCATTATCCAATTCCTTCATCAGCCTGGTGAAGGACACCTCTTTGGCTGCGTCGGTAACGGTAACGGAGCTGTTCCAGAAGGGGCAGCAAATTACGGCTGTCGTCTATGAACCGCTGCTTCTCTACAGTGAGGTTGCGCTCATTTATTTGCTGTTTTGCAGCGTGCTCTCCGGCCTGCAGCGCCGACTGGAGCTTCATTATGACCGGTTCACAGCGGGGTAGAGGAGGCGTGGGATGATTGAAGTACGAAGCTTGACCAAATCTTTTGGTGCGCTGGAAGTGCTGCGCGGGATCGATCTGAATCTGGACAAAGGCCATGTATTAGTCATCATCGGTCCTTCCGGCTCAGGTAAAACAACGCTGCTCCGGTGCATGAATGCGCTTGAGATGCCTTCTTCAGGGAGTATTGTGATTGGCAAGGCCCGGCTCTCATTCGAGCCAGGGTTAAAGCCGAGGAGGTCGGATGTGCTTGCGCTGCGCAAGCAGAGCGGCATGGTGTTTCAGTCCTATCATTTGTTCCCGCATATGACCGCAGTGCAGAATGTGATGGAAGGCCAGATTACCGTGAAGAAGCGGCCGAAGGAGGAAGCTCGTGCAAAGGCGATGGCTCTTCTTGCGAAGGTCGGTCTTGGCGATAAAGGCGAGGCTTACCCGCATCAGCTCTCAGGCGGGCAGCAGCAGCGGGTCGGAATCGCGCGGGCCATGTCGATTGATCCGGAGCTGCTGCTGTTCGATGAGCCTACATCGGCACTTGATCCGGAGCTGGTCCGGGATGTGCTCAAGGTTATCCGGCAGCTGGCGGCCGAGGGCAGAACGATGATGATTGTCACCCATGAGATGAAATTCGCCAGAGAGGTCGCGGACCGGATTATTCTTATGGATGAAGGCGCTATTATTGAAGAAGGCCCCCCTGAACAGCTGTTTAATAAGCCGCAGCAGGAACGGACCCGGCAATTTCTATCGATGCTGGAGGGCGTTGAACCGGCGGCATCCGTTAGCGGCCGCAAACAGATTTAGGGCAGCACGAGAGTAGATGGACTAAGTATCTACGAATCTTATTTTATTACAAAAAAGCTGGACATAATGGTTTAGTATTGTTTAAACTATTAAATAAAGCGTTTTTTTTGTTGATAAAAGGGGTGTCTTTGATGCTTGAACTATCTATTAATAATCCGGATGAACTGGTGAAGGTTGCTCATGCGCTCTCCTCACATACCCGTATCGGTATCATTAAGCTGCTTCTGACTAAGCCGAATCTTAATGTTGTCGATATTGCCCATGCACTCGATATTCCCGTGTCCACAGCTGCGATCAACGTGAAGGTGCTGGAGGAGGCTGAGCTTATTCTGACCGAGCTTCAGCCTGCGACGCGAGGGGCGATGAAGGTCTGCAGCCGGAACTTTGATGACGTACGGATGATTCTTAATCCGATTGCGTCCTACAAAAATCCGAATCAAATCTATGAGGTTGAAATGCCGGTAGGCCACTTCACCAATTTCGAGGTTCATCCCACATGTGGAATAGCAGGGAAGAACGGAATGCTTATACAAGAGGATATGCCGGCAAGCTTCTATCAGCCGGAGTGCAAGAATGCCGAGATTATTTGGCTTCGCCAGGGATGGATGGAATACCGCTTTCCCAAAACTTTATCGGCCAACGCCGTTATTAATTCCATCGAGTTCTCGCTCGAATTATGCTCAGAGGCCCCGAATTATAACAATATATGGCCCTCGGATATAACGGTCTGGATTAATGATGTTGAGGTAGGCTCTTGGCTGTCTCCAGGGGACTTTGGCGATCATCGGGGCCGCCTCAATCCGCCATGGTGGAATGACAGCAGCACGCAATATGGGCTGTTGAAGACTTGGCGGGTGGACAATCACCACAGCGCAGTGGACAACGTTATCGTTTCGTCCGTAACGACACAGGATTTGAAGCTGGACAGCAAGCCGTTTATTTCGTTTCGGATCGGGATAAAGCCTGATGCCCAGCATCGGGGGGGCATTAACCTATTTGGACGGGAATTCGGCGATCATGCCCAAGCCATTGTGATGAAGCTGCAATATACAGAATAATTGTAATTATATAGCAGGGAATGTTCCAGATGGTTTGTGACTACAAAGCATTCTGGACTTTTTTTGTTGAAACAAACAACAAATTTGAAAGAAAGCGTTGACATTACTTATTTTAAGGATATATAATCCGTATATAAACAGATTATATGTAATTAAACAAACAATCAATTAGCATATTGGACCCTTTCGTGAAATGAAAGTGTTTATGACAAGCTAAGCCTATTGAAGGCGGGATTGACTATCGTATGAGCTGTTTGGCTGATAAGGGGATTCACGGTTTGTGCAAGCGCTCCTGTTGAGATCATTAGGCAGATCAACCAAGGTATCATGCCTGAATTATCCTAAACGTTTAAAGAGACATCACCGGTCCGGTTCGTCAATAACCTAAACATTCAATCGGGTCAAACTTTAGAATGGCACTCCAAAAAGAAGGATAGAAGCTCATAAGCTTCTATCCTTCTTTTTTATGTATAATACATTTATATTGATTGAATAATATATTAAATCTAACATTAATATACAATATATTGAAAAATGCAATATTACTCTTCGAATGGGGATTTATATGAAAAGGGTTGCGTTATTGGCGCTGTGTTTTACCCTTCCTTCGGTATAGCGGGCTTGCCGAAGCGAATCCGATAACAAAGCAGGCACGGAGAGCTCAGAGGGTGGCAGCTCAGGTGGCAATTCTGTCGTCAATGGCAAGATGAAAGAAGAATTCGTCACGATTCCGAGAGCTGTCGATCCAAATGAAAAACCGGATGAAATTTTACGTCTTACACGTCTTACATGAATAATTTCTTCTTGGAACGCTGGAGATGATCTTGCATCCTCTCAATGCTTTCGGCCTTACCTTGCTTTAAAAGCTCGTAAATTTCGATATGATCCTGCCAGAACCCCTCCATTCTTTGCGGATCCTTCCTAAGATGGCGAAGAGTGATTCGAATCAGATGATCCTGATAATTGAGCAGCACACGATATATTTCTTGATTGCCGGCGAACCTGCATAAAAGCAAATGAAACTCATGATCGGCTTTACAGAAGGCTTTGATATCAAGGCGTTTGACAATTTTTTCTGATTCTTGAAGATTGGCCAATAACAGGTTGCTTTGCTCTTCATTAAGCCGACCCAGAATGGTTTGAATGTTGAAGGTTTCAAGTGCAGTCCTGAGATCGTAGATATCGACGATACGGTTCAAAGCCAGGTCGTTGATAATGATTCCTTGCTTAGACGACACCGTAACGAAACCTTCCGACTCCAGACGGGTAAGCGCCGATTTGATCGGGGTCTTGCTCATTTGGAGAATCTCGATTAACTCACGCTCCGATAAGAAGCGGCCAGGCACGAACCTTTCGTCAAGAATCCGCTCCTTGATCTGATCGTAAGCAATATCTTTTAGTAGAAGCGGTTCACCTAATCCTTTGGACTCCTCCATTGCTTGCATTCTCCTTTCCGCTTTCTCGCCCTCATGATATGCCGGCATCCCGTAGAGCGCCGCGACCACATTTTTACTGCCCGATGAATATTAACAAGCCGACTTGCTTTAAGGAAGCAATTCGGCCGGGGCGAATACTTTGGACGATTTTACCCCTCCATTATATCACAGATAAAGGAGAGGGAAAGAATGAGCGAGAAAATCTATGAAATGATAACGAACCGTATAATTCAACTACTGGAAATCGGCGTTGTTCCTTGGCGCAGCGGTGAACTGGAAAAATCAAAAGCCATATCGAGGCATTAATACACTTCTTTTTGAACCAGGGGAATATATCAGCTTCAAACAAGTGAGCGAAGCCGGGGGAACGGTGAAGAATTTTCTGGATATGTGCGACAAAACCAAAATGACCGTTCACCATCGGTTTCCCCAGCGGAAACCGAAACAACGGAACCAAATTATGATGCCGTCTGGTTCGTTCGCACACCTCAACAACTAGCTCGAGCAGGACCACTTCAATATCTTTGAGTTGGCGATACAAGCTCCAGCGGAGCGTCTTACCAAAGCTTACAGATTTCAATTGATGCCTACCCCTGATAGAACTGGGCTTGGATCTATGCCTTGGGCAGTCTTCCAATAGTAAGCCGCCTGGATGTCGCTCTGCTTCCCCATTTCGCGCCGCATCTTTCGTTTAAACTCACCAAATTCCATTCGTGCAATCGACCACAACCTATCTAAAAATTGCCCATCAATACTAAACGGCTCCACGGGATTCGGCTGAACCCCTTCAGCTTCGTTGGAACTGCCCAAAATGAACCGAAACCATTTTCCAACAAATGTTGAGAAACATTAGCATGTGCTTCACCAGGAGGTCGGTGGGAATCTATTATCGTTGATAAGCAAATAAATCTGTTGACATATGAAAGCGCATACCATAGTATAGATATCAAATAGATCTAACATAGATCTATGATGGAATCCGGCGACATCGATGAAATGAAGAGGAACCATGACCTCGTGAAGGCTGGCGGCACCTGAGTTATGGTCAGAATTAATAGTGTTGGATTGGTCGGTGGCGGCGGAATTCTTGCACACCCGGGTGGAATTGCCAAAGGAGTGCGCAGTATGCTGCAGCAAGGCTGCGAAGCCGCTGTACATGATATCGAATTGTCCGCCTATGCTAAGTCCCTGTCCAGAACTCCGGGAAGCTATATGAGTGTTCGGCAGCAAGTAAGCAAGTAGGGCGAATAACTTGGAGGAATACAACGATGAATGAAAACCAACAGCTTCTACTCACTTTTTACGGGGATGACTTTACGGGATCGACAGATGCCATGGAAGCGCTAACTAGAAGCGGTCACAGAACGGTATTGTTCCTCGAAGCCCCGACACCGGACATGTTAAGCCGCTTTGAAGGTATCCGCTGCGTAGGCGTAGCCGGCACAAGCAGAGCCAAGAATCCGCTTGAGCTAGAGAAGGAAGTCAGACCGGTGATGGAGCGCTTATCGCTCCTCGAGGCACCGATCGTTCATTATAAAACCTGCTCCACCTTTGACTCGTCGCCTGAGGTTGGGAGCATTGGCGAAGCTATCCGGGTTTCGCGCACCTTCTTCCCGGATCAGGCAACGGTACCTCTGCTGGTGGGAGCGCCAGCGCTAGGAAGGTATACGCTGTTCGGTCAACACTTCGCCCATATGGATGGACAAGTTCACCGCTTGGATCGCCATCCGGTCATGTCCCGCCATCCCGTCACTCCGATGCACGAGGCAGATTTACGACTTCACTTGAGAGAGCAGCTGGACGAGGAAATCGACTTGATGAACATCCTTGAGCTTGAAGGCGATCCAGCGCTCGTGAACGAACGTTACCAGCGGAAGCTGGACGCAAAACCATCCCTCCTGCTGATCGATGTGTTGGACGAAGCTCGCCTATCGTTAAGCGGCCAGCTGATCTGGGATGCGGCCAAGGAAGGCCAGAGGTTCGTCGTCGGATCATCCGGCGTAGAATACGCGATGACGGCATTCTGGAAGAAAGCCGGGATTGCTCAAGCAGGGCAAGCAGCGCCACCCGCCAGCATGAAACCGGCGAAGAACATTCTAGCGGTGTCCGGAAGCGCCTCGCCGATTAGCCAGAAGCAGATTGAAATGGCTATAGAACAGGGGTTCCACGGTATTCGGATTCCCGCAGCAGCGCTCGCCAATACGGAGAGTATGCCTCAAGAGACGCTAGAAGAAGCGATCCGCATACTGAATGAAGGGGATAGCGTGGTTCTTTATACAGCGCTAGGTCCGGAGGATGAGGCGATTGCCGACACTCGCGAGCAGTTCTCTAAGAGAGGCATTGAAGGTTCGCAAACAGGAGAATTTATCGGCCGGCGGCTTGGGCAATGGACGAAACACATCATGTGTAAAGCCGGATTAAGAAGGGTTATCATCGCAGGTGGTGACACCTCCGGATTCGTGACCAGCGAGATGGGGATTTACGGAATGGAAATGCTAATCTCTATTTCGCCTGGCGCACCCCTATGCCGAGTCTATTCAGAGGATGCGGGTATGGACGGAATCGAGCTCGCCCTGAAAGGCGGACAGTTCGGCAGCCCGGATTATTTCGCCAGAGTACGGGATGCCGGCATATCATGAGAGCGAGGGCGAGAAAGGGGGGAGGAGAACGCAAGCAATGGAGGAGTCCAAAGGATTAGGTGAACCGCTTCTACTAAAAGATATTGCTTACGATCAGATCAAGGAGCGGATTCTTGACGAAAGGTTCGTGCCTGGCCGCTTCTTATCGGAGCGTGAGTTAATCGAGATTCTCCAAATGAGCAAGACCCCGATCAAATCGGCGCTTACCCGTCTGGAGTCGGAAGGTTTCGTTACGGTGTCGTCTAAGCAAGGGATCATTATCAACGACCTGGCTTTGAACCGTATCGTCGATATCTACGATCTCAGGACTGTACTTGAAACCTTCAACATTCAAGCCATTCTAGGCCGGCTTAATGAAGAGCAAAGCAACCTGTTATTGGCCAATCTTCAAGAATCAGAAGAAATTGTCACACGCCTTGATATCAAAGCCTTCTGTAAAGCCGATCATGAGTTTCATTTGCTTTTATGCAGGTTCGCCGGTAATCAAGAAATATATCGTGTGCTGCTCAATTATCAGGATCATCTGATTCGAATCACGCTTCGCCATCTTAGGAAGGATCCGCACAGGATGGAGGGGTTCTGGCAGGATCATGTCAAAATTTACGAGCTTTTAATGCAAGGTAAGGCCGAAAGCATTGAGAGAATGCAAGATCATCTCCAGCGTTCCAAGAAGAAATTATTCATGTAAGACGTGTAAGACAACAGCAAATGTAAATAGAATGGAGGACAACCATGAAAGCGGTTTTTGTGCAAGATGCTTATAGCGTCATCGTCAAAGAAGTAGAGATACCGGTGCTCGCTGCCAATGAAGTGTTGATCAAAGTGAAGGCAGCCGGAATTTGCGGTTCAGACCTTCATACGTACAAAGGACTTCATCCTTTCCGTAAGCCACCGGTCATTATCGGACATGAGCTTTCCGGCGAGGTGGTCAAGATCGGTGAGGCGGTTACCAAGCTCCAGGTGGGAGATCACGTGACAGTAGAACCCCAAACCGGCTGCGGCACTTGCGAATATTGCCTGACCGGCAACATCAATTACTGCGAAAATCGCGGAGCACCTGGAATTGGGAATTGGTATGGAGCGATGGCGGAATATTTCGCCGCACCAGAGCAGACGGTATTCAAACTGCCGGATGGGATGGATTATGAACAAGGGGTGCTTGTTGAACCTTTTGCCGTAGGCGTTCATGCTGTCCGGAAAGCGGGCATCGGAGTAGGAGATAAGGTAGCTATTCTAGGTGCGGGCCCGATTGGTCTTCTTGCAATGGTAGCATCGAAGGTAGCGGGAGCAACGACTCTTCTCGTTACGGACGTCATGGATTATGCACTAGACAGTGCTCTGAACATGGGTGCTACTCACACTCTGAACATTTTGAACAAAAAGGAATGGATGGAAGAAGCCAAGATGCTGGTCGGCGGAAGTTTCGATAAGGTCCTGGTTGCTGCAGGGGTTCCCGGAATTATTGACCAAGCTTTAGCGCTTCTGGGAAAAGGCGGACGCGTCGTCACCATTGCCATGTTCCATGGAGACCAGACGTTCAACATTCATAACTTGCAGAACCAAGAGAAAGAAATCGTAGGGTGCATGACTTATACCCGGGAAGATACGATTACCGCAATTGATCTGATTGCTGCGGGAGCCGTTAACAAGAGTGTTATCATTACTCACCGGTTGTCCCCTGAGCAAGCAGCGGAAGGATTCCGAATAGTCGATAAGAAGGAGGATTCTTCCTTAAAAGTGCTGGTTGAATTTTAAATATTGGTTTACTATTCCGGCCATGGATTGTCTCTTATTTCCTTTAAACTATGGAGATCTTGCCTTGATGGGGGTTGCCGCCCCCTTTTCCAGTAATTCGGTTTCTCCGCTGCTATTCAGGGAATTTTATTAAAGCGCTTTCTCTTAACTTATGCTCCATTCGCTTGCACAAGTTTGGTCTACGTAAGGTCATGGAGACTTTGAAAGGGCTTACAAAAGTGTTCTCAAGAAATACAAGGGACAGACTCTGCTGGAGAACCATCAACCCGTTACAACTAAGTCTGCGCAAAAAACCTTACTTTGCAGGCCAATGGCTTGGAAATAAACAGATTGACACCGAACGGCGGTGTATGAATACAGGATAAGAAGGAGTGAGACATCATGCCAGATATTGAATCCATTAGAATAGAATTGAAGAAAACCGGAAAATATATGATGGAATACGGGTTGGCTTGGGGAAATGCAGGGAATATTAGCGCACGTACTAACGAAGACCGCTATCTGATTACTGCAAGCGGCACATTTTTGGGTGAATTGGAAAACTCGGATATTGTTGAGTGCTTGCTTTTAGGACAATCTTTGGAGCAAGGCGGAAAGAAGCCATCTAAAGAAACGCCGATGCACCGTGCGATCTATGAAAATCGCCCAGATATTGGAGCCGTACTGCATGCTTCTCCCTTTTACAGTACCCTTGTCAGTTGTTCTTCCATCGAGATCCCGTCGAACTGGTTTGTGGAGACGATGTATTATTTAGAGAAGGTGGAACGGGTAAACTATCATCACCCGGGAAGCACGGCTTTAGGTGATGCTGTTGCAGAGAAGGCAAAAGCGGCAAACATCCTGCTGCTTGAAAATCACGGGGTACTGGTTTACGACGTTAGTATCCGTGAGGCTCGGATGGCGCTGCAGACCTTGGAAATGGCCTGCAAAATGCTGATTGTCTCCCAAACTGGCAAAGTGAACATGAATGGTTTGCCTCGTGAAACCGAAATGGATTTTCTAGAAAAAGCGGGCTATAAGTCCAGGAGAAATTGGAATCTTTAATAACAATCAAATTATGAATCGATAGAGACTCACATTCTACCTTACGATAAGCAGGTATTAATTTACTTTTAAAGGAAATTTTATTAATTTGCTGCAAGGAAGGTGGATATTGTATGGAAAAAAAATATAGATATGAAGAAATGATGCCTGCCGAATTTCTCAAATCCGTTGAACGGATGCCGGTTTTTATAGTGCCGACAGGCTTGCTCGAATGGCATGGAGACCACTTGCCGCTTGGATTAGACGCACTAAAAGCGCATGCCATTTGCTTAAAGATAGCCGAGAAGTTAGGAGGTGGCATTGTTTTGCCCCCCAATTATTACGGGCGGCCGGGCTATTCCAGATATGCAGGCACTCTAACTTTTTCTGAGGCTTTAATGAATCTTCTATTTACGGAATTGTGCGATCAACTGCGTAAAGTAGGAGCTCAGGTTATTGCACTGATCACCGGTCATTATGGACCATGTCAGGTTAATTTTTTGAAAAATTTTGCTTATAACTATATGACCGAATATCCGGGAGTTACTCTTATAGCCAAACCTGAATACGAAGGTGTAACGATTAATGGCGAAGTTCCAGCAGACCATGCCGGAAAGTGGGAAACATCGATGTTCATGTATCTTCATTCAGAACTCACCCATATGGAAAATTATCGATTGGATACGCCCATCCGAAAAATATACGATAATCCGCCAAACGATTGGTATAAAGAAGAAGCGTTATGGACTTGGAAAGACGATTTGACGAAGTCGGCATCCATAGAGCTCGGCAAACAGTGTGTGGATGCCATTACCAACTCGATTAGCACCGAAATCCTCACAGCTTTGAACCAAAAAGAAGGAGGTCAGTGATTCGTGGGTGCTTTGCGAAACTGGGTCCGCAAGTTATTTACCATGTTATCCATAATACGTTATAAGGGAGATGTTAATATGAAGTTCACAAAAAAAACTATGATTGCCATTTTAACGTTGATTTGCATTTTTTCGTTGACAGCATGCAGCAGTGGTTCCACCGGCGGTTCCGGTCAGAATACCGGACAGGTCAAGTTAAGTCTTTGGGGTTGGATTAACGATACTTATCCTGCAAAGACAAAAGTTCTTGATGAAGCGATCAAAGAATTTAATGCTCATAACGACTACAACGCCGTCATTGAATATCAGTCTTTCACTTCAAACGATTACAACACGAAAATTACGACGGAGGTGGCCGCAAACAACGCGCCTGATATTTTCTTTGTTCGTGAAGCAGGTTTCATGCAACCATTCGTCAAATCCGGCGCCTTAGAGCCATTGGACGATTTGCTTGGCTCCGAATTCGATAAGTTCGTCCCTGGTATTTTGGATACAGTCTCGTTTGATGGCAAAAAGTATGCAGTACCGTCCTCGCAAACTGCACAACTGATATACTACAATAAGGACATTTTCGACCAGAATGGATTGTCAGTGCCGAAGACGATGGATGATTTGCTCACTACTGTGAAAACGCTTAAAGCTAAAGGAATTACTCCTTTTGCACTCGGCAATAAAGATATTTGGACTGGCGGATTATACCTGAATATGCTCGCATACCGTTATGGCGGAAGCCAAGCATTCACCGACGTACAATCCGGCAAAATTTCTTTTAAAGACGATGTCTTTATGAAAGCGGCTGCAGACTTCTCGAAGATGGTTAGTGCAGGTGCGTTCAATCAAGATGCAAACAGCGCCAGCTTGGACGATTCAAGACAGATGTTCATGCAGGGCAAAGCTGCAATGTGGATAAATGGTACCTGGGAATTGGCAAAACTTGGAGTTAAAACCGACGCTAATAACGGCGTGGAAAATCCCATATACGGCAAAGTAGGAATCTTCAACTGGCCTGAGGTGCCAGGTGGAAAAACCGGCTTGAACGATTGGATTCTGGCCCCTGACTGGAATATTGCGATCTCAAAAGATGCGAAGAACAAGGAAGCGGCCAGTGCGTTTATCAAGCTGATCACTTCAGATAAGTACCAAAATATATTAGTCAGCATTTCTCAGCTCCCTTCAACCAACATCCAATATGATAAATCGACAGTAGAACCGATGCTTGCCGATTTCTTGGGACAGATCAGCCAAGTCAAAAGTACGATTACTTTCCCAGATCGTATTCTTGGACAACAAACGATTGGTGGAGAAATGAATAAATCGGTCCAAGAGCTTCTGATAGGGGAAGATCCCGCAAAAGTGATGGAACGACTGGAAGATCGCGTGAAAAATATGCGAACGAATTAAACGACATTGCGGTAACACGTTTATCGTGAAAGCCGTTACATCCTTCACCTGTATTCGACTCGGGAAGAGTAGCGGCTTTCATCTTTTTCATTGTATAAGCTACGACATTATTGGATAGAGGTGGTTTCATGCAAAAAATTTATAGGGATTACCGCGCAATTATCGTCTTGCTGTTACCCGCCTTATTTTTCTACCTGCTGTTTTGTTTGCTCCCCATTGTCGAATCGTTTGTTGTGAGCTTGTTCCGTTGGAATATGATGAACGGGAAAACGTGGGTAGGACTGCAGAACTACATCGGTATGATATCAGACGACGTATTGATACGCTCAGTAAAAAATCTTTTTATTCTGCTCGTCGTCAATATCGTATTCAGTATTCCCATCGCATTCATATTGGCTTGGCTGCTTACTTTGCGGCTAGCCGGCACAAAAGTAGTCCGTTCGATGATGTATATTCCCAACCTGTTGTCAACCGTTGCGGTAGGTACGCTCTGGGTATACATGTATCATCCAGATTACGGCATCGTGAATCAGTTTCTGGCCTTGTTCCATATCGAGATGAAAACGTCTCTACTAGCGAATAGTTATACAGTATTGCCGGCGATCGGCTTCGTTATGGCGTGGCAGCACATCGGTTTTTACATTTTGCTGTATATGGTTGGTATGCAAAACATACCTTCGGAGATCTCCGACAGCGCCAGAATCGATGGGGTTAACCATTGGCAAAAGATCCGATACATTACTCTTCCTATGATGAGGCCTGTCATACATGTTTCTCTTTTATTGTTAACCACAAGCGCTTTCAAATCGTTCGATTATGTTTTTGTTCTTACCAAGGGCGGCCCCAATCGTGCGAGTGAAGTTCTGTCCTCGTACATGTACGATGTCGGCTTTTTACAAATGAATATGGGTTATGCGGCTGCGATGGGATTCCTATTATTCATCATGTGCTTCTTGGTGAGTAAGTTCATTTCCATGTTCGAAGGCAAAGAAGAAATTCACTATTAGGGGGTGATTAACATGATAAGAATCCGGGAAGAGTCGATCACTGCCAGATGGTTTCAGCATATACTCGTTTACGCTTTCCTATTTTTCAATTTAATGCCAATCGCATGGCTCTTGCTAAGTTCTTTAAAAACGAACCAGGAATTCTTGAATAACCCTTGGAGCCTTCCGGAGATGATACAATGGGGAAATTTCACGAACGCCTGGATTGGAGGAGTACAAAAATACTTTTTGAACAGTGTCATCGTTGTCGGTACTTCTGTCCTTCTGACTATAATGGTCACGGTTCCGGCCGGGTTTGTGTTGCTTCGCATGAAGTTCCCTTTTCGAAAAACGCTGCTTTCGCTTGTATTGATCGGTGTTATGGTGCCTGGACACGCAGTAGCCATTCCACTCTTTCAAATCCTGAATGAGCTGGGTGTCCGTAATAGTTATTTGTCCATGATTTTGCCTTATGTAGCATTTGCCGTTTCCTTTTCTATATTGATCTTATCCGCTCGGCTCAAAACTATTTCCAGGGAGTTGGAAGAAGCGTCCGTTATGGACGGTTGCGGCGCGTTCGGAATTTTTTTCAAAATCATCGCGCCACTTTTATCCGCGGAAATCGTAACGGTAACCATCGTTAATTTCATTTGGATGTGGAACGAGCTTTTCTTTGCGATGATATTTACCTCATCCGAAGATATCAGGACACTTCCGTTTGGACTCACAGCTTTCGTTGGAGAATACGGGACGAATTGGACACCGATGTTTGCGGCATTAGTCATTTCTTTCGTACCTTTATTCGTTTTGTATCTCATTTTGCAAAACAAGATAGTCGGAGGCATGACAGCCGGCTCCATAAAAGGATAATGTCTTGGGCGTGGGAAGAAAAGGAGTAATTAGTTGTTTTTATTGGGCGCTTTGTGCCGTTCTAATTTATCTGAATGAGGAGGAAATAAACAAATGTATTACGGTGTCGATTATTATCCGGAACATTGGGATGAAACGATGTGGGAACCGGATTTGCGTTTGATGAAAGAAGCTCGTTTCAATATGGTCCGCATTGCCGAGTTTGCTTGGAGCAGGCTCGAACCCCGGGAAGGCGAATATGATTTTGCCTGGCTAGACCGGTTTCTGAAGCTTTGCAACGAGCAGGATATGTTAGTGATGATGGGGATTCCGGCACGAAATGTCCCTGCGTGGTTAATCAAAAAATTTCCTGATTTAGCGGTAGTAACGAAAGAAGGCATCCGCGAATCGTTCGGATCGCGTTATACCATTTGTCTGAATCATCCTTATTGGCCTCAATATGCGCTACGATTGGCTGAAAAGATGGCAGAACGTTATGGAAGCCATCCGCTTGTCCATTCCTGGCACTTGGATAATGAATATGGGGACGGCAATATTTGTTACTGCGAGCACTGTCGCATTCGATTTACTGAATGGCTGAAGGAGAAATACGGTACTATCCAAAAACTGAATGCTGCATGGGGGTTGGTCTTTTGGAGCCTGGAGATATCGGATTGGGATGAGCTTTGGCTGCCGGCGATGACCAACCGCTTTGGGCATAACCCTGGTTTACTGCAGGATCACCACAGATTTGTATCTTGGACAACAGAACAATTTGTGATGAAGCAGGGTGATGCATTTAGGAAACTTGCTCCGGATCAACCGATAACGACCAACTTGCAAAGTATGACAAGGTATCATACGGATTATTACCAGTTATCGGAACAAATTGATATGGTGTCGACAAATTATTATCCACCGCTTTCATATAACTCTGCCGATCTCGATTTGATGCGGAGCTTAAAAAATCAAAATTTCTGGGTGGTCGAGCAGAAGAGTGGACCCCCAGGATGGGCTCATAACGGATATTTAACCCCTGCTCCGGGCGAAACAAGGATGTACACATACCAAGCGATCGGCCATGGTGCGGACGCGATTTTATATTTCCGTTGGCGCCCGAGCAATTTTGGTCAGGAGCAGTTCCATAAAGGAATTTTAGATTACGACAGCAAAACCAATCGAATTTTCAAGGAAATTAGTCAAGTGGGCGAGGAACTCCAAAAGATAGCTCCGGCTTTAAAAGGAACGACTTGCCAGGCCGAAGTTGCTATCTTGTTTTCCTACGATTCGCGGTGGGCGCTGGAGCATTATTACCCTCATCCTGATATACAATATCGGGATTACTTCTTAACCTATTACTTGGAACTGCAGCGGCAGCACGTGATGGCGGATTTGGTTCAACCCAAAACGGATTTAAGTAAATACAAAGCAGTATTCGCTCCTCTAGTGTATCTAATGGACCAAGAGATCGCCGACAATCTGGCACGCTATGTGGAACAAGGGGGAACCCTGGTATACACATTTAGGTCCGGAGCTAAGGATGAATATAACAATGTTGTCAGATCCACTTTGCGACCCGTTATCCGGAACATGCTGGGGATCGAAATCGAGGAATCTTTCGCGCTTAACCCCCAAGAAGTTAACTTCATGTCGGCAGCGAACGGTGATATTTTCAGTTCTTCCCGTTGGGTAGACTTGATCCAACCCGTCCAGGCTGAAGTGATAGCCCGATATGAAAGCCAATGGTATAAAGGATACCCGGCCGTTACGTCCAATAGTTATGGAAAAGGTAAAGCCTACTATATCGGAACATTTACGGAAGACGACCGATTTTATGAATCGATTGTTTCAAGAGTGCTTCAGGAGACTGGGGTTCAACCGCTTATAAACGTTCCGAGAGAAGTGGAAGTTACCGTTCGTACAGATGGACATAAATCAATATATTTTATTATGAACCGCGCTTCTGAGCTTCAGGAAATCGTGCTGTCCGGAACGTATTGGGATGTGATTCAAGACATGGAGCTTCAAGGACGTTTTGAAATTGAACCGTTTGGCGTAAGAATATTGACCAAAACATAAGAAAGCAGTTGAAGAGATGAACCCCGCCATGAAAAGGAACTGATTCATTTCTGGGACTTGATGACAGGGCAAGAATATTCATAAAATAAATAGCCGTTAACTTAAAAAATGACTAGCTGAGAATTGGATTCATATCATCCATTGTGCTAGTCATTTTTTGAATAAGGGGAGGACAATGAAAATGGATCTTATTCAATTTGCAATTATAGGCGCAGGCTGGAGGGCTGAGTTTTTTCTGAGAATTGCCCAGCAATTTCCAGATCGGTTTAAGGTAACGGGAATGTTTGTCCGTAATGAGGAGAGAAGTCGGGAGATTGAGCAAAAATGGGGAGTGAAGACTTATCCGACACTTAACCAACTGATAGAGCAATCAAATTTTTCGTTTGTAATTGTCAGTGTGCCTAGGGATGTGGCTCCTTCCTACATGATTGAACTGACTGGTCGAGGGATACCTGTCCTGTGCGAGACCCCGCCCGCCATTGATATGGAGTCGCTATTGGCTTTGCATCAATCTATCGATAAGAATGCAAAAATACAAATCGCAGAGCAGTACATTTTTCAACCTTATCACGCAGCCCGTCTTCAAATCTCAAAATCCGGAAAGCTGGGCGAAATTAGTCAGGCCCAAATTTCCGCAGCTCATCACTACCATGGCATTAGCTTAATACGCCATTTTTTGGGAATCACGTATGAGGATGCAACCATACAAGCTTTATCATTTACATCCCCGCTTGTTGAAAACCCGAATAGAAGTGGAATCGTGCTCGGCAACAAAATAATAGAGTCCATACAAACGATTGCCTACATTAGGTTTGGCGACAAACTGGGTGTCTACGATTTTACGAACGACCAATATTTTTCGTGGGTCCGTTCACCGCGCATCCTGGTTCGAGGAATAAGAGGAGAAATTAACAATTACAAAGTAAAATATATGAAGGACTCCCAAGCCGTTGATCTTGAATTGGCTAGAATCAGCGCAGGAATAGATGGGAATTTGGAGGGGCATTATTTAAAGGGAATATTATTAGGGGAAGAAGCTGTTTATAAAAATCCTTTTATTCCCGGAAGATTGACAGACGATGAAATTGCCATTGCCACCTCGTTGGAGAAAATGGATCTTTACGCTAAGGGCGGTCCGAGTTTTTACAGCCTTGCTGAAGCCTCGCAGGATCACTATTTGGCATTAATGATTCAAAAAGCAGCAACTATCAAGGAAACCATTTCCACCACAAAACAACCTTGGGCCGATTAGCTGATTGACAAAAATGAATGAACAGCTTCGCTGTGCGGATTCCATGCGGCGAAGCTTTTTCTATATCAATTGGAAGGTTGGGAAACCGGCTAGCTTAAAACAAGTTGCGCCCTGATAGGTCGAAATATTATATTTGGTATATAGAAAGCAATTTAGTTAGGGGCAATTCCAATGCGAAATGAGCGATCTCCACTTTATTTTCAGATCAAACAGTATATTCAGGATGGAATTATCGAAGGAAAGTACGGGGAAAACGGCCGCATTCCAACGGAAAATGAGCTGATGGAAAAATTCAGCGTCAGTCGGATTACCGTTAAAAACGCGCTTAACTTGTTAGCCCAAGAAGGGTGGATCTATCGGATTCCCGGGCGGGGCAGCTTTGTGAATGATAAAGAAATGTCCATCAAGCAAAAGCTCGCTGAGCATGAGTCCTCCATTGTTCCGTCTATAACCGACTCTGTCCGGGCCCCGGTGAAGCAAAAAAAAATCGGGCTTATCATGCCCGGAATCGACGATTATTTTGCTATAGGTTTGCTTTGGGGGATTCAAAGGATTCTCAATGTCCATGACTTCTCTCTAACGATTATGCTCTCGGCAGGAGATAAGGAGAAGGAATCCAAAGCTATTAGGGAGCTGATGGCACAAGGTGCAGCGGGACTGCTCATTTTTCCAATCGATGAGGAGCTGTACAACGAGGAAATCCTATCCTTAAAAGTGCATGAGTTCCCATTCGTGCTGATTGACCGGTATTTGCCCGGCGTCGAAACCAATTATATTGCCTCTGACGGAATGCTGGGTGCAAGATTAGCCGTCAGGTATTTGTGGGAGCTCGGCCATCGCAATATCGCGATATGTTCGAACACCCCTCCCTCCACGGTTACCGTCCAGGAACGGCTGCAGGGGTATATGAACGAGCTGACGGATCAAGGGTCTTTGATCAATCCTGCTCACATTTTAATGGACTTGGATAAAAGTCAAGTTCAAGAAGAAGATCCGTTATACCAATATCTCAAGAACGGTATGGCAACGGCCTATATCACCCTGAACGGGCATCTGGGAATCCATGTTGCAAGGGCGGCTGAACAAATCGGACTTCGCGTTCCGGAAGATATCTCCATTGTGACATTTGACAATCCGGCCCCCTACTTTGATGATCGCAGTTTTTTCACGCATATTTCACAGTCGGAAGAGGAAATCGGAGAAAGAGCGACGCAAATATTGATGGATATCATTCTGGGACATAACGCGATGCAAAATTATCGTAAAATCCTGGTGGAGCCGAAAATGGTCACCCGAAAGTCCGCAGGTCCAGCGAAGCAAGCGAAATAATGAATCGATCAAAAATGGTGCGAGACAGATCTCGCGCCATTTTTATTTCAATTTCGTTTTGCATGTCGGACTCTATATCTTGCACTATAGAATATATATATAAATATACTATTTATAATAAATAGTATAAATTAGGAAACACTGCGGTGTATCGACGTGAGAGAGCGAGCCGTCCATGCAGCCTGAACAAGGGCGGTTTGGACGGCTCTTTGTCCTGCTCCAGGCGCCCGTCTACAGGTGAAGCCACCAAATGCCTGCGCATTCCGGGAGCTTCGTTATATGTTGCTGCGCCACATGATCGGCGAGCTCATCGCCGAAGAAGAAGCGGGTTAATTCTTCTGCCTGACCGGCGTCCTCGAACTCATAATCGGCACGAATCCAGCGGTGGGAGAATCCGTGCTCATTGACCAGCGCCTCGTAGTAGCCTGTTAAGAAATCCGGAGCGCATGGCGTTTCATGGCCGGTACCTAAGGTCTCCATGATGATCATGGTGCCGCCGTCCCGAAGAACGCGCCGTGCTTCCCCTAAGATCTGCCTGATATTAAGCTCCCAATCCGGATTGTCGGTACTGCATAAGTAGCAAATGCTCCAGCCGGATATGATCAGATCCGCGGTGTTGTCCCCGAGCGGAAGGCTCCGGTGATCGGCTGCCTGTGTGCGCCAATTGGTCAGCCCGGCTTCGCCCAGCCGGTTGGCGTTGATTTGCAGCATCGCCTCGGAAGCGTCGAGCGCGGCAATAGAGCTTGCTTCTACTGCAAGTCCGGTCGTGAACCGTCCCGTACCCGCGCCCAAATCTACGATATCCAATCCGCTGATTGGCCGGATCTCATTAATGTAAGCAGTAAGATCGGGTTGTTTGGCTATTAACTGATGGTACTTGTGCGCCTGAGAAGCATAGATTTCGTTATGTTCCGGCATAGGAATACCTCCTTGGAAGTGATGAATCCCTTCCATCTTACAGGTTTACGCTGCGGGAAGGTCAATGATCTATTTTCAGGGGAGTGGAGGCGATGCGCTTGACAGACAGCACAGGCTGCCCGCAGCCTCCCTTGCGTAAAAATCATCGGACGGGGTAAAGAGTCGTATAGGCAGTGAGCCCGCATGAACGAAAGGGGAGGAATCGAATGAAAAACCCGATCGGTGGAATGAAGAAAGAGTTAGAGGAAATGAAGGCGTCCATGGACGCAATGAAATCGGATGTGCAGCATACGGTCGATGAAGTAAAGGGAACGGTTGCGAAGATGAAAGAAACGGGTGCTTTATTAAAAGACTTCGGCAAGCCGGATAAGACGGATGGAGACATTGTTCGTGAAAAAAATGCATTCTATTTTTGTATGGAAGAAGCCGGACAAATCGGAGAAATATCTTACATGCCCTCAGACAGGCATATATGGGTCATTAATCATACGTTCGTATCGCCGCCTTACCGCAATCAGGGTATCGCCCACCGGCTGCTTGCGCGTTTAGTAGAGACAGCCCGTGCGGAAGGAAAGCAAATCATTCCGATTTGTACCTTTGCAGCTGCGGAATTCAAGCGTGATCCCGCTTATGCTGATGTCTGGAAACAAAAGCAGGAGCGGTGATTCAGCTTTTGGGCTAGCGGAGCGGGACCGCATAAACCATATGATGCAGGGGGATGATGCGATGCTGCTTGAGCAGGTAGCCCCTTCTCCTCGAACCACCCGGGGAAATGCGGATAGCTGTCCAGCTGCCCCGCGATACAGATCCGGCCGCGCGGCTTTAATACGCGGCGCATTTCCTCCAGTGCAATCAGCTGCTGATCATCCGACAGATGGTGAAAGGCGAAGCTGCTGACGATGAAGTCGAATTCACCCTCCAAATAAGGAATGGCGAGGAAGTTGCCCGGGCGGACATCCAGAGCGGGAAATTTACGCCGGCACTGCCGAAGCATTTCCTTGGACTGGTCGACCCCGGACATTTGGATGCCTTGTGCCAGGAATCTTCCTGCTAAATTACCCGTTCCCGTCCCCAAATCCAGCCCGTGCTCGCCTTGAACAGCGGATACCCACTCCACGATCAGGTTAAGCGTCTCCTCATAATGGGCATAATCTCCGGTATGGCTTGCTGTCCGCTCATCGTGAGTAGAGGCGAGCTGATCGTAGTCCCATGTGTCTGTCCAGGCTGTGCGCAGCTCTCTGAGGTTCCGGGAACCCTCGGCCAGCTTATAGATGGCCTCAAGCGGCAGGGAATGGTTCGTCTTGAGCAGTGTAATCATATGATCGGTCGTCTCAATCACCTGCTTCATCTCGAGCCACTGTGAGACAAGCGCCGAACGCTGCAGCTCCAGATAATACTGCAGCTCCCCGTGGTTCTCCTTGTCCATCTCGCCCAGCGTATGGTGAATGATCTCAAGCGGCATGCCGGATTCCCGCAGCGCAATAATCGTCTGCAGACGCCATATATCCTGTTCAGTAAAGGTGCGGTATTGATTATGCGGCTGTTTGGAGGTGGTTAACAATCCTTTCTCCTCATAAAATCGTATGGTGCGCGGAGTAATGTTCAGCTTGTCTGCGATTTCTTTGATTTTCAGATGAATCGCTCCTTTCCCCCTTATTCTAAACCTTTCCGTTACGTTAATGTACAGAGGTTCAGGTTTCTGATCTTCGCAGCTTATTCGGATTGCTTAGGGACGAGTGCGAGTATTTCCTTGACGACAACGTCCGGACGGTAATGATGAAGGTAATGGGAAGTGCCCGGTACGATCAGCTGCTTGCCGGCGGTTGACCAAGATGGCAGCCCGGCCTCATTGTCCATCCAAGCCTTATCCTGGCTTAGTTTGCCGAAGTAATCGGCGGTCAAGACGGTAACCGGAACAGTCAAGGGCTTGTTTCCGGCAAGCACGGTTTTGGCGTTCTTGCGGCTTTGTCTGATCTCAGCGGTCATGTCTTTGTCCGCAAGCTTGATGAGCGTCGACTGGCGGTCCATCTCCTTAAGCTTATCGGGGATCAGCTTCAGCGCGTTTCGTTCGCTGGCGAGCGATTCCGCAAAGCCGTCAACTTGATAGAACGCCCGGATGACGCCTATATTCAGTAAAGCCCTTTCCACATACGGAATAATCGTGAGCGGTGTGCGCGAAGCGTAGTATTCCGGACTTCCGCCTTCCACCAGCACAATCCCCGACACCTCTTCCGGGAACCGCTGCGCATAACGAAGCGCCTCCAGGGAGCCGAGGGAGTGACCGACGAGGATATAAGGCGGTTTCTGCCCGGATATACGAAAGAGCTCGTGCATTTCGTCCGTAATGGCATCGATGCTGCGTTCTTTCCCGGTTGAATCACTGTAGCCATAACCAAACCGATCGTACACCGCAATCTTCACCTGCGAGGATAAACCTTTGTATAACGGATAAAAGTCCACATATGCATTCGCCGTTCCCCAACCCGCTGCGAACACAACCGTCGTCTCTCCTTGCCCTTCGGTGTACAGGTGCATCTTGCGGCCCATCACGTCATACAATTTCCCAACGGGTGTGTACGACTTTAAATCCTCTCGAACGCCAAACCATTGATAGGCCGACCCAGCTCCTATAAGTACAATCAGAAAAAAAAAAAAATAGCGTGTGATTGTTCGGATCCTTTTCCACATATGCCTATATGGGCTCCTTTCGGTTGCCGCTTAGTATTCGGCTGGGAACCGAACCTCTCCTCTCATCTTATCTTTTCACCCTATATTTGGAAATTGTCTTAGGGAGGGGGAGATCCCCCGGCAATAGACGGGGATGCCTGTGCGAAATCTCACCCTTAAACACAGCAAAAACACATCTGTTGGAGGTGTTTTGTTTTGCTGCATAACAGAATTTTTTTATAAAGCGGATACTCGGCTTATTCCCTGACCTCAACGATCAGCTCGATTTCTACGGGAGTATGGAATGGCAGATCGCTGGTGCCGATCGCAGAACGTGCGTGCCTGCCGTTCTCTCCGAATACTTCAATGAGGAAATTGGATGCACCGTTGATGACATAGGGCTGATCGGCGAATCCTGGAGCGCTGTTGACGAAAGCGAGCATTTTGACGATTTTGACGACACGGTCCAAATCGCCGAGATGATGCTTCATGACGGCCAGGCAGTTGATGATGACCTGGCGTGCAGCCTGCTGGCCCTGCTCGATCGAGAGCTCGCTGCCGAGCTTGCCTTCAAACATCAAAGTGCCGTCAATCCGGCAATCCTGGCCGGAGAGATAGAGCAGGTTGCCGGTTTGGTTGGCGGGGATATAGCTGAATTTGGGTTCTCCGACAGCCGGCAGCTCGACGCCGAGTTCTTTGAGACGATTTTCGATGACAGACATATGGTTATTCCTCCGATATTAGGTTTGAATTGGTTAGCGGGTAGTTCCTTTGACGATTGTCCATTCTTCATCCATACAACCAGAATTGTAGAGACATTCTCCTCATGAGGTGATGCTATTCAAGCATGCCGCGGGCTAATACCGGCAATTCAACCGACTGTTCTCCATCGAGCCAATACAGCTTGTTGTGAAGGTTCAGTGTACTGCAGATATGATTCGGAATAATGCGCAGGCGGTCCCCTATTTTCACGGAGTGATGAGGGAGCAGGCGGATAACGCCGTGTTCCTCCGACAATCTCTCCAGTACGGCGTCCGGCAGCTCTACGATATGACCAAAGCCCTGCAGCCGCAGAGGCTCCGTATTTGGCTGCACATCCGTAGCGAACGTCTTGCTGCCGCCGTCGATGACGGCATAATCATCGCTTGGCCGGCTAACGACCGTTGCCAGGATAGAGCCCGCGCATTCATCCCATGTGGATACACCCAGCTTGGTTTGCATCGCATCGTTGAATATGTAGGTGCCGGGACGAATTTCGGTTACGCCTTTGACAGCTGCCGCGTAAAGCCCGGTAGGGGTGGAGCCGACACTGATATCTGTAATCGGAATGCCCTGCGCCCTCATCTCATCCGCGAGCTGTACCATCCATGTGCCTTCCTGTATGCCGGCACTCTTGAGATCAAGCGTGGATTGGCCGCCCAGCAGGGGGCCGCGGAATGTGAAGATACCCTGCAGGCGAAGATGGGGGAGCTTGTGAATTTGATAAGCCAGCTGCAGAGCGTTCTCACGGCGGACGCCTGTACGCTTCAGTCCGGTATCGATTTCAAGCCTGACGTTCAGGGTTTCGCCGTGTTTACCGGCGGTTTCGGATAACCTTGAAGCTCCTTCTAAGCTGTCGGCACCCACGGTCAGCCGGATATTGCGGCCGAGCTTAACGGCGCGTTCGATTTTGGAATCGGCCACCAGTGGATAAGCGATGAAGATATCGCTGATTCCATGCCGGGCCATGACTTCGGCTTCGGATATTTTGGCTGTGGTAATGCCCGCGGCGCCTGCGGCAATCTGCAGTGCGGCGGCGGAAGGGAGCTTATGCGTCTTGGCATGCGGCCTTAAGTTCACGCCAAGCTGTTTGGCATGCGCGGCCATGCGGCTAATGTTAGTTCTCACGATTTGAGCGTCAATGATCAGACAGGGCGTTTCCAACACAGTCAGCCTCCTTTATTAATACAAATCCCGTTCGAATCGTGAACTTGGCCCGGCCTCCCCGGAAAATCTCGCGGGAGTACTTGATAGGCCAATTTCCATTGGCCTAAGTTATCGCATAATGAATAAAGGCAGCGCGACGACCGGTGCGCTCAAGTATTTGCCGATGGCATCTTCCATCAGGAAAGACTCTTCTCCTCACAGTGAGAGAGATCCAAGTCGGTCATATTTGTCCCCCATTTAAGCATACAAGGAACTGGAGCACTCTTCAATCGTGAGTCCCGGTACGAGGGCGAGATTCCAGGGTATATACGTAATCACGTAGAACAAAGAGAGTCCATCTGCCAGCCGCATCCGCTCAACCGGGATACCATGTCGTTTTCCGCGATGTTCAACAAGCGAATAGAGAGTAAACAGGAAAAACCCCTCCTGTGAATGGAAGCGGCGTGAAGCGCGTCCATTTCACACGACGAGGGGTTTCTATATGTTCATCTACGTTAATCAGCAGCTGAAAAGTTCGATTATTCCCAGTTCTCCAGAACGATTTTGCCGATCGTGCTTCCGGTCTCGATCATGGCATGCGCCTTGCGCAGGGTGGCGGCGTTAATCGGCGAGAGGCGGTGGGTGATCGTCGTGCGGAGCTTGCCTGCATCAATACGGTCTGCAAGCTGATCTAAGAGCAGATGCTGCTCCGCCATATCCGCCGTCTCATACATTGACCTTGTGAACATGAACTCCCATGCGAAGCTCGCGCTTTTATTCTTCAGCAGGGTCAGATTCAGCGGCTCGCTTGTCTCCACGATGGAACATATTTTGCCTTGCGGGGCGATAGCCTCGGCCATGTTCTCCCAATGCTGGGCCGTTTGATTCAGACATAGAATATATTCTACATTCGCATGACCGATTGCCTTCAGCTGAGGAGCGAACGGCTCGTGATGATTGATGATATGGGCGGCGCCCAGCTGTTTGGCCCATTCCGATGATGCCGGGCGCGAGGCCGTGCCAATAACGGTAAGTCCGGCTGCATGGGCAAGCTGCAGCGCAATGGACCCCACCCCTCCGGCTGCGCCGATGATGAGAATGGAGCGTCCGCTGTTCTGCTCGGCTGAATGCGGGACTCCCAGTCGGTCGAATAAGCTTTCCCAGGCTGTAATCGTCGTCAAAGGCAGCGCGGCAGCTTCTGCAAAATCAAGCGTCTTCGGCTTCTTGCCGGCAATACGCTCATCCACCAGATGATACTGACTGTTGCCGCCGGGACGCGTGATGCTTCCGGCATAATACACTTCATCTCCAGGCTGGAAGAGGGTTACGCCCTCTCCGACGGATGTTACGATACCCGCAGCATCCCAGCCAAGCACGCGCGGGGATTGTTCTGTTCTTTCCTTGGGGGCGCGAACCTTGACATCCACGGGGTTGACGGAGATGGCTTTCACTTCAACGAGTAAATCACGTCCTTGCGCAGCGGGAATCTCCAGCTCCACATCGAGCAGGCTCTCACTGTGATCGATGGGCAAATAGCGGTGCAAACCAATGGCTTTCATAAGCGGCATTCTTCTTCATCCTCTCTCTTCCATGTTCTGATACGATTATATGTGATACTATGAAAAGACGGTAGTACGCACATTTTTGATATGTAGTATCCTATTTTATACCGTAAGGGGAGGCTTGGCCGATGAAGGATCGAGGAGAAGGACAGGAAGTCTGCCCGAATGAAGAAGGCTGCTCGGTAGAATTTACGCTTACGGTCATTGGCGGGAAGTGGAAGGGCGTTCTGCTGTACCACCTTATTGATGGAACCAAGCGCTTTAATGAATTCCGCAAAATATGCCCGACCATAACGCAGCGCATGCTTACGCTGCAGCTAAGAGAGCTGGAGAGCGACGGCATTATTCATCGCGAGGTGTACCAGCAGGTTCCGCCCAAGGTGGAATATTCGCTTACGCCATTTGGCGAAACGCTGAAGCCGATCATCCTCAGCATGAAGCAGTGGGGCGATCTGAATAAGGATACGGTTATGGCCTGCAGAGGCCTTGATGTTATGGGGCCGGCAAGCAAGTAACGAAGATGCCATGCGGGCGATTCCGGCATTTCGGTTTCCCGCCTGTGATGTGCTACAATAGAGTCATTATAATGCTTACGAAGCGAGTTTTTGCTTATTGATACCGAATATTCGGTATTATGAGCAGAGCTCCGCAAAAACTTTTAGGAGTTGGCGAAATGAGTAATGATCAAGGACAACAGATTAATGAGCAGGAGCTTATTGCTTATATTGCAAGCGAGACCAATGCGGACGTGAAGAGCATCGAGCTTGTTTTGAAATTGGAACAGAAGTTTATTGATAACGCGCAAGTGGATGCCAAAGGTGAGGTCGAAGTGGACAGCGATGAGCTGGTCGATTATATTCTTAAGCAGCAGAACGTGAAACTGGATGAAATGACCGTGGAGAGCATATTGGAAGCGGAAATGGAATATTTGCTCGATAAGGGATTTGTCGGTTACATCGATTAATAAGCCTGGTACAAACGAAGGCTCATGGTTCCTCTTCATGAGGAGCCATGAGCCTTTTTTGATTATCTCTTCCCAAGGGTGCCGCGGTCCAGCTCCCGGTACGCTGACGCATGGAGGGCACGAGCTGAGGTGCAGCCAAGGCAAGCTTCAGAATGCCGGTTACATAGATAATGGGCAGCCGCCAGGGCACGGCTGCACATCCTTCCCTGGTTTACCTGAGATGAGGATTAGTAAACCACACAGAGAACATTAAACCGATTATGCCTTTCTTGAGTAACCCTTGCGTTTGTGAAGAGAGACCGACCGATACAAACGTGCAAGCTTCTGGCGTTTGGCCACAGTCAGACCGGATGCATTCATATGCAGGCTGGTGTTCAAAGCATTCCGCAGCACCATTTGCCTCCTGTAATTCGCATGAAAATAATTCCCGTACGTTTCGAATTCGGAGAAAGCAAACTGCTTCTTCTTATTCATGCTCCGCATGATGGCGGTGTACCAGCGGGTGCCGTGTCTGGCTTCAATCGTTCTTTTCAGGCGCGCTACCTTGGATTTTTCAAACAGCATATAATGGGTCACTAAGGAGACAGGCGAGGAGGCCTTCTTGCCGAGAAGCTTCTTATAGGTTCTAAAATATTCCGGCTGGCTCCACCTGCGGTAATAGAAGATGGTTTGCCCGCCGCCGGTCCTAAACGTATGCGGACGGATGAGTACCGTATCGGCGTCAATAACGAGATAATACGCTTGCTTGCCTAAGCGGTTGCCGCCCAGCTTGAGCAGCTGCTGATACAGCCAGCCTGACCGGTCCCACCTGGCTGAGGAATAGTTGATGTTCTTCTTCGTAATCGGAAGAACGGTTCTCTCATTAACGAATGTACAGCCTTTTCTGGCGCAGAGCTGCTTGATTTTCCAGCTGTTCGGCGAAACGATCATAAATTTCCCGATCGGATGCCGGACCTGTTTTCTCACACTATCGATGACGTAGGGCAGTGTCCCCAGATCCTTCTCGATCGCGGGAATCAGAATATCTATTTTGGGAAGAGGCATCGCTTCATCTCCGTTGTCTTATTTTCACTTATGAGCTTGCTTGCATATCGGTGGAGGCAGATAGGCGGTTGGCACGTGAAGTGCACACTCATCATGATATGACAACGGGTGGATGATGGTTCAGCGGTAATGACAGAGAAAGAGGAATTTAAGGGGTGAGGCGCAGGGATACTTGAAGCTACATGAGAGTAGAGATTGCCCAGTGGATGACTTCGATTTTGCCTTCATGCCTGTATGCCGTATATTTCCAATGCTCTTTTGCCAGCCTTTGGAGCTCCTGCTCCCGATAATAATACAATTTCTCTTCTGCATAATAATGAATCACGACAATCACACTCCAGTTCCAGCCTAGCTAAACTTGGATTTGTTTACCTAGTTGTTGATGAGCACAATATATCATGTACATTATTATTACAGTTATCTATAATAATCGATAATCACAATCAGAAATTTTGATAGTAGGGAGGGGAAGAGAGTGGATATTCAATACTTTCTTACTTTCCGGGAGGTAGCCAAATGGCAGAATTTCACCAAGGCAGCTGAGAAGCTCGGTTATGCGCAGTCCAGCGTGACCACGCAAATTCAGCGGCTGGAGCAGGAGTATGGAACGGTTATTTTCGAACGGTATGGACGTAAAATGCGGTTAACCCAATCGGGTGAGGAGCTTCTTAAGTATGCCAACCAGCTGGTCAGCATCTATCAGGAGTCCAAAGAGGTTATTGCGCTGCAGGAGCGGGGCAATCTGAGCATCAGCACGATCGAAACCTTGGCTGCTTTCTTTCTTCCCCGGTATTTGCAGGAATTCCGTCAGGCTTTCTCCAACATTCACGTATCGCTGGAACCTGGAGTTGAGGAAAGAGTCATTCAAGCGGTTAAGGACGGAGACGCGGATATGGGGCTCATATTGGATCCCCCGTTTACAGACCCCGAGCTCAACAGCATTCTCATACGCCCGGAAGAATTGGTGTTGGTCGCAAGTCCGAGTCACCCTTTATCCCGGCTGCAGCAGGTGGAATGGGCTGATCTGAACAGTCAATCGTTGGTTGTAACGGAGCAGGGGTGCACGTACAGAGGGTCATTTGAGAGGGTGCTCAAAGCAAGGCAGGTACAGTATCAGCTGGCTTATGAGCTGGGCAGCATGGAGGCCATCAAACAATGTGTGGTCTATGGCCTTGGCATTGCATTCATTCCCAAAATCACCGTCATGTCGGAGCTTGAGCGGGGCAGTCTCTGCACATTGGCATTCTCATCCACGGAATTATGCTTCTATACGCAGCTCATTTATCACAAGAAGAAACGAATCACGCCGTCCATGAAGTATTTGATTGAACTTCTGTCCGGACGCGCGATGTAACAGAGGAGAAGGAGCTGTCTCAAATCTTAACAGAGAAATTTGGGGGCAGACCCGTCATACACTTGTGTAAATGACCTGCTGCGTGTTCGGCATTCGCGGTTTATTTTCTGCACTGCGCGCAACTCCCAGGCGCGTGGCGGGGAGATACGTGTCGGCAGTCAACCACATGACGCGTGCGCATCTATCTATACTGGATTTTTACAGCTATTTCGGGCTATAGACGTTCAAAATAGCGCTATACTGGAAATTCGGTTAGGCCCCCTAATTCCGGAGTCAGCAGCCAAGAATAGCATGTTTCCTTAGCATTACTTGGTTTC